>JAIMKU010000056.1 GCA_020692235.1 Hydrogenophilus sp.
TTGGAAAAGACTGCCGGCTCAACGATACGCGACTGCTGCTCTACCACAGCAGCTATCAGGTCTTTATCGGCATGATGGTGCTGGCGCTGACCACCAACAACATGGGTATCCTCTGGGTCTCGATGGAGGGCGCCACCCTGGCCACGGTGCTGCTGGTCTCGCTGTACCGCACCCCGGCCTCGCTGGAAGCGGCCTGGAAATACTTCATCCTGTGCGGCGTGGGCATCGCCCAGGCACTGTTCGGCACCATCCTGCTGTACTTCGCGGCGGAAAAGGTGCTTGGCTCCGGCGGCACCGCGCTGCTCTGGACCCACCTCAACGCGGTCAAGACCCAACTAGAGCCGACGGTGCTGCAACTGGCCTTCGTCTTCCTGCTGGTGGGCTATGGCACCAAGGTCGGTCTGGTGCCCTTGCACAACTGGCTGCCGGACGCCCACGCCGAGGGCCCCACGCCGGTCTCCGCCGTGCTCTCCGGGCTCTTGCTCAACGTCGCCTTATACGCGGTGATGCGTTCCTAGATGCTGGTCGATGGTGCTCTGGGTTCTGACGCAAGTGGCAGCATGGCCGGCAACTTGATGATGGGCTTCGGCCTGCTCAGCGTGGTCGTGGCCGCCTTCCTCATCAAACACCAGACCGACGTCAAGCGCATGTTCGCCTACTCCTCGATCGAGCACATGGGACTCATCACCTTCGCCTTCGGCATGGGCGGTGCGGTGGCGAGCTTTGCCGGTCTGTTGCACATGACCATGCACTCGCTCACCAAGTCGGCCATCTTCTTCGCCGTTGGCCATACCACGCAAAAGGCCGGCACCCAAATCATGGACGACATCCGTGGTCTGATTAAAACCAACCCCACCATAGGCTGGGGTCTGATGCTGGGTACCGTCGCCATCCTGGGCATGCCACCGTTCGGCGTCTTCGCCAGCGAATTCCTGATCATCACCACCGCCATGCACGAACACGCCTGGGCCACGCCTTTCCTGCTCACCGCCCTAGGCGTGGCCTTCGCCGCCATCTTCGGCAAGGTACAACCCATGGGTGTTTGGCGAGACCGAACTGCCGCGCCTGCCGCATATGCCGGTCCTCGCCCCGGTGTTCATCCACCTCGGCCTGGTGCTGATGCTGGGCCTGTTCATACCGCCGTATCTGGCTGCCTGGTATCGGCAGGCGGCACACCTGCTGGGGGGGGCTGAGATGGGACATCGCCTGGGTGACATCGAACTCATCCTCACGCCGCAAGCGGACGGCGCCATCTGGCGCTTTGCCCTCGACACCGAGCGCCTGCCCTCCTTCGCCCGAGGCATCCAGGACGAAGGCGGGCAACTGCTCGCCTTGTGGGGTTCCGACGACCGCCATCTGGGCGCGGGCTACGCAATTCATATCGCGTTTCTGTCCAGCGTCGGACTGGTCTGGACCAGCAGCACGTTGCCAGCCGACAACCCGTCTTATCCCGACCTGGCGGCGATCTTCCCGCAGGCCGACCGGATGCAACGTGCCGCCTTCGACCTTCTCGGTATTCGGGCCGAGGGCGCGGTGGACGCACGCAAATGGCTGCGCCACAACGCCTGGCCGGAAAATACCTACCCGCTACGGCGCGATTTCGCCGCCGAGCCGATACGCCAACTCGATGCCTATCCGTTCATCAGGGTCGAAGGCGACGGTGTCCACGAAATCCCGGTCGGCCCCATCCATGCCGGCACCATCGAGCCTGGGCATTTTCGCTTCTCCATCATCGGCGACCGCATACTCAAGCTGGAAGAGCGTTTCGGTTATACCCACAAGGGCACTGAAAAACGCTTCGAGGGCCTGGACCTCGCCACTGGCGCCAAACTGGCCGGGCGCGTCTCGGGCGACTCCCACAGCGCCTTCGCCTGGGCCTATTGCCTGGCGGTCGAAACCGCGACCGCCAGCCACGCCCCGGACCGCGCCGTCTGGCTGCGGGCGCTGTTCCTGGAGATTGAGCGCATCGCCAACCACTTGGGCGACCTCGGTTATCTGGGCAACGACGCGGCGCTGACCTTCGGCTTCATGCAGTTCTGGCGGCTCAGGGAGGACTGGCTGCGGCTGTCGGCCAAGCTGTTCGGCCACCGTTACCTGTTCGATTGCATCGTACCGGGCGGCGTGGCGGTGGATATCAGCGCGCCAGGCAGGCTGGAACTCGAAGCCCTGGCCGACCGGATCGAGGCCGAGGTGCATGAACTCAAGGCCATCTACGACGAACACTCGGGGCTGCAGGACCGCTTCACCAACGCCGGCATCGATGCCGGCTCCTGCAACGGCTGCGAGTTGGAAATCCACGCCTTGGGCGGTCCCTACTACAACATCGAAGGCATCGGCGTGAAATTCGCCACCAGTCCCCGACATGCCGACCTGTTGCTGGTGACCGGCCCGGTCTCGCGCCACCTGGAAACGGCGCTCAAACGCACCTACGACGCCACCCCGGAACCCAAGTGGGTTGTCGCCATGGGCGACTGCGGTTGCGGCGCGGCCGGCGCCATGTTCGGCCCCAACTACGCCACCATCGGCGCAGTGCGCGAGGTCATCCCGGTAGACGTCGATGTGCCCGGCTGCCCCGCCCACGCCCACCGCCATATTGCAGGGCATACTGGCAGCGGTAAGCGGCAAGTAGATCGGGGTTCAACCCGACAGAGATTTTTTTGTCGGGCTGAAGTCCGACAAAACCACACGCTCATAGAACCCGCCGCGTCGGGATAAATCCCGACCTACAACCCCGCCAGTTGGGATTGAAACCCCATGAAGCTTGCCAGTCGTAGGTCGGGATTCATCCCGACAACCCCCGCCCATGGAACCGGCGGCGTCGGGATAAATCCCGGACCGAGTCCGACCTCACGTGTAGGGTCAACGTGGGCTGACAAAAAAACCGCCGGCAAGACCGGCGGTTTTTACTGTGACACGACCCGTTCAAAGATTGCTGGTGTTGTGGCAGGCAGCGCCGCACGGGTTGGTATATGGAATCGGCATGGCCTTGCCCGGTTCGACGCCCTTCACTCCCTTGTTGTCCTTATGCGGGACGTCATACAGGTGCGACGTGATGTCGTTGAGCCAGTAGTTCTTACCGCCCTTGCCCGACATGCCCTTGCCCAGGCCAGCGCCGGTCTGCATGGTCTTGGTGTTGTGACAGCTCGAACAGGTAATCTTGCCCGGCGCCACGGTGCATTGGGTCTTGGCCAGCACATGCTTCTTCATGTCGGCCTTGTCCTTGTGGCAGGTGGTGCAGGCCGAACTGGTGTTCGCATCGGTCTTCATCTGGTGGGCAAACTTCGCCTCGCCGTGCGGGTCATGACAATCCGAACAAGCCACCAGTTGGTTGCCGTTGCGATACATGGTCGACTTGAGGAAGTCGGTGTACTGCTGATGGTGCGACTTGGAGTGCAGACCGTCCGCCCAGTAGCCCTTGGCCGCCGCGTCTTCCCGCGTGGTGTATTGATTCAGGAAGGTGTTGCGGCTGGTGCCAGGCGGCATCATCTTCCATGCGGCATTGACCGGCTGGTCGTTCTTTAGATTTCCCTGGGGCCGGCTGTGGCACTGGCCGCAGATCATCGACTCGCGTTCCGCCGCCAGCTTGTTGGGACTGACGATATAGGCCGCGCGATCGCTCTCTGCTTTCACGTGGGCCGAACCGGCACCGTGGCAGGTCTCACAACCCATATTGATCTCATTGGGCTGGCCATCGCCATCGTTGTCCAACTCGCCGTTACGATCATTGGCCGAACCGGCAATGTAATCGCCCGCCGCGCTCTTGGTCAGCGTGTAGCCGTTGTAATGGCAGGCCGCACACTCCTTGTCGAAGGCATGTTCCGGGGACGGATTGGCCAGCTTCCCGGTCTCTTCGTTGAACAACCAGTTGGCATGGTAATCGCGCCATTGTTTGCGGCCACGGTCGCCGTAGCTGTTATCACCGTTCTGATTGAACTGCACGAACGGGAAGTGGTTGGCACCGACGCGATAGAGATAGCGCTGCTTGTAGAGGCCGCCGCCGTAGGCCAGGTCCACCGGATAGACGCGCGCCGGGTCCGTGGCATCCTTGGTGTTCTCGGTACGGAATTTGAGTGCGCCATCGACATCCTTGAAGAAGGTGGCAGTGAAGCTCACGCTGGCCAGATCGGCCGGCGCCTTGTCGCTAATCTGGTACCTGTCGAAGCCGCGCGTCTTGTCATAGCTGTGGAACCAGAACTTGGTTCCGGCCATCAACTTGTCGAGCCCCTTGTTGTAGTTCGGAAAGCGGGAATAATCCTGTAGTCCGCTCGGTTTGCCGATGACCTGGATGCCGAGGCGATGCAGGGTCGATTTGAAGTGCGCGCGATTCGGGTGGCAGTCCAGACATGTACTGGTCCCCACATAAGTAGCTCCGGCAGGCACGTTGCCAGATAACTTGATCTTCACCGAAGAAGATTTCAGCTTGGCCGTGGATAGGGCCTTGCGCGTCCTGTCGCCGCCAGGCAGGTAGGTGCTATTGGCCGGCTCGACATAGAGGAAATATTTGCCGGCAGGCACCTTGGCGACACGGAATTTACCCTTGGCGTCGCTTTTGGCCTTGGCATAGCGCTCGCGGTTGGCATTCAGGCTGTCTTCCAAAGGTTCATCGTTCTTGGCGCCCTTCTTGACCTCAACCGGCGTCTTGGCCATCGCCGCCACATCAGCGGCCGGAATGAGCCAGACGGTGGCGTTCGTTACTTTCTGACCGGAGCCGTCCTCCACTACCCCCTTCACGGTCGAGCCGCTGATCGCGGCTTCGGACCATGCACAGGCAAAGACGATAGCGGCCGTCCACAGACCTGCTGTCGCACCCGCCCAACGTTTTTTAGTCATGACTTCACCCTTCGTAAGCGTTATTGTAAGTTACATCCTAGACCAAAAAAATGACCTTTAGGGGCAGAGTGATATTGTTGCTCAAGATCAATCTGAGCGACTCACCACAGAAACGCGGAGGCACCGAGCAATGTTTGCTTTTACTCGGTGTTCTCTGTGCCTCTGAGCCGCAACCCGGAACCGGCAATTGACCGCTTCACGATAGGCTTAACACGATGATGACAAGGTTTCAGCCATTAGGTAATGCCGTTACGGAGTGGCCTTCCTCGCCGGTCGCCTCGTTGCCCGTGTCGGTGACGACGGCGCCGCAGCGTGTATCATCGACGGGCCATGAACGCCCTCATCCTCAAAGCCGTTTCGCTGTTGGTTCTGTCGAATTTGTTCACGACCATCGCCTGGTCTGCCCATCTCAAACATCTCAGCGACCGGCTGTGGTCGATTGCCGCGCTGACCAGATGGGGCGTGGCGCGGTTCGAATATCTGTTGCAGGTGCCGGCCAACCGTATCGGTTATACGGCGCCGTCGCTACCGCTATTTAAGGTCATGCAGAAGGTGATTACTCTGGCGGTGTTGGTGCCTTTCGCCGTGCTCTACATGCATGAATCCGTGAGCTGGAATCACCTCTTGGCCGGGCTATGTCTGTTGGCTGCGGCCTATTTCATCTTCCGGGGCTGAGGCCATGAGCTTCCCCGACGCACTGATCCGCTTCGCCTACCGCTTGGAGACATCCCGGCGATACACCCGGGCCAAGTCCTTTGCCTACCGCTTGCTGGAAGACCCCCGTTCGCGGTTGCGCGCGGCCTTCGACATGGTGATGATTGTGCTGGTGCTGTCCAGCGTGATCCAGTTGATCTATGAGGTCCGCCACGACCTGGGGGCCTATGCCGATCTTTATGAGCTGTTCATAGTCGGCGTCTTCGTCATCGAATACCTCGCCCGCATGTGGCTTTACAGTGACAGCCACAAGATACTGATCGAGTATTACGAACGGGCCGACCTGGTGGGCCAGCCCTTTCTCCTGACCCCCACCCTGTGGGAGATCGCCCGGCGCAAGCTGGCCTACATGGCCACCCCCATGGCGATCATCGACCTGCTCGCCATCCTGCCCAGCTACCGGCCCCTGCGCTTCCTGCGCATCTTCCTGATCTTCCGGCTGCTCAAGCTGTTCCGCTATGCACACAACATGTCGGTCTTCGGCCGGGTGTTGGTGGAGAAGCGCTTCGAGCTCCTCACCCTGGGCCTGTTCGTTGGTTTCATCGTGATGGTGTCCACCATTGCCCTCTACCTGTTCGAGGCCGAACAACCGGACCCCAGTGTCACCTCGCTCATGGATGCCTTGTATTGGTCGGTCATCACGGTGACGACGGTGGGCTATGGTGACATCGTGCCGACCACCACCGAGGGGCGGGTGGTGGCCATGGTGCTGGTATTCGTCGGCATCGGTGTGATCTCCTTCGCCACGTCCATCGTGGTGACCGCCTTCCACGAGAAGCTGCGCGAGTTGCATGACAACCGGGTGTACTCCGAGACTGAGCGCCTGTCCGGCGTCATCATCGTCTGCGGTTTTGGCCGCATCGGCCAGGTGGTGGCCGAACGCATGAAGGCCGGCCGGGACGGGTTCGTGATCATCGACAAGGACGAGAACACCGTTGAGCAGGCCAGGAAACTGGGCTATCTGGCCATCGCCGGGGATGCCACCAATTCGACCATTCTCAGCAACCTGGGCCTGGGTCGTCAGGCCACCCACATACTCTGCCTGACCCACGATGACGTCAGCAATGTCTACATCACCCTGACTGCCCGGCAGATGTCCCCGGACATCACCATCATTTCGCGAGCCAACAAGGCGGAAACGGTGCGCAAGCTGACCCAGGCCGGCGCCAACCATGTGGTCAGGCCCTACGAGATCGTGGCGCACATGGCGGCTGAGTTCATCGGCCAGCCGGTGGCCTTCGATGCCCTGTATGACATGTTGAACCGGAACAAAAATGTGTACCTGGAGCCTGTGGTGGTGCCACCGGGTTCAGGGCTGGACAGCCAGCGTGTCGGCGCGCTCGGTCTCGGGGGGCAACGCCTCATCCTGTTCGGCGTAGTCCGAAGCCACGAAATGCCGGCCACGCCGGAGTACCCCCATTACGAGCTGACGGGAAAACGGTTCTATTTCAATCCGAAGCCGGATTTCCATCTCCATGCCCACGATATCCTGATGATGATCGGCCATGAACTCAGCCTGAACCGTTTCAAGGCGTCCATCAACAGAAAGAAACCCTTCTGGATGCACGCATGACCCACGCCAAGCTGGCCCTGTTCGGCTGCAATCCGATGGCCATGGAGGTGGCGCATCGCCTGCGGGCGGGCGACACCCGGTTTGTCATGGTCGATCACGATGTCGCTCTCGTGGAGGTGGCCAAGCGGGAGGGCTTCGAGGCGCGCCAGCTCGATTACACCGATGACGCCAGTCTGCGGGCGGTGGGCATCGGCCACAGGATAGAAAAGGTCTTTTGCCTGCTGCCGGAGGACTCGGAAAACGTCTTTCTCTCTATCTCCGCCCGAGCCCTGGACGCCAAGTTGCGCATTATTGCCGTCTGCCAGGACCCTCAGGCGGCAGGCAAGCTGCTGGCCGCCGGTGCTGACAAGGTGGTGGATCCCTATGAAATAAGCGGCGCCAGGACGCACGATCTGATCGAGCGGCCCGAAGTCGTGGATCTGTTGGAGCAGACCGTGTTCGGCCACCAGGACCTCAACATTGCCGAGATCGTCATCCCTCCCCACTCCTGGCTGAATGGCCGACCGCTTGCCGCCCTGCGTCTGGCAACCACCCAGAATGTACTGTTGCTGGGCGTGGTGGATGTGGAACAAGGCATGGACCTGATCTTCGTGCCGCGTGGCGGGGAACACAAGTTGGATGCACAGGATGTGCTGGTGGTGCTTGGCCCGCGAGGGGAGATCGAGGCCTTCCGCGCCATGGTCGAGGGCAACCCCAAGTCGACATAAGGCGCGGATCATGCCGTGCCGCCGGGCGCAATTCGCCATCGCCAGAAGCCGGCCAGACACGGTAATATCACGTTTTATTTGAATTTTCGGGCGTTTTACCATGTTCTCTGCAGATCACACTATCCGTAATACGGACCCCGAACTCTGGACCGCCATTCAAGGCGAGGTCCGGCGCCAGGAAGACCACATCGAGCTGATCGCTTCGGAAAACTACACCAGCCCGGCGGTCATGGAGGCCCAGGGCTCGGTGCTGACCAACAAGTATGCCGAGGGCTATCCCGGCAAGCGCTATTACGGCGGCTGCGAATGGGTCGATATCGCCGAGCAACTGGCCATCGACCGGGTCAAGAAACTGTTCGGCGCCGAGGCCGCCAACGTCCAGCCCAACTCTGGTTCCCAGGCCAACCAGGCGGTGCTCATGGCCTTCTGCAAACCGGGCGACACCATCATGGGCATGAGCCTGGCCGAGGGTGGCCACCTCACCCACGGCATGGCGCTCAACATGTCCGGCAAGTGGTTCAACGCGGTCGCCTACGGTCTCGACGCCAACGAGGACATCGACTACGCCGCCATGGAAGCAAAGGCCCACGAACACAAGCCCCGGCTCATCATCGCCGGCGCATCGGCCTTCGCCCTGCGCATCGACTTCGCCCGCTTCGCCAAGGTCGCCAAGGAAGTCGGTGCCATCTTCATGGTCGATATGGCCCACTACGCCGGCCTGATCGCCGCCGGGGTTTATCCGAACCCGGTGCCCCACGCCGACGTGGTCACCTCGACCACCCACAAGACCCTGCGCGGCCCGCGCGGCGGCATCATACTGATGCGCGCCGAGCACGAGAAGGCGATCAATTCCGCCATCTTCCCCGGCCTGCAAGGCGGCCCGCTGATGCACGTCATCGCCGGCAAGGCGGTGGCCTTCAAGGAGGCGGCGAGCAAGGACTTCAAACACTATCAGGAACAGGTCATGGCCAACGCCCGGCTGATGGCCAGGGTGCTGGCCGAGGAACGTGGCCTGCGCATCGTCTCCGGCCGCACCGAAAGCCATGTCTTCCTGGTGGACCTGCGCAGCAAGGGGCTGACCGGCAAGGAGGCCGAGGCCGCCCTCGGCCGTGCTCACATCACGGTGAACAAGAACGCCATCCCCAACGACCCGCAGAAACCCTTCGTCACCTCCGGCATCCGCATCGGCACGCCGGCCATGACCACTCGCGGCTTCAAGGAAATCGAGGCGGAACAACTGGCACACCTGGTCGCCGACGTGCTGGAGGCAGCCAACGACGAGGCGGTCATCGCCCATGTCGCGGCCGAGGCACAGAAGCTGTGCGCCAAGTTCCCGGTCTACGGTAAATGAGGAGTTAGGGCGCGTTCATGAAGTGCCCCTTCTGCGGTTCGCTTGACACCCAGGTAGTGGAGACGCGCCTATCCGAGGATGGCGCGTCGATTCGTCGCCGCCGTCGCTGCGCCAAGTGCGAAAAACGCTTTACCACCTATGAGACGGCGGACATCCGTTTGCCCCAAGTGGTCAAGGCCAATGGCATCCGCGAGGAATTCTCCGAGGCCAAACTGCGCGAAAGCTTTCGCCGCGCCTTGCATAAACGCTCGGTGTCGGCCGAACTGGTAGACGACGCGGTGGCCCAAATCCTGCAAAAGCTGCTGACCCTGGGCGAGCGTGAAATCCCCTCCCGCGAACTGGGCGA
>JAIMKU010000004.1:0-10862 GCA_020692235.1 Hydrogenophilus sp.
CGTCCGGCGACTGTTTGGCCAGAATACGGTGTTCCAGTGTGTCCAGTTGTCCCCGTACTTGGCGTTGCGCCTCGCCGGGGAAGAAGTCGATGACGGTCAGCGCGACAAAGCGCTTGCGCAGCTTGCGCGCCAGGCGGGCGATGTCGGGCGCCGCATTGGTTTCCAGCGCCGTGAGGCTGTCCTGAATATCGACGGTGAGTTGGCGGTACTCCCCATCCTCATGAAAGATAAGGATCGATTCGCCGTCGTTCGGCGATACCTCAAACCGCCGTCTCTCCTGTCTCGCCGGTCCGTATACGTATCACCTGCTCGACATTGGTGACGAATATCTTGCCGTCGCCGATCTTGCCGGTGCGGGCCGCCTTGACGATGGCCTCGATGGCGGTCTCGACCATGCCATCGGCGACGACCATCTCCATCCTTACCTTGGGCAGGAAATCGACCACATATTCGGCGCCCCGGTAAAGTTCGGTGTGGCCCTTCTGGCGGCCGAAGCCTTTGACGTCGGTGACCGTGAGACCGGTCACATTGACCTCCGACAGGGCCTCGCGGACTTCATCCAACTTGAATGGCTTGATGATCGCTTCGATCTTTTTCATTGCTGTCTCCTGGTGATACTGGCCAATACGGGTGTTCAAGGCGCGATTCTACTGGCTTCCCGCCGGCGCGGAAACGCCGGAACGAGTCAAAATGGCGCTTGGTAGCGGTTGGTGATGGGATAGCGCCGGTCGCGGCCGAAGCCCCGTTCGGTGATGCGCACGCCCGGTGCAGATTGCCGGCGCTTGTATTCCGAGCGATCGATTAGACGCACCACTTGACGTACCGCCGCCTCTTCGAAACCCTGGGCGACGATGTCGCGCGGGGCCATGTCCTGTTCCATGTAGCGTTCCATGATGCCGTCCAGAACCGCATACGGCGGCAAACTATCCTGGTCGCTCTGGTTGGGCCGCAGTTCCGCCGTGGGCGGCCGGTCGATGATGCGTTCGGGTATCACTGGCGATAGGCTGTTGCGATAATGCGCCAGCCGCCAGACCAGCGTCTTGGTCACGTCCTTGAGCACGGCGAAGCCGCCGGCCATGTCGCCATACAGCGTGGCGTAGCCGGCCGCCATCTCGCTCTTGTTGCCGGTGGTCAGCACCATCTTGCCCGACTTGTTGGACAGCGCCATGAGCAACACGCCGCGCACCCGGGCCTGGATGTTTTCCTCGGTCAGGTCTTCCGGCAGGCCGTGAAATTCCTCGGCCAATGCGTTGCGGAAGTCGTCGAACAGCGCCCCGATAGGCAGCTCGCTGTGGTCTACCCCGAGATTTTCGGCCAGTGTCCGGGCATCCGCCAGGCTCATATCGGCGGTGTATTGCGAAGGCATCATGATCGCCTGGACCCGTTCCGGCCCCAGTGCGTCGACCGCCACGCACAAGGTCAGGGCCGAGTCCACGCCGCCCGACGAGCCGACGATCACGCCCGGAAAGCCGTTCTTGTCGACGTAGTCGCGCACCCCCAGCACCATGGCCCGGTAAACACTTTCCTCCAGTCCGGGGAGGCGATGGATTTCGCCTTTAGGCGTCCCGCCCGTCAGGCTGACAAAAAACAACCCTTCCTCGAACAGCGGAAACTGGGCGCTTACCTCGCCCCGGTCGTCCATGGCGAAGGAACCGCCGTCGAACACCAGTTCGTCCTGACCGCCCACCAGGTTGACATAGATCATGGCCATGCCGGTCTCCCGGACCCGCTGGCGGGCGACATCGTGGCGTAGGGTCTGTTTGTTTTTGTGGTACGGCGAGGCGTTGAGCACCAGCAGACACGCAGCCCCCGCCGATCTGGCCTGCACCGCCGCGCCCGGTTGCCAGAGGTCCTCGCATATGACTATCCCGAAGCGGACGCCGCCAACATCGAACACCAAGGACTCATGGCCCGGCATAAAGGTGCGCAACTCGTCAAAAACGGAATGGTTGGGCAGGCATTGTTTGCGATAGACCGCCTCGACCCGGCCGCCGCGCAAGACGGCGGCGGCGTTGTAACGGCCGGCGTCGGCCATGAATGGGACGCCGACCACAACGGTCAGGGTCGGCGGCAAGGTCAGCGCCAGGTCGTTCAGGCGCTTGGCGGTTTCCTGGTAAAAATCTTGCCGCAAGGCCAGGTCTTCCGGCGGATAGCCGCTGACGGCCAACTCCGGGGTGAGCATAAGCGTTGCCCCGGCCGCAGCGGCCCGTGCCGCCCAGGCCGCGATCTTATGTATATTTCCGTCCAGGTCGCCGACGGTGGCGTCGAATTGGGCCAGTGCGATTTTCATCCCGGAATGATGCACTGTGGCCGGACGGGCGGCAAACGGTCTGTGGTCACCGGGATGCGAAAGAGGGAGAATCGACCATCCCTTCATTCCCTTGAACTTGGTCATGGGCTCCCCGATGCAAGACCTGCGGCAACCGCCGGCGCCGGCCGCGCCAAACGATAACAATCTGCTGACCCTGACCCACGTCATCTACGGCCTGCACGCCTTCAGCGCGCTGTCTGGCTTGTTGAGCGCGGCCTTCGTGGTGACCGCCTTTTTGTCCGGTTGGCCTTCGATCATTGCAGTCATCATCAACTACGTGAAGCGTGGTGACGCGCGCGGTAGTTGGCTGGAATCGCATTTCCGCTGGCAGATACGGACCTTCTGGTTTGCGCTGCTCTGGTTTGTGGTCGCCGGATTATTGGCGATTAGCCTCATCGGCATCCCGGCCGCCCTGTTGTTGGTGCTTGGCGCCGGTATCTGGGTGCTGTATCGCATCGCCCGTGGCTGGCTCAATCTGCTCGATGGCCAGCCGATGCCACTAGGCTCCTAGCACCCTTGCATCAGCCCGCCGACTGACGCTGTTCCAGTCCTTCCCAGCGTTCCAGCAGTGCCAGCAATTCCGCCTCGATGATATCGAGGCGAGTCTTAAGCTCGACCGCCGCGTCTGGTTGGTCACGGTAGATGGCCGGGTTGCTAAGGCGGCCGTTCAACTCGCTCTGTTCGGCCTCCAGGCGCGCGATCAGGTCAGGCATGGCGGCCAGCTCCTTGGCCTCCTTGTAGCTGAGGCGGCTCTTTTCGGCCTTCCTGGCTGGCGCCGGCGCGGTTTTTGTCCGCCCCGGCTTGGTGCCGGTCGGCGCCGCCTGGCGCGCCTTGTAGGCAAGCCAATCGCCATAGCCGCCGGCTATTTCGGTCAGCTTGCCGTCGCCTTCGAACACCAGCGACTGGGTCGCCACATTGTCCAGAAAGGTCCTGTCGTGGGAGACCAGGATGACCGTGCCGGCATAGTTTTGCAGTAGGGACTCCAACAACTCCAGGGTGTCGATGTCCAGGTCGTTGGTCGGTTCGTCCAGCACCAGCAGGTTGGCCGGGCGGGCGAACAGGCGGGCCAGCAATAGCCGGTTGCGCTCGCCGCCGGACAGGGCCGACACCTTGGCGCGGACCCGCTCGGGCGGGAACAGGAACTCCTCCAGATAGCCTATGACGTGCCGCCGCTGGCCGGCGATTTCCACGGTATCGCCGCCGGGCGAGATGGTGTCGATCAGGGTCGCGTCATCGTCAAGGGTGTTCCGGAACTGGTCGAAGTAGGCCACCTGCAGGTTCGTGCCCTGGCGCACCCGGCCCTGGTCTGGCTTTAATTCGCCCAGGATGAGCCGGATCAGCGTGGTCTTGCCGCAGCCGTTCGGCCCGATCAGGCCGAGCTTGTCGCCGCGCAGTATGGTGACCGACAGATCACGGATCAGCGGCCGGCCGTCATAGCCGTGGGATACGTGTTCCAGTTCGGCTACCAACTTGCCGGAGCGCTCGCCGGCATCGAGTGCGAAACCGACCTGACCGAGGCGGTTGACCCGCGCCGCCCGTTCCCGGCGCAGCGCCTCCAGGCGTAGCACCCGGCCCTCATTGCGGGTCCGGCGGGCCTCGATACCCTTGCGTATCCAGACCTCTTCCTGCTTCCGGAACAGGTCGAACTTGCGGCTCTGGGCCGCCTCCACCTCCAACTGTTCCGCCTTCTTGACCTGGTAGGCGGTGAAATTGCCCTGGTATTCCCGTAACTGGCCACGGTCCAGCTCAATGATGCGATTGGCCACGTTATCCAGAAAACGCCGATCATGGGTGACAAACAGCAAGGCGCCGTTGTAACCGTTGAGCAGGCCCTCCAGCCATTCGATAGCGGCAAAATCAAGGTGGTTGGTCGGCTCGTCGAGCAACAGCAGTTCTGGTTTGGCGACCAAGGCGCGGGCCAGTGCGACCCGTTTCTTCTGGCCGCCGGACAGGGTGGCCACCGCGACATCGGCGGGCAGGTTCAGCCGGCTCAGCGCCTCTTCCACCCGGCTGCCGAGCCGCCAGGCATCATGCATCTCCAGCTCATGGCTTAGGCGATCCAGTTCGGCCATGTCGCCGTCGCCTTGCGCCATCCCATGGGTCGCCTGGTGATAGGCCAGGAGCAGGTCGCGCGCCGCGCCGACGCCCTCCGCTACCGCTTCGTAGATGGTGTGGCCGGGCGTGAATGCCGGTTCCTGGGGTACATAGCCGAGGCGCAGGCCAGGCTGGCGCCAGACCTCGCCGGCATCGGCCATCTGCTCGCCGGCAACGATCTTGAGCAGGCTGGACTTGCCGGTGCCGTTGCGGCCGATCAGGCCGGCCCGCTCACCCTTGTCGAGCACCAGCGAAGCGCCGTCCAGGAGGGGCCAGTGACCGTAGGCCAGTTCCAGTTTTTTGAGCACGATAAAAGGCATCGGGAGCGTCCAGTAGCTGTTTTGAATAAACCTGTATCATGCCAGCAATGGCGGCCGCCGCCGTGGTTATCGAGATAGTTAAATGGAAATTGCCTTGGCCTTCATGGCGGGCCTGCTGGTTCTCGCCATCGTCCTGTTCTGGTTGCGCGGCCGCTGGCTGGCCGAGCGCGGCGGCTTGCTAATCCGGATTGCCCGGCTGGAAACCGAACTCGGTAGCGAACGGGCGGCGCTGGCCGATAAGCTGAAACTGCTGGCGGAGGCCCGGGCCCAGTCCGCCGATGCCTTCCGTGCCCTGTCCGCCGAGGCACTGAGCAACAACAACCAGGCCTTCCTTGACCTTGCCCGGGAGAGCCTTGGTAAGTTTCAGGAAGGCGCGAAGGGCGACCTCGAAGCGCGTAACAAGGCGGTCGAAACCCTGGTCAAGCCACTGGCCGAGACCCTGGCCAAGCTGGAAGGCCAGACCATCGGCCTGGAGCAGACCAGGGCCGTGGCCTATACGGCGTTATCCGAGCAGGTGCGCCAGTTGCTGGACTCGCAGCAGGCCTTGCAGCGGGAGACGCGTACCCTGGGCAACGCCTTGCGCCGGCCGGATGTCCGCGGCCGCTGGGGTGAAGTGCAGTTGCGCCGGGTGGTCGAGCTGGCCGGAATGCAGTCCCGTTGCGACTTCGATGAGCAGTCCAGCGTGACCACCGAGGCCGGTCGGCAGCGCCCGGACATGTTGGTGCGCCTGCCCGGCGGCAAGACCATAGTGGTCGACGTGAAGACGCCGATCGACGCCTTTATGGATGCCATGGCCGCCGAGGACGAGCACAACGCGAGTTGGCTCTGGACCGTTTCTCACGACATGTGAAGGAGCATATCGTCAGCCTCGCCGCCAAGGCCTACTGGGCCCAGTTCGAACCGTCGCCCGAATTCGTGGTGCTGTTCCTGCCCGGCGAGGCCTATTTCAGCGCCGCCTTGCAGCGTGACCCGAACCTGATCGAATACGCCGCCAAACAGCGGGTCATCCTGGCCACGCCGACCACCCTGCTGGCGCTGCTGAAGGCGGTTTACTATGGCTGGCGGCAGGAGGCACTGGCCGAGAATGCCCGGCAAATATCGGTTCTGGGCAAGGAACTGTATGATCGTCTGGCGACCATGACCGGGCATTGGCTCGGCGTCGGAAAAAATCTCGGTCAGGCCACCGATGCCTATAACAAGGCCATGGCCTCGCTGGAGACCCGGGTGCTGGTGTCGGCGCGCAAGTTCCGCGACCTCAAGGCCGCCGATGCCGACAAGGAATTGCCGATGCCGGCCATGGTGGAAGCGGCGCCGCGTTTGCCGACCGAGCCCGAATGAGCGGCATGAGTTTCTTATGGATGCTGGCCGCCGCCATAATTCGGCGGCATTGTTAAACGACTAGGAGTCGAGATGATCGCGATCAAGGACCAGGGCAAGCTGGTTAGCATTTCAGTCATAGGTGAATTCACCGTGACCGATTATAAGGAATTTGAACAACACGTACTGGCGCACCTCAAGGCCGGCGGCGTCAACCTGTTGCTGGATTTGCGCGACATGGTTCGCTATACCCTGGACGTGGTCTGGGAAGAGGTCAAGTTCAACCGCGAGCACCGCTACGATTTCCGCAAGATCGCGGTGGTCACCGGCAACGAATGGATGGCCTGGATCGTCTGGCTGAACAGCCTGCTGGTCGATGGTGAACTGCGGGTGTTCGACGATCCGGGCGCCGCCCTGGAGTGGCTGGCGGAAGAATAAAGCAGCGACGCCTAGCATTGAAGCACATGTTTCACGCCTGTAGGCACAAGACCCCTTGGCTGCCGGAACCACATGATGCGGTTGGCACGGTCTGCCCGCGCCAACCGAAGCGCTCAGGTTTATTGGTGCCCTCGGCCCGAATCGAACGGGCGACCCTCCCCTTAGGAGGGGGATGCTCTATCCACTGAGCTACGAGGGCGTGGGCCGCGATTCTAACCTGCCTGCCCGGCTCGGTGCAGCCCGTCGATGGGTAAGCCTCGCGTGTTTGGCCAAGACGATGAGTCAGGCAGGATTTGCCAACGTCTGTGCTGCTCTGAGATAGCGGCCTTCAAGCTGTAACAGTGCTGTGCTGCATCAAGTCCCGGTCGGCAACCTTCCCCAGGTCCAACACGAAGCTGAACCGGCTGCCCTGGCCCGGGCGTGAGGCCAGTTCGATCCGGCCGCCCATCAGACCGACCAGATGGGCGGCGATGGTCAGTCCGAGGCCGCTGCCGTAGTGATCTCGGGCACTGACGTCATTGGCCTGTTTGAATAGCTCGAAGATAGAACTCTGGGTCTTGGCCGGGATGTCGATACCGGTGTCCCTGACGCTGAATTCGAGGCGTAAATGCGAGTCTGTTTCAGCCTGTCGGGTGACACCAAGCTCAATCCGGCCGGCGTCGGTGTATTTGATGGCGTTGCCGATCAGATTGGCCAGTATCTGACGCAGGCGCACTGGATCGCAAACAACCTGGTCTGGTACGTCGTCGCCGATGACGGAGGTGAGTTCCAGTCGTTTGGCCTGGGTCAGCGGATAGAACGGTTGCAGGGTCAGCCGGACGATTTCTCGTATTGCGGCGGGCTCGGGCGACAAACTGAGAGTGCCAGCCTCGATCCTGGTGAAATCCAGCAGGTCGTCGATGATCTTTAACAGCGACTCGGACGATTCCTTGAGGGTGCGTATCTGAGCGTGTTGCAGGCTGCCTGACGGGCTGTTAAGCAGCGTCCCGGTCCAATTCGAGTAAGCCGTTCATGGGGGCGCGTATCTGGCCCGAGATGTTGGCCAGTAATTCCGACTTGATCCGGTTGGCTGTCTCCGCTTCTTCCTTGGCATGACGAAGGTCGACTTCGACACGCTTGCGTTCGGTGATGTCCTGGAATACGCCGACCATGCGTTGCGGCGAGTGTTCAGTGCCATGACCGACCATCATGCCCTTGGAGGCGAACCAGCGGGTCTCGCCCTGGCTGGTGATGCTGCGGTATTCGACTTCGTATACGGCTATCTCGCCTTGTTTGTAGCGTCGTCCGACTTCCAGCACCCGTTGCCGGTCGTCGGGGTGCAGCATGGTGACCCAGGTATCGTGGATACAGTCGCCGACTTGTTCCGGCACGGTGCTGAGCAGCTCATGCCAACGGGCATTCACGATCCCCCTGCCGGTGGCGATATCGACATCCCAATAGGCCATCCGGGCGCAGTCCAGGGCGAGATTGGCGCGTTGCTCCGAGCGTTCCAGCAGGTCGCGGTGACGACCGAATTGAAGCAGATAGACGATAACCAGGGCTGAAATGGGCACCAGTATCGCCGCCGCGATTAAGGCCGTGCGCAGACCACCCGGACCGGGCCAATCGCTGCTTATCCACCAGGCAGCCAGGACCAGTTCGGCCAGGCCGAACAGGATCAGGGTGGTCACATAACTTTTATCTGGGCGCATCAAAGGTGAAGAGATATTGAAACCGGCTGACTAAGCGTGGCGCGAATCTTATGCCGGGTCTAGCCGTGGCGCCTTGGTAAATTCGTCTTGAAGCGGACGCCGCCCAAGCCATAATGAAGCTTAGGGGGTTCGCTAAGAATCTCTTTCGGATGTTCAAACCTAGCATCGGGAAATGACATGTCCACGTATTCAAAACAGCAACTGCAAGTGGTGCGAGATGCCCTGGACCGGCAACGGGGGGCGTTGGCGGAGTATATCCGAGCTGGTTTGTCGGAGAGTGAGCAAAATCAGTTCGCCGCCATTCTTGGCCACTCGGCGGGCGATAGCAGCGACGAGGCATTGGCATCGTCGCTGGCCGATGTCGCCTCGGCGCGGCTCGACATTGAAGTCAACCAGTGGCGAGAACTGGAGGCAGCGGCCAGGCATCTGGATAGCCCCGAGTTCGGCGCTTGCCAGGATTGCGGCATCGCCATTCCCCTGGCGCGCCTGACCGCCAACCCGGCCGCGTTGCGCTGCGTGGCTTGCCAGGATGACTACGATAAAACCCATGTGAGTCAGCAGCACGGTTCGCTTTAAATTTGGCGATTGAGCGGTGTACTGGCGGAGGCGGTGAGATTCGAACTCACGGAGGGCTTTCACCCTCGCCGGTTTTCAAGTTTCCAGAAGAAATAAGGGAAATCAATGGCTTATTATGCTTTCGCCTCCGCAACTCCGCAATTTAAGCACCCGAAATGCCCAATAACGGCGTTAGGTTCTGCCTTGCATTATTGAAATGGTATCACGGCATTATTTGTCGCCACAAATAATTTGACAACCCAATTTTATGTGAGTACGATAATTCACATGGACATCAGCTTTGACCCCGCCAAAGTAAGCGCAACGAACGTGATCGCGGCCTGTCGTTCTCACTGGTTGCGCAGCTTGATTGGTCTGACGCGGTGATCGAAGAGGATGATCGGAAGGACTACGGCGAGCGCCGGTATCGGGCACTCGGATTTATCGGTGACCGATTGCACGCTGTGGTGTTCACGCCCCGCGCTGGCAAGGTGCATGTCATCAGCCTGCGCAAGGCGAACAAACGAGAGGTGAAACAGCATGAGCAAAAAGCAAAACCCTGAACTACTGGACGACGAAAACCCGGAATGGACGGCGGAAAACTTCGCCAAGGCACGTCCGGCCAGCGAGGTGCTGCCGCAAATCTTCGGCTCAAAGGTTGCGCAGGAAATGCTCAAGCCTCGCGGTCGCCCGCGTGCCGAGCACCCCAAAGAGCGCATCAACATCCGCCTCTCACACGAGGTTGTCGAGTACTTCAAGTCAGCGGGTGACGGCTGGCAGACTCGCATCGATTCAGCTCTGCGCCAGTTCATCACCGAGCGCCAAGGCCGGTAACCGGCTGCACAAACGCAAAAAAGAACCCCGCACCCAATGACGCGAAGTCACGGGTACGGGGTTGTTTCACTGGCAGGCTTTGACGGCTGCTTCAAGCTCTGTCTCGTAGCCTTGGCACTGCAATCGCTCGGCGTGTAGCGCCTTTCTGATCCCAAACAGCCCATGACTGCAGTTTGGCCGATGGGACTACAAAGGTTCGGTTGAAGGGATTCCCATCGCAGTTATCGGCCCACAATAAGTGATGGAACGCGCGCCGTCCAGCCGGTAGGATGCAGCATGTCCGACAGGTTCCCACTTCCATTACTTCAAGCGGTCAGTGATTGGCAGCGCAGTTCGACTAAGCGCTGCGCACAGGCGTTGAAAGACATATCCCAGGGCCTTCCTGATGAGTTCAGAACCTGCCCACTTGTGTGCTACAGGCAGCTCGCGTTGCCCAAGGGGGGGTGTGGGACCTGATCGGAGAGGATTGCTTGCCCGAGAAAGTCTCATCTTGGACGCTTGACATTGAGATTGCCAAAGCCTTCAAGGGAGGCGTGCCGCCAGCCTGTTGTTGACGGCAACGCAAGCCGGGGTGGCCGCAGGTCCTTCGTGGCTCAACATGGATGCCACGCGACGTGTTCTCGCCCGGACGAAGCCGCAGGCTTTGGTGCTGGCCGAGATCAAGCGCCAGCAGGACGCCAAAAGGTAGAAAAAACCACCTCAAGGGTGGCGGAAGCGGTGAGATTCGAACTCACGGAGGGCTCTCACCCTCGCCGGTTTTCAAGACCGGTGCATTCAACCGCTCTGCCACGCTTCCGATGTGGGCGGCTATTTTACCTGAGCACATGCAGTAATGGCGCGGCCTTGTCCAGGCATTCCCGATACTCCGCAGCGACTTCGGAATCGGCCACGATAGCGCCGCCGACGCCGAAACTGACCATATCGCCGGCGCCGATCAGGGTGCGGATGGCGATGTTGGCGTCCATGTCGCCGTTAAAGCCAATATAGCCGATGGCACCGCAGTAGAGGCCGCGTGGATCGGGTTCCAGCTCGTCGATGATTGCCATGGCCCGCCGCTTGGGCGCGCCGGTGATCGAGCCGCCAGGAAAGCAGGCCCGCAATAGGTCGATGGCATCGCTATCGGGTCGTAAACGACCACTGACGGTACTCACCAGGTGATGAACATGGGCGAAGCTCGCCACCGCGAACAGGTCGGAGACGGCCACGGAACCGGTCTGGCAGACCTTGCCCAGATCATTGCGCAACAGGTCGACAATCATGAGGTTCTCGGCCCTGTCCTTGTTGCTGTGTGCCAACGCATTG
>JAIMKU010000004.1:10907-42525 GCA_020692235.1 Hydrogenophilus sp.
CCCTTGATCGGCTGGGTGGTCACCCGATTACCGCGCAGTTCGATGAAGCGTTCCGGCGAGGTCGATAGCACCTGAGCCTCGGGATGGTTGAGATACGCGGAAAAAGGCGCCGGGTTGAGTTGGCGCAAGGCGCGGTACAGCGCCCAGCGGCTGCCGCCGACCTGAGCCGTATAGCGTTGGGTCAGGTTGATCTGATAGCAGTCGCCGGCGGCAATGTAGTGCTTGGCCCGCTCGAAGGCCGCGTCATAGCCGGCACGGGTCAGATTCGAGACTGGCGCAGACAGGATGGTGTAACCACCCGGTAGCGGCGCCGGCGGTCGGGAAAACAGCTCGATCAGGTGATCCCAGTCGCGCGCTGTCTGGTCATCCCGCTCGGCGGCGACCAGTTGCGTGACGCGCGCTTCATGATCGACGAGCACCGCCCAGTCATACAATCCAACGGCCATTTCCGGCGGCCCATCGCTGGTGTGGGACGGCAGGTCGCCCAATGTCCTGGCCAGGTCGTAGGCGAAATAGCCGATTGCGCCGCCGGCGAATGGCATGGACGCAAGGACTGGCTCGGCCGTGCCGAGTTGCGAGCGCAGGATATTCAATGGATCGTCGGATTCGGTATGAACGCCGGTCCGGGTTCGAATCTCGGTAACCGCACCTCGAGTTACCAGGGTTGCATATGGCCGCGCGGCCAGGATGTCCCAGCGCCCGCCACAGGCATGGGGCCTGCCGCTATCGAGAAAAACCGCCCAGGGCTCGGCGGCGATGGCCTCGAACAGCGCCACGCTATCCGGACGATAGGGTAGTTGGACGATGCGCATCCGCCGTCGGCTCAGTTCAGATAGCGCGCGACAAAGGCACCGACGCTGTCCTGCGGCAGGGCAATCCAGGCGCGGTGGCCGCTGCCCGGAACGACCGCAATCGGCTCGCCCGCCGCGTTGCGAATGTCGTCGACCACGAACTCCCGCAACCCCGTTGGCTGGATCAGTTCGATGCAGTCGCCGGCGCTGAGTTTGTTCTTGGCCTCGAATTCCGCCAGTCCACGCACCGGGTCAAAGCCGACAATGTCGCCGACATAGATACTGCGGCCGCTTTCCGAATGGCCACGCAGATAATTCTGATACTCGGCTGGGGCGTGGCGCTGAAAGAAGCCATCGGTATAGCCACGGTTGGCCAGACCATCCAGATGGCCGAGCAGCTTGGGGTTCAGCCCAGCGCCGGCCACGGCGTCGTCGATGGCCTGACGATAGGCCTGACAGACCCGCGCCACATAGTAAGGCGACTTGGTGCGGCCCTCAATCTTGAGCGAGTCGACACCGATCTCGACCAGGCGCTGGACATGCTCGATGGCGCGCAGGTCCCTGGAGTTCATGATGTAGGTGCCGTGTTCGTCCTCTTCGATCGGCATGTAGCTGCCCTGGCGGCGCTCGTTTTCCTCGATCAGAAAGACGTCGCCCGAGGCATCGACCTTGGCCGGGTGGGTCTTGTAATCCCAGCGGCAGGAGTTGGTGCAACTGCCTTGGTTGGGGTCGCGGTGGTTGAAGTAGCCGGACAGCAGGCAGCGACCGGAATAGGCCACGCACAGCGCGCCGTGGACGAACACCTCCAATTCCATGTCCGGACAGTCCTGACGGATGGCGGCGATCTCGTCCAGCGACAGTTCGCGCGACAGGATCACCCGGCTCACCCCGATCCGCTGCCAGAACTTGACGGCCGCGCTGTTGACCGTGTTGGCCTGTACCGAAAGGTGGATCGGCAGGTCGGGCCAGTTCTCCCGCACCATCAGGATCAGGCCGGGGTCGGACATGATCAGTGCATCGGGCTTGAGCGCGACCACCGGCGCCATGTCCTTGAGGTAGGTCTTCAACTTGGCGGCGTGGGGATAGATGTTGGAGACCAGACAGAACGGGTGGCCCAGGCCGTGGGCGCGACGGATGCCCTCGTCGAGCAGCGCGAGGTCGCCGAATGCGTTGTTGCGCACCCGCAGCGAGTAGCGCGGCTGGCCGGCATAGACGGCCGTCGCACCGAAGGCGAAGGCGGTGTCCAGCATGTGCAGTGAACCGGCTGGCGCGAGTAGTTCAGGGGTGCGCCAGGGCAGGGCCTCAGTCACCGAAGTTGGTCTCTACCCGGCGTGCGCTCTCAACCCAGGGGTGATCGACCGGTACGGTCTTGATCTTGCCGGCCACGTCTTCCAGCGGTACGGCCTCGGTAGCTTCGCCCCGGGCGGCGACCATGACGCCATAGCGGCCCTCGGCAATCAGGTCGGCGGCGGCGGTGCCAAGTCGGGTGGACAGGATGCGGTCGGCGGCGGACGGCGCACCGCCGCGCTGGAGATGGCCCAGGATGGTGATTCGCGCCTCCAGACCGGTCAGGGCTTCCAATTGCTGGGCCAGCTTGATGGTCCGGTCGGCATAGACGATTTCGGGTTCTTCGACATCGGCATCCTTGGCCTTCTTGGCCTTCTTGGCCTTCTTGTCTTCCATGGCGGCCTGACGGGCCTGCTCCTGCGTACTGATTGCGCCTTCGGCCACGGCGACGATGCTGAAGGGCTTGCCGCCCCGGCTGCGCCGCTTGATGGCGGCCGCTACGCTGTCCACGTTATAAAGGATTTCCGGGATCAGAATCACGTCGGCGCCGCCGGCGATGCCCGCGCCCAGTGCCAGCCAGCCGGCCCGGTGGCCCATGATCTCGACCACGATGATACGGTGATGACTGTGGGCGGTGCTGTGCAGACGGTCAACCGCCTCGGTGGCGATGCCCAGCGCTGTATCGAAGCCGAAGGTGATGTCGGTCATCGTTACGTCGTTGTCGATGGTCTTGGGCAGGGTGATGACGTTGAGGCCCGCTTCCTTGAGGCGCAGTGCGTTCTTCTGGGTACCGCCGCCGCCCAGGCACACCAGGCAATCGAGCTGGTGGTCGCGGTAGTTGCCGACGATGGTATCGGTCATATCGCGAATCTTGCCGCCGACCGGCATCTTGTGCGGCTTGTCGCGGCTGGTGCCGAGTATGGTGCCGCCCAGGGTGAGGATGCCGGACAACTGACCGCCTTCCAGCGGTGCGGTGCGGTTTTCCATCAAGCCACGGAAACCGTCGCGAAAGCCGACCAGATGCATACCGTAGTGGCCCACCGCCGCCTTGCCGACACCCCGAATGGCCGCGTTGAGGCCAGGGCTGTCGCCGCCCGCCGTGAGGATGCCGATGTATTTAGTCATGAGAGGACCCCGAGGTAATGACAAAGGGCCGTTAGCTTACAACATCTCCACGGCCCATTTAGTGACCGTGGCCGTGGCCAGCGCGCATTGCTCGCCGCGCGCGGTGCTGAAGGCCTGGTATTCCTCGGCCCGCCACATGTCATAGGTGCGGCCGGTAAACTGGTGTTGCAGTTCCTGGCAGGTGACACCGCCAAACTCGGCCCGGAACCGGTCTACCAACTCCTGACCCTTCTTGAAGTTGTTGATGAAGCGGCCCTTGTCCAATTTATCTCGATCCCGGCCGCGCTTGGCAGACAGCGCCACCAGACCGCCGATCAGCGCCCCGCAGGCGCCCTGGCCGGACAACGCGCCGCCGCCCGACAAACCGTGGCTGGCCTTGATTACGCTGTCGTCAATAACGCCGACCGTCTCCTGAATCGCCGACAGCACGCACTGCGGACAACAGCCATAATCCAGATCATATTTCAGTGCCTTGTCGTAGGCTCGCTGAGCGAGGGTCTGCTTATCGTCGGTGTCCATGGTCGATCTCCAGAATATTAGGAAACGCTTATGTATAGCCCATTCGGCAACCATGGCGCAAGTTTGTTTTCCTCAACGGTCGGTCAATCCTTATCGTCGGGCTTGGCCTGTTCCAGATAGGCCTCGATCAGCAAGGTCGAGATGAGTTTGCGGTCCAGGACCAACCACAGCACGACCGGCGCCAGGGTCGGCAGGACCAGGGTGCCGAATTGATAGCCCAGGGCGACGACTTCCCGCGACTGTTCGCCGAATCCGGTCTGCGCCACCACGGCAGGACCGACCACGATGGCGACCTCCTTGAGCCAGGCGAACAGCACACTGAGTACCTGAAATGGCAGCAGGGCCAGCGCGGCCAGTAGCATCTTGGTGACCAGGCCATGCGGCATCGAGGCCAGAAACAGCGCCAACAGGAGCGGCAGGCCATAACCATAGGTGAGGTAGTCCGCTTCCGGGGTCAGCAAGGCCACCTGACCGGGTAGCGCCCCTGGCTGTGCCGGCATTTGCAGACTGGTTATCAGGTCGATGTGGGTGCCGCTCAGTTCCGCGCCTTCGGCCCAGGATGGGAAGATCAGGTGTGCCAGTGCGCCGGTCAGCCAGCCCACCGGCATGGCCAGAAAGCCGGCCAGCGCGTACCACAACGATAGGCACAGCAGCAGCCAGAAGATTGCGCGTAACAGGAATCCGGCCAGTAGGCTGAGGTTCATGATTTGAACTTGGGCAACAGCGAATGGCCGGCCAAAAAGCGCACCCAGAGCAGCCAGACAACCAGCACGTCGAGCATAATGAGGGCCTGCCAGAGGTATAGATGCGCGAATTCGAACACCTTCATGTTCCACTGCCCCAGGTAAAACAGGCTGATTACCCGCACGATGTTGATGCCTTGCACCGCCGCGATGCCGATGCCGATGCCGGCCAGCTTGTACTTCCATGGCGCCGGGAAGGCCAGTATGGCGGCGATCAGGATGATGCAGGCCTCAACACCGTTGCAGCCGGGTTGAATGGACACCCCGAAGCCGTTCTTCAGGCTCTGTATCACCACACCGTAGGCATGAACATTGGGATCGAAGGTTTGTAATAGACCGGCGCTGATCCGCGCCAGTGTCGCCGTCCAGGGAATGACCAGGCCGGTCTGAACCGGGCCGTATAACTCGCCCCCGAACAGGACGACCTGAATGACTATGAACAGCAAGAAAAAACGCAACATGACGACACGCTCCAGAATGGCTTTTTGATTATCCCATGGTTGGTACCGATTTCCAGGGCCATGCCGCTCGATCCAGCAACACATCGACGCCGGCTGCCGGCGCGATGGAGGCCGCCGGGATCGTGGCGCCCTGGCGCCAGTTCGCCAGGGCGGTCTGTTTCCCCGTCCCGGTCACCAGGAACAATACCCGACGGGCATCGCTCAGGCGGCGCACCGACAGGCTGACCCGTTCCGGGGGCGGCTTGGGGGCAGAGAACACCGGTAGCGCCGCTGGCGCATTCGGTCCGGTGCCCAGGTCCTGGCCGGGAAACAGACTGGCGGTATGACCATCCTCGCCCAGACCCAGCAATACCAGATCGAAGGTCGGCACGGCTTGCAATTGCCGGTCGTAGGCCGCTGCCGCCGCCTCGGCGCCCAACTCGGCCGGAATGGGGTGGTTATTGGCTCTGGGCAGGCTAACAGGGCGCAACCAGACTGCCTCGGCCCGCTGCGAATTGCGCTCAGGATGGGCCACCGGCAGGCAGCGTTCGTCGCCATACCAGACCTGCCAGCGGGGCCAGTCATGGGCCTCGCCGGCCAAGGCCTGGTAGAGCCGTTGGGGTGTCCCGCCGCCAGCCAGGACGATGTAAAACTCGCCCCGCGCTGCCAGGGTATCTACCTCGGCCCGTGCGACAAAAGCAAGCGCCCTGGCCAGCCAGTCATCATCGTCGGTTGCGATCTGCCAACGCGGCTGCATCAGTGCCGGATTCCGGAAAAGGTAGAATGGCGACCATTGTACGCCGCGAAAAAAACCGTGAATCCAGTCCTGACCTTCGACCTCGAAACCATCCCCGACATTGCCGGCATCCGCCGCCTGCATGGTATCGGCAGCGAATCCGACGACCGCGAGGTGGCCGACATGGCCATGCTCATGCGCCGCCAGCAGACCGGCGGTTCCGACTTCATGCCGCTGCATCTGCAATGCATCGTTACCATCTCATGCGCCTTGCGCGAAGGTGACCACTTTCGCATCTTCTCACTGTCCGAGCCGGATATGGACGAGGCCGAGATCGTTCGTCGCTTCTTCGACGGCATCGAAAAATACACGCCCCAGATCGTGTCCTGGAACGGCGGCGGCTTCGACCTGCCGGTGCTGCATTATCGGGCCATGTTGCACGGCATCGCCGCGCCGCGCTACTGGGATCAGGGCGAGGATGACCGCGACTTTAAATGGAACAACTACATCAGCCGCTACCACAATCGTCATCTCGACCTGATGGACCTGTTGGCCCTGTACCAGCCGCGCGCCTATGTCGGTCTCGACGACTTCGCCAAGCTGCTCGGTTTTCCCGGCAAGCTGGGCATGGACGGCGGTAAGGTGTGGGACGCCTATCAGGCCGGCCAGGCCGCCGACATCCGCGACTATTGCGAGACCGACGTTGCCAATACGCACCTGGTTTTCCTGCGCTTCCAGCTCATGCGCGGCGTACTGACCCGCGACCAGTACGAACGCGAGATCGCCTTGGTGCGCGATACCCTGGCCGGCATCGACGCGCCCCACTGGCGGCAGTTTTTGGCGGCCTGGGCATGAGTTACCGGCTTTATATCGAATCGCTCGACCACGAGGGCCGTGGCGTCGCCCATCACGAGGGTAGGGCGGTGTTCGTCGATGGCGCGCTGACCGGCGAGATAGTTGACGCCTCGCCCTACCGCAAAAAGGATAGCTACGAGCAGGCTCAGGTCCAGCGCATCGTCAAGGCCAGTCCCTACCGGGTGACGCCTGGCTGCCAGTGGTTCGACCGCTGCGGCGGTTGTAGCCACCAACACCTGGACGAAGCGGCCCAGGTCGCGGCCAAGCAGAGGGAGCTGGAAGACTGCTTTGAACACCTCGGAAAGGTGCAACCGGAAACGATGTTGGCGCCCATCCACGGTCCGACCTGGGGCTATCGCACCAAGGCCAGGCTGTCGGTGCGCAACGTGGCCAAGAAGGGCACCGTGCTGGTCGGCTTTCACGAACGCAAGAGCCGCTATGTCGCCGACATGCTTGGCTGCGAGGTGTTGGCGCCGAAGATTGCGGAATTGTTGCCCGCCATGCGCGAGCTGGTGGCCAGTCTGACCATACGCGACCAGTTGCCGCAGATCGAGGTCGCCGTCGGCGATACGGCTGCGGTACTGGTGTTGCGCATCCTGGAACCGTTGACGTCCGAGGACGAAACCACGGTCCGCGCCTTCGCCGACAGACATGATGTGCAAATCTGGCTGCAAACCAAGGGCCCGGACACCGTCCAGCCATTCCATCCGCTCGACGGTCCGGCTCTAAGCTACGGCCTGCCCGAGTTCGGCCTGACCATGCCGTTCAGGCCGACCGAGTTCACTCAGGTCAACCACGGCGTCAACCGTATGCTGGTGCGCCGCGCCATCGGTATGCTGGCGCCGCGACCGGGCGAAAAGGTGGCCGATTTCTTCTGTGGCCTGGGCAACTTCACCTTACCCATCGCCCGTCGTGGCGCCGAGGTGCTCGGCATCGAAGGTAGCCCGCAGTTGGTTAGTCGGGCGCTGGAAAATGCCCGGCTGAATGGCCTCGATCACCTGACCCGCTATCAGGTCATGAACCTGTTCGAGATGGTCCCGGAGATACTCGCCGCACTGGGTCGGTTCGACAAGTGGCTGGTCGACCCGCCGCGCGACGGCGCCATCGAACTGGTGAAATCGTTGCCGGAGGATGGCAGCGGTCCAAGCCGTATTGTCTATGTCTCCTGCAACCCGGCCACCCTGGCCCGCGACGCCGCCGTGTTGGTCCACAGCAAGGGTTATGTATTGAAAACGGCGGGGGTTGCCAACATGTTCCCGCATACCGCCCATGTGGAGAGCATCGCGCTTTTTGAACGGATTTGACACGTTACGAGCGGAGATAAAAAAAGGCCGAGGCCGCCTTTTTTACAACGCCTTCAGATCAATCGCGTTCGCCCATAAGCGCCATCAACAACTGCAACAAGTTGACAAACAGGTTGTAGATGTCCAGGTAGATGGCCAAGGTCGCCATGACGTAGTTGGTCTCGCCGCCGTTCACGATCCGGTTCACGTCGAACAGGATGAAGCCGGAAAAGAGCAGTACCGCGCCCGCAGACAGGGTCAGCGCCAGGGCCGGAATCTGGAAGAACATGTTGGCCAGGCTGGCGAGGATCAGCAAGATAATGCCAACCATCAGGAACTTGCCCAGGAAGCTGAAATCGCGCTTGCCGGTGCTGGCGATGGCGGCCAAGGCCAGGAAGATGGCGCCGGTGCCCCCGGCAGCCAGGCCGACGATCTGGCCGCCGTTTCTGAGATGCAAGGCGACCTGAAGAATGGGTCCCAGCATCAGGCCCATAAAGCCGGTGAGCACCAGCAGCAGGACCACGCCCAGGCTGCTGTCGCGGTTGGCTTGAATGGCGAAGAATATGCCCATCATCACGGCAAAGGCGCCCAGCGAGTACATGATCGGATGCTGGGCCATGAAGGCGAAGTTCATGCTTATACCGATCAACGCGCCGGCTACCGTTGGTACCATGGACAGACCCAGCAACATGTAGGTATTGCGCAAAACCTTGTTCTGGCCGGCGCCGATGGCAACGTGAGCGTTATACGTGGTGGTATCGAATTGAGGTTGCATAGCCCTTGGATTTCCCTATTGGGTTGATAACGCCGCTAAGACTACGGCGAAAGCCTGAAAGTTTCAATCTTCACGACATCGCCAAGTTCTGTAAAATGTCGGGCTTTTCAAACATTTAAACAGGCAATCATGGCACTCATCGTGCAGAAGTACGGCGGCACCTCGGTCGGCTCGGTCGAGCGCATCCGCAACGTGGCGGAGCGGGTCGCCAAATTCAAGATGCTTGGTCACCAGGTTGTGGTCGTGGTCTCCGCCATCACCGGCGAGACCAACCGGCTGATCGCCCTGGCCAAGGAAATCAACAAAGACCCCGATCCGCGCGAGCTGGATGTCATCGTCTCTACCGGCGAACAGGTCACTATCGCCCTGTTGGCCATGGCCTTGAAAGACCTGGGTCTCAAGGCCAGGAGCTATACCGGCTGGCAAGTGCCGCTGCGCACCGACAGCGCCTTCACCAAGGCCCGGATCGAACATATCGACGACAAGGCCATGCGGGCCGATCTGGACAGCGGCCATGTGGTCGTGGTCGCCGGCTTCCAGGGCATCGACGCCGACAACAACATCACCACACTGGGCCGGGGTGGCTCCGATACCACAGGTGTCGCCCTGGCGGCGGCGCTCAAGGCCGACGAATGCCAGATATATACCGATGTCGACGGCGTCTACACGACCGACCCGCGCATCGTCCCCGAGGCGCGCAAGCTCGACACCATCACCTTCGAGGAGATGCTGGAACTGGCTAGCCTCGGTTCCAAGGTGCTGCAGATACGCGCGGTCGAGTTCGCCGGCAAGTACCGGGTCAAACTGCGGGTGCTGTCCAGCTTCGAGGATGAAGGCGAAGGCACTCTGATTACTTTCGAGGGAAATTCCATGGAACAACCTGTCATCTCCGGCATCGCCTTTAATCGCGACGAAGCCAAACTCACCATCCTCGGCGTGCCCGACAAGCCCGGTGTCGCCGGCCTAATCCTGGCGCCCATCGCTGACGCCAACATCGACGTCGACATGATTGTCCAGAACGTAGGCCACGACGGTACCACCGACTTCTCCTTCACCGTCAACCGCAGCGAGATGAAGAAGGCGCTGGAGGTCCTCGAAACGGTCAAGGCGGCTATCGGTGCCCGCGAGGTGATCGGCGCCGACAAGATCGCCAAGGTCTCCATCGTCGGTGTCGGTATGCGCACCCACGCAGGCATCGCCAGCAAGATGTTCAAGGCACTGGCCGCCGAGAACATCAATATCCAGATGATCTCCACCTCCGAGATCAAGATTTCAGTGGTTGTGGAAGACAAGTACATGGAGTTGGCGGTTCGCGCACTGCACCAGGCATTCGAACTGGAAAACAAACCCTAGGCGAAGACTGCTGCTGACGATGATGATGGCCTGACTTTACGTTGATTTTTACGGGCCGCGCGGTTATCCTTGCCGCCCTTTTGTCCGGCCCTCGCCGGACAGGGTTTGGAGATGTGGCCGAGAGGCTTAAGGCACTCCCCTGCTAAGGGAGAGTCCGGTGAAAAACTGGACCGAGAGTTCGAATCTCTCCGTCTCCGCCAATCGTCCTTGATGCGCAAGGGTTTTCTATGTGCTCAGCGATAGAACGAATAAATAAGCCGTAGTTTTAACATGGGTACGATTCCGGCTTGGCAAGGGCAGATGCCGTCCGTATAATTCGCGCCTCAAGAAGCGCCCGTAGCTCAGTTGGATAGAGTACTTGGCTACGAACCAAGGGGTCGTGGGTTCGAATCCTGCCGGGCGCACCAAATAGACCAAGGGCCTGCATTTATGCGGGCCCTTGGTATTTTCGAAATATCGCGGGTTCAAATCCGACAGGCTCCTGGCCGGAACAGGCCAGCCTTTCCAGATCGTCCGGGAACATGGGACAATTCGGGGCAGGAGATGGCATACCTCCTTATAACCGCCGAGGTTGACCGGCTGATGATGCCTACACGGCCCCGGAGCGGGTAGTGTGGGTTCTTGCCTGCCCTGTCCGTGAACCCTCGTCGTTTTACCCTTAAGGACAGACGCATGTGGAAATCCATCTTGGCCATCGCTCTCGGCGCCGCGCTCGGCGCGCTGTTGCGCTGGCTGCTGGGACTCAAGCTCAATGCCTTCTTCCCCACCATGCCGCCTGGCACCCTGGCCGCCAATCTGATCGGCGGCTATGTCGTCGGTCTGGCCATCGCCTTCTTCACCGCGTTGCCCGGACTTGCGCCGGAATGGCGCTTGCTGGTGGTCACCGGATTCTGCGGCGGGCTGACCACCTTCTCCACCTTCTCCGCCGAGGTCGCTACCAATAAACTGGGTATCCGGGGCGGATCGGCATTTCGGGCGATGGCCGGCTTCGGTCATCACCATCATCTGCAGGAAGATCACTTCTTTGAACTGGCAGGCAATCTGCCTGTAGAGGTGGAGTTCATCGTCAACGAAGACGAGTCGCGTCAACTACTGGACCTGTTGCGCAGAGAGAAACTGCGGGTGTTCTACGCCCATATCCCGGCTCGCTTCGGAGTGGTGAGCCCGGATTCGGACGATGTTCCGGAACATGATTAAAACGCTATTTTCCTTGCCGCGTACCGTCTGGCTGCTTGGCCTGGTTAGCTTATTCAACGACAGCACCAGTGAGTTGATCTATCCCCTGGTGCCGCTATTTCTAGCCTCGGTGCTGATGGCGGGGCCCAATGCGCTGGGCCTGATCGAGGGCATCGCCGAGGCCACCGCCAGCCTGTTGAAGCTTTTTTCCGGCGTGGTCATGGACCGGCGCGGTCACGCCAAGGGTTGGGTGGTGGGCGGCTATGGCATCGCCGCCTTATCGCGGCCGCTGTTCTATCTGGTTGGAAGCTGGCCCATGGTGTTGGCTTTGCGCTTTGCCGACCGGGTAGGCAAAGGCCTGCGCACCTCGCCGCGCGATGCCATGCTGGTTGGCGCAGTAGATGTAAAGCACCGGGGTTTGGCCTTCGGCCTGCACCGGGCCATGGATAATGCCGGCGCGGTTATCGGCCCGCTGCTGGCGGCCTGGCTGCTAGCCCGGGGCATGGCATTGCGCGATGTATTTCTGTGGGCCATCGTGCCTGGACTTATTACCGTCGCACTGGCCTTGGCGATCAAGGAACCGCCAACCGTACCGGTGGCCGAGCGGCGGCCCTTTTCCTGGCGGATGGCTGGTTTCCCGGCTGCCTACAAGCGTTACCTGCTGGTGCTGGCCTTGTTTACCCTGGGCAACTCCTCCAACATGTTTCTACTGCTACGAGCGCGAGAGTTGGGCCTCCATGAATACCAGATACCGCTGCTATGGGCGCTGACCTCGGCAGTGGCGATGCTGTTGTCCACGCCGCTTTCCGCCCTGTCCGACCGACTGGGTCGGACCCGGCTGATCCTGATCGGCTGGGCAGTATATGGCCTGTTCTATCTGGCTATGGGGCTGAATGGCTTTCATACCCTGTTACTGTGGCCGCTGTTCGCCTTTTACGGCCTGTTCCTGGCTGCGACCGAAGGGAGTGAAAAGGCCTTGGTCGCCGACCTCGCGCCGAACAACATGCTCGGCACCGCCTACGGCTGGTTCAACCTGACAACGGGGGTGATGCTGCTACCCGCCTCGTTGCTGTTCGGCATCATTTACCAGCAAGCCGGCGCACCGACCGCATTTGCCTTTTCCGCCGCTTGCGCCTTGATCGCCGCCGTATTGTTGCCGCTCTGGGCGCTGCGCGGCAGCCGCTTAGCATCATCCTGAAAATAGTCACCATAAGACCGGGCCGCTCGCGCTTGCATATTGCCTGTCCGACGGTATAATGCGCGACTCCGTGCCGCCTGGCGCGGTAAGCGGTTCGCAGTACTGGAGTGGTAGTTCAGTTGGTTAGAATACCGGCCTGTCACGCCGGGGGTCGCGGGTTCGAGTCCCGTCCACTCCGCCAACGATTTCGCAATCGGTCTATTACCTCAGCGTCAATACCGCCCTGGGCGGCTCACCACTTCACGACGTGGACATTGCTCAACGAACGGCCCAGAAAGCGCTCGCCGATGGCCTGGAAGCGCAAGGGTACGTCAGTGACCCAGAATTGATAATCCGCCGGCGTGCGCGAGGTGGTATGCAGATTCAGGTTGGTCAACAGTGCCGCCGCGCGTTCGGCCATGGCCTCAGCCGAGTCAACCAGGGCAACATTTGGCCCCGCCACTTCGCTCAGCAGCGGTTTCAATAACGGGTAATGGGTGCAGCCCAGGACTAGGGTATCGATCTTTTCTGCCAGCACCGGCTTCAAGTATTCCTGGGCGGTCAGGCGCGTGACCGGATGATCCAGCCAGCCTTCCTCCACCAAGGGCACGAACAGGGCGCAAGCCTGGGAAACGACGCGCGCGCTCGGTTCGACCTGGTGTATGGCACGGCCATAGGCGTTGCTATTAATGGTGGTCGGGGTTCCGATGACCCCGATACGACGGCTTCGCGTTGCGGCCAGGGCATTCAGGGCGCCCGCCTCGATCACATCCAATACTGGCGTCGGCGACAGGTCGCGCACCACTTGCGCCGATACGGCAGCCATGGTGTTGCAGGCGATGATTAGCAGCTTGACCTGTTTTTCCAGCAGGAATTCGGCGATCTGGGTAGTGTAATAACCGATGGTCTCCACCGATTTGACGCCATATGGTACGCGGGCAGTGTCGCCGAAATAATGGATGTGCTCGAATGGCAGGCGCTCCATCAGCGCGCGCACGACGGTCAGGCCGCCGACGCCGGAATCGAATACGCCGATGGGGTTGTTGGGGTTTAGGTGCATGGAGCCGTTTTGCCCAGTAAGCTGACGAACCGCCATTCTTGCAGGTAATGCCGCCGAGTTGAATAACAACCGGCAAGTAGTTTTAATAAGACCGGGGCGGCTGCACCGGCAACACGATATGGCGATGGCGGTTGCCCGCCCCAGCCGCCAAACTTCAACCGCCACCTTGCGCCCTGCGGCTGAGGGGCTTGGGAAACCGTGCGGTTTTGTTTTGCCCAGCGCCGTGCTCAAGACCTGAGCCCGGGGTTTAGTTGAGGAATTACTTGGTCTGGGTTGCCCCGAGCCGTTCGAGGGTCCAGGCCACATGTTCGCGCACCAGATCGGAAGGGTGGTTCATGCGCGCCCGCAAGGCCGTGATAGCGGTCTTCGTTGCTGGCGTATTGCCCAAGGCTACGGCGATATTGCGCAGCCAGCGTTCATGGCCGATTCGGCGGATCGGTGAACCGGCCAGCCGGTCGTTGAATTCGGTCTCGGTCCAGGCCAGCAGGTCGATCAGCCGGCTATGGTCCAGGCCGTTTCGGGGCAGGAAGTCGGGTAGTTCGGCCGGCCGGGCGAAACGGTTCCAGGGACAGGCCAGTTGGCAGTCATCGCAGCCGTAGATACGAGTACCCAGCAACGGTCGCAGGTCTTCGGGGATCGGGCCGGCGTGCTCGATAGTCAGGTAGGATATGCAACGCCGCGCGTCCAGTCGATACGGGCCGACGAAGGCATTGGTCGGGCAGCTTTTCAGGCAGGCGTCGCAATTGCCGCAATGCCCTTCTGTGGGCATGTCGGGCGGCAATGGCAACTCGGTGAACAACTCGCCCAGGAAGAACCAGGAACCCGAGCGAGATAGCAGCAGGGTGTGTTTGCCGCGCCAGCCAAGGCCGGCCAGACGGGCCAATTCAACCTCCATGACCGGCGCACTGTCGGCGAAGGCGCGATAGCCGAATGGCCCGACCGCCGATTCGATCTGTTCGGCCAGTTTTTGCAGGCGGTTGCGCATCGTCTTGTGATAATCCCGGCCCAGCGCATAGCGCGAGATGAGCGCGCTGTCCGGCTCTGCAACCGGTGACTTGGCCGGCAGATAGTCCAGCCGGGCGATGATGATCGACCGGGTGCCCACCACCAGTTTGGTCGGCTGCTCGCGTTTCTCGGTGTTGCGGGCCATATAATCCATCCCGCCGTGCAAGCCCTGCGCCAGCCAGTCGGCAAGCCCGGCCCCGGCCGCGCTTAGTTCCGGCGCGGCGAAGGCGATGGCGGAAAAGCCCATCTCCCGGCCCCACAGCCGGATCGCCTGCTTGAGTTGTTGTGCGTCTATCTTTTTCGCGTCTTGGAGAGCGCCGTCATGCACCATGTTCGAGATGATAGCCAGATTATCGATCTACCACTGCGGGATGAGGCCGCCACGCTCGATCTGGGTCGTCGCCTGGCCTCGGCGGTACGACCGGGGATGACGATCTGGCTGTCTGGCGACCTGGGTGCGGGCAAGACCACCCTGACCCGTGGACTGTTGCGTGGCCTGAATTTTTCCGGGCGAGTAAAGAGCCCGACCTATACATTGCTTGAAATTTATCCATTTTCTAGCTTTAATCTATATCACTTTGACTTATATCGGTTCACGGATCCAATTGAGTGGCGGGAGTCAGGTTTTCAAGAGTACTTCAACGCTCAATCGATAGGTCTGGTGGAATGGCCGGAAAAGGCGGCGGGCATGTTGCCCGAGCCGGACCTGACGATTCGCCTGGACTTGGTCGGAGATGGCCGCCTGGCGCGGTTTTCCGGCAATACGGAGGAGGGCAGACGATGCGCGCGAAAGGTTATGGAGTCGTACTCGCCGGGTTAATCCTGGCCTTGGTCTGGCCCTGGCCGGCCCTGGCCGGCATGGCCGTCAAGGCAGTGCGTCTGTGGCCTTCGCCGGATTACAGCCGTATCACCCTGGAGATGCCCAATTCTCCGCAATACAAGGTTTTCAGCCTGAAGAATCCCGACCGCTTGGTGTTGGACCTGACCAGCGTGGATAACGGCCCCGTGTTGCAAGCGGCCAATGGCCAGGTCTCTGCTCAAGACCCGTTGATCGCCAACCTGCGTTCGGGGCTCAATGCCCCCGGCGTGACCCGCGTGGTGGTCGAGTTGAAGGCCGAGGTCAAGGCCAAGGCCTTTAGCCTCGCGCCCTTGGGCGAGTATGGCCATCGTCTGGTGATCGATCTTTATCCCGCAGTCGAGAAGCCGGCGGCCAATGGCGAAGACCAGGTCGAGAAGGTGATTGCCCAGGCCAGTCAGCCGCCGGCGGCCGAACCCGAGGCCGAACCCAAGTCAGCGGCTGCCCACACCCCGTTATTGCCGCCGCTCGCCTCGTCTGTGCACGTGGCCAAGCTCAAGCCAGTCGTGGCCGATAAACCGAGCAGTCAGAAAAAGGCTGTCAGCGTCGACAAGCCGAGGCGGTCTGGATATGTTCGGCTCATCACCGTGGCGCTGGATGCCGGGCACGGCGGCGAAGACCCCGGCGCGACTGGCGCCAATGGCTCGCACGAGAAGAATGTCACGCTTGAAGTCGCCCGCCGGCTCAAGGTGCATATCGACAAGATGGAGAACATGCACGCGGTGCTGACCCGCGATGGCGATTACTTCATCCCGCTGTTCAAACGGGTGGCGAAGGCCCGTAAGGCGCAGGCCGACCTGTTCGTCTCCATTCATGCCGACGCTTTTCCCAACACTGCGGCGAGAGGTTCTTCGGTCTTCGCGCTGTCGGAAAAAGGCGCGACCTCGGTGGCCGCGCGTTGGCTGGCCAAGCGCGAAAACGCCGCCGACCTGATCGGTGGCGTCAATGTCGACGTCAAGGACAAATATCTGAAACAGACCCTGATCGACCTTACCCAGACGGCTACCATCTCCGACAGCCTTAAATTGGGTCGCAATGTACTGAGCGAGTTGGGCGATATCAACGACCTGCATCGAGGTCATGTCGAGCAAGCCGGATTTGCTGTGCTCAAGGCGCCAGACATCCCATCCATCCTGGTCGAGATCGCCTTTATCTCCAACCCGGCGGAGGAGAAACGCCTGTTGAGCGACGCCTATCAGGAAAGGCTGGCGGCCGCCATCGCCGGCGGCATCAAACGCTATTTCGATAAAAATCCGCCGCTGGCCGGCGGCAAGGTGGCGCGCAACCTGTAAGCCTAATCCGCCCTTGACTGGACGCTACGGCTGGCAGTCATTGCATTCCTGGGCCGGTCTACTTACCATGGGACGCTGACTCCTCTGGTTTATCGCCGTGCTTGCGCAAAATATCCCCGTCTCCGAAATCGGTAGGTCCCATGTAGACCCTGTGGTTCCGGTCGACGATGCGCGGACCCAGGACAGCCTGTCCGTGGTGGAGGCGCTGGCCGAAATCGCCAGCAGCATAAACGCCGACGCTAACGTCGATCAGATGCTGACCCGCTTCTTGGCGATCATGATGCGTTTGTCCAAGGGCAAGGCTGGAGTGGTGCGGGCGCTGACCTCTGATGGCGGCTATCTGCGTTTGGTCGGCTCGATTGGTCTGTCCCCGGCGTTGCAGAATAAAGAGCGCTATATGCAGGTCGAGTGTGGCATCTGCGGTCAGGCGATCAGCTCTCAGACTTCCCGGATGGACAGCGTGTTGACCGCTTGCAACAAGCAGGTCCGCCACCTCTATTCCGCCCAGCAGTGCCAAACAGTGTATGCCATTCCGCTACGTCACAAGGGCAAGGTGCTGGGGGTGTACAACCTGTTCATGTCGGGCGAAAAGACCTTGCCGCCCGATATCGGCTACCTGTTCAATTCGATCAGCGAGCACCTCGGCATGGCTCTGGAGAACGCCCGCCTGACCCGCGAGAATATGCGTATCTCGCTGATGAACGAACGCACCATGCTGGCCAACCAGATACACGATTCGCTGGCTCAGACCCTGGCCTACGCCAAGATGCGCCTGACCGTGCTCAACGATGCCATGGTCGAGGGCAACCAGGGGCAAGCCGTCCGCTACCTTGGCGATGTCGAGGAGGCCGTCGATATGGCCTACTCGGAACTCAGAAACCTGATTACCCAGTTCCGCGATCATATTAACCCGCGCGGTCTGGTGCCGGCCCTGCGGGAGATGGTCGAGGGCTTCCGCAAGAAGGCCAACGCCGACGTCGATTTCCTTAATATCGCCCAGGACGTGGTCCTGATGCCAGAAGAGGAAATCCAGGTTTTTCACATCATTCAGGAATCGCTCTACAATATCTGCAAGCATGCCCGGGCGCGACACGTCATCGTTACCCTGGACCTGGAAGACGGTCAGTACATCGTCAACGTGGCCGACGATGGCGTGGGTTTGCACAGCGGCCCGGCAGTCGGTATCGGCAAGAGCTTCGGCCTGACCATCATGCGGGAACGGGCGGCCAGACTGAACGGCAAGCTGTCCATCGAAAGTCGACCGGCTGGCGGCACTGTCATCCGGCTTACCTTCCCGTCTCGATTGACCGATAACCCTACAGGCGAGGCCACATGAGCCAGCCGCGCATCATCCTGGTGGACGATCACACCTTGTTCCGCAAGGGCTTGGCCGAATTGTTGGAGCGCGACGGTTTAATCAGCGTGGTGGCCATGACCGGCAACCCGGACGAGGTGCTGCAACTGTTGTGCGAACATAGTCCGGATGCCTTGATACTCGATCTAAACATGCCCGGCACTGATGGCATCAGCCTGATGCAGCAATTGAAGGCCAGCGGCTTCACTCTGCCCATCATCATCCTCACCGTCAGCGAGGCCGAAGAAAATCTGGCCCGCGCCCTGCGCGCCGGCGCCAATGGCTACCTGCTGAAAAGCATGGAACCGGATGATGTGGAAGATGCCATACAGCGCGCAGTGAAAGGCGAAACCGTGGTCGCTCCGGCCATGACTGCCAAGCTGATTAGCCTGCTCGACAACAAGACCAGCAGCGCCGATTCGCTGCTCGACAGCCTGACCCAGCGAGAGCGGGAAATCCTCGCCCACCTGGCCAAGGGCGAAAGCAACAAGGCCATCGCTCGCCAGCTCAACATCAGCTACGACACGGTCAAGCTGCATGTCCGCCACATCCTGGCCAAGCTGAACCTCTCATCACGCGTTGAGGCGGCGGTGTTCGCGGTCGAGCATAAACTGACCCCGGTGCCGGACGCAGCGAAGTAAAACGGTTCTGGTGGGGGCTTACAACCCGGCCAGCGCCTTGATATGCGCCGCCACGCTGCGGCCTAGCGAGTTCAGGTCGTAGCCGCCCTCCAGCACCGAGACGATGCGGTTGTCGGCGTGCCGGGCAGCGATGTCCATGACCGTTTCCGTGATCCAGACATAATCCGCCTCGACCAGGCCGAACTGGCCCATGTCATCTTCGCGGTGGCTGTCGAAGCCGGCCGAAAATAAAACCATCGGATGCCAGTCGGCGATGAGGTGTTTGGCGCAAAGTGGATGAGTGATATAGGCGGTGTGCATGAGAAACGAAAGTCGCGTCGGTATCGTTGGAATATAGCGTCTTTCATGGTGGAGTACATTCCAATCCAGGTTTGAGCGAGCCTCATCCCGAGGACGACAGCATCAAACGAGTGAGCCGGTCGTTATAATTCGGGCTATAGCAAAGGAGCCGCCATGTTGCCCATCCCCGATTCCCTGATTGTCAATTTCGATAAGGCACTGCGTACTGTATTTGCCAACGCGGCCAGCCGCCGGCCTTATCCCGATGCCCATATTGACGAGGCCGAGATGAGCGAGGCGGAAAAACGCCACGCCGCCGGCCTGATGCGGGTCAACCATAGCGGCGAGGTCTGCGCCCAGGCGCTCTACCAGGGCCAGGCACTGACGGCGCGCAACCCCGAGGCGGCTCAGGCGCTGGCCGAGGCCAGTGACCAGGAGACCGAGCACCTGGCTTGGTGTGAGCGGCGCTTGACTGCCTTGGCCAGCCGCAAGAGTCTGCTCAACCCGCTCTGGTATGCCGGGTCGTTTGGTCTGGGTGTGCTGGCCGGCGCCCTGGGCGACAAATGGAACCTGGGTTTCCTGGCCGAGACCGAGCGCCAGGTGGAAGGCCATCTCAACAGCCACCTGGCCTCGCTGCCCGAGCAGGACGCCAAGAGCCGGGCCGTCGTCGAACAGATGAAGAGCGACGAGATCAAACATGCCGAAACCGCCATCGCCCACGGCGGCGCCGAACTGCCTATGCCGGTTAAGATGGCGATGAAGCTGTCGTCCAAGGTGATGACAAAAACGGCCTATTACCTGTGAGCCGGGAGTCTGTCGGATTTAAAGGAAGTCGGCGGCAAAACCGCCGCAACGGCACCGAGTGAACGGTGGGCACGGCTCGCCCTATGGCTGGTTTTTAAACCTCGACGATCTCGAAGTCGTGGCTGACCGCCGCCGTCCTGGCCAGCATGATGGTCGCCGAGCAGTATTTTTCCGCCGATAGGTTGATCGCCCGCGCCACCACGTCTGGTTTCAAGGCGCGGCCCTTGACGATGAAGTGAAAGTGGATTTTCGTGAACACCTTGGGGTGGTCCTCCGCCCGCTCGGCGGTCAGTTCCACTTGGCAATTGGTCACGTCCTGACGGCTCTTTTGCAGGATCATCACCACGTCGATGGAGGTGCAGCCGCCGGCGCCCATCAGCAGCATTTCCATGGGTCGCGGCCCCAGGTTGCGGCCGCCGATGTCCGGCGAGCCATCCATGACGATGGCGTGGCCGCTGTCCGCTTCGGCCATGAATGCCATGCCCTCGATCCATTTGATACGTGCTTTCATGTTCACTCCTGTTCGATGTAAGTAGGTGAATTATCCGGCTTATTGGCGGCGCTGGCCTATCGTCGATCCGGGCGTTGGGCGCCTATCGTGCAATGAGGTTTGACACATGGGCTGAACATCCCATAAAATCCGCGCCTTTCTGTAAGACCACGCCCGAAGTTTATCGGGCAAAAATATTCAGGACAGAATCATGAAGACGTTTTCCGCTAAGTCGCATGAAGTCGAGCGCGGCTGGTTCGTGGTGGATGCCACCGACAAGGTCCTTGGCCGCCTGGCCGCCGAGATCGCCCATCGGCTGCGCGGCAAGCACAAGGCCATCTTCACCCCTCACGTTGATACCGGTGATTTTATCGTTGTGGTGAATGCCGAGAAGATGCGCGTTACCGGCAACAAGGCGCTGGGCAAGGTCTATTACCGTCACTCCGGTTACCCTGGCGGTATCACCGAAACCAACTACGGCGACATGCAGGCCAAGCACCCTGGCCGTGCCCTGGAAAAGGCCGTCAAGGGTATGCTGCCCAAAGGCCCGCTGGGTTATGCCATGATTAAGAAGATGAAGGTATACGCTGGTGGCGAGCACCCGCATACCGCCCAACAGCCGCAAGTCCTGGAATTCTGAGGAATAGATCATGATTGGCAACTACTACTATGGCACCGGTCGTCGCAAGAGCTCGGTGGCCCGCGTGTTCCTCAAGACCGGCTCCGGCAGGATCGTCGTCAACGGCAAGCCCCTGGATGAATACTTTGCCCGCGAAACTGGCCGCATGATCGTGCGTCAACCGCTCAAGCTGATCGACCGCGAGACTAGCGTGGATATCATGGTGAACGTTCATGGTGGCGGTGAATCAGGCCAGGCCGGGGCGGTCCGCCACGGTATCACCCGCGCCTTGATTGAATTCGATGCCGGTTTCAAGCCGCCCCTCAAGGCCGCTGGTCTGGTGACCCGTGACGCGCGCGAGGTCGAACGTAAGAAGGTCGGTCTGCGCAAGGCCCGTCGGCGCAAGCAGTTCTCCAAGCGTTAATTCCCCAGCTTGGGGCGTTAATTCGCTTGCCCGAAAAAAGCCGCCGGCAGGGCGGCTTTTTTTATGGTTGTGCGTCCGGCAGGGCGCACTCACTTGGCCTCATAAAGGCAGGACTGACGGAAGGGCGGGCCTTTCGCCCTCGATCGCGGTGTCCTGCGGGGCATGAAATTCAAACGGTATAATGGCTGTCCTGCCGACACTGTTTTAACGCCGCATGGCCAGCGCTTCGTTTGTACACCTCAGACTGCATAGTGAATTCTCCATTCAGGATGGCATCCTGACCGTGGATGGGGCGGTTGCGGCGGCGGTGGCGGACCATATGCCCGCCCTGGCCATGACCGATTTGGCTAACCTGTTCGCCCTGGTGAAGTTTTATTCGGCGGCCAGGAAGAAAGGCATTAAACCGATCATAGGCTGCGATCTTTGGTTGGCGGACGCAAGCCAGCCCGATAAGCCTAACCGCATCCTGTTATTGGCTCAGAACCGCGAGGGCTACCATCGACTGAGCGAATTCCTGACCCAGGCCTATCTGAATAATCTGCATCGAGGTCGGGCCATGCTGGACAAGGCGTGGTTACGATCTCAAGGCACCGAAGGCCTGATCGCCCTGTCGGGCGCGCAATGGGGCGATGTCGGCCAGGCATTGCTGAACGACGCCTGGGACACCGCACGAGCCTTGGCGCAAGACTGGTCCGACCTGTTTCCCGATCGCTATTACCTGGAAATACAGCGGAATGGCCGTCCGGAAGCGGAAAGCCATCTGGTCCAGGCGGTGGCGCTGGCCAGTGATCTGGACTTACCGATTGTAGCGACCCATACGGTTCAGTTTCTGACTCGCGACGATTTCAAGGCCCACGAGGCGAGGGTATGTATTGCCGAGGGCTATATGCTGGCGGACCGTCGCCGACCTCTGCATTTCAACACCGAGGATTACTTCAAGAGCCAGGCTGAGATGGCCGAGTTGTTCGCCGACCTGCCCGAGGCCCTGGAAAACAGCCTGGAGATCGCCCGCAGGTGCAATCTGACCTTGGAACTTGGCAATAGCAAACTGCCGTTGTTCCCGACCCCCGCCGGCATGACCCTGGACGATTATTTGCGCCACCGCGCCGCCGAGGGCTTGGCTGCGCGCTTGGCCATGCTCTACCCGGAACCGGGCGAGCGTGCCGCTCGTTTGGCTGAGTACCAGGCGCGACTGGATATGGAGTTGGCGACCATAGTCCAGATGGGTTTTCCGGGTTACTTTTTGATCGTTGCCGATTTTGTTAACTGGGCCAAGCATAACGGCGTTCCGGTCGGCCCCGGCCGCGGTTCGGGGGCGGGTTCTCTGGTCGCTTACAGCCTCGGCATCACCGACCTTGATCCGCTGCGTTACGCCCTGCTGTTCGAGCGTTTTCTTAATCCGGAACGGGTGAGTATGCCCGACTTCGATGTCGATTTCTGCCAGGACAATCGTTGGCGGGTGATCGAATATGTGCGGGAAAAGTACGGTGCCGATGCCGTGTCCCAGATCGTCACCTTCGGCACCATGGCGGCGCGAGCGGTAGTGCGCGATGTCGGCCGGGTGCTGGATATGCCATACAATTTCTGCGACCAATTATCCAAGATGATCCCGTCGGCGCCGGGCAAGAACGTGACCCTGGAACAGGCGCTGGCCGAAGTGCCGGAGCTCAGGGAGCGCTACGAACGGGAAGATGAGGTCCGGGAACTGTTCGATTTGGCCAAAAAACTTGAGGGGCTGACCCGCAACGTTGGCACTCATGCCGGCGGCGTACTCATTGCGCCGGGCAAATTGACGGATTTCTGCCCCTTGTATTGCGCGGAAGGTTCCGAATCCGTGGTGTCTCAACTGGACAAGGACGACGTCGAGAAGATCGGCCTGGTGAAATTCGACTTTCTGGGACTGCGCAACCTGACGATCATCGATTGGGCCGTGAGATATATCAAACGCTTGGACCCGACCGCCGACATCCGGCTCGATACCACGGACTTCAACGATCCGGCGGTCTACGACATACTTAAAAAAGCCAATACCACAGCGGTTTTCCAGCTTGAATCCGAGGGCATGAAAAAGCTGCTTGGCAAGCTGGAACCGGACCGTTTCGAGGACATTATCGCCGTGTTGGCCCTGTACCGTCCGGGGCCGCTCGGTTCTGGCATGGTGGACGACTTTATCTTGCGCAAAAAGGGCAAGCAGCCCATCGATTACTTTCACCCGGACCTGACCGCCTGCCTGACGCCGACCTACGGCGTCATCGTCTATCAGGAACAGGTGATGCAGATTTCCCAGATCGTTGGCGGCTATACCCTGGGCGGCGCCGACAAGCTGCGCCGGGCCATGGGCAAGAAGAATGCCGAGGAGATGGCCAAGCACAAGGACATCTTCCGTGCCGGCGCGGCAAAAAAAGGCTACGACGAGAAGCTGGCAATCCATTTGTTCGAGCTGATGGAGAAGTTTGCCGAGTACGGTTTCAACAAGAGTCATACCGCGGCTTATGCCGTCATCACTTATCAAACCGCGTGGCTCAAGGCGCATCACCTGGCGGCATTCATGGCCGGCACGCTGTCGTCCGATATGGATAACACCGATACGATACGGATTTTCATAGAAGACGCTCAGCGTAATGGCCTGATCGTATTGCCGCCGGACGTGAACAAATCCGAATTCAGGTTTTACCCGGTCGATCGCGGTTCGCTTCGTTATGGCCTGGGAGCGATCAAGGGCACTGGTGAATCGGCGATAGCCAACATTCTGGCGGCACGGGATAAAGACGGTCCCTTCGCCGATCTGTTCGATTTCTGCCGTCGGGTGGACCGGCGCCAGGTTAACCGTCGCGCCATCGAGGCCATGGCACGGGCGGGCGCATTCGATGCGCTGCATGAAAATCGCGCCGCTGTGCTCAATTCGGTGGGGATCGCCATGGAATGGGCCGAGGCCACTCAAGTCCATGCGGTACAGAACAGCCTGTTTGGGGCTGAACTCAACGCGCCCGCACTGGAATTGGTCGCGACGCCGCAGTGGTCGATACGCGAGCAACTGGCACAGGAAAAAACGGCACTCGGCTTTTATTTCAGCGGCCACCCGTTCAGCGTCTATCGTGCCGATTTGGTCGGCCTGGTCGACCTGAACCTCAGCCAGGTAGCGCCTCAGCCACGGCCCTTGTTAATGGCGGGGGTTGTTATGGCGGTGCGCAACCAGATGACCCGGCGCGGCAAAATGGCCTATGTCGCCCTGGATGATGGCACGGCGCGCCTGGACGTGTTGGTGTACAACGAACAATTCGATCACTACCGTAATCTGCTCAAGAAAGATAAGCTGCTGCTCGTCCTCGGTAAGGTCAGCCATGACGATTATTCCGGCGGTATGCGGGTTGTGGCCGACGAGTTGTATAACCTGGAGCAGGGTCGGAATCGTTTTGCCAGCCGCTTGGCTATCCGGCTGAATGGCCAGGCGAATGCCGAACGACTGGCGCAAATCCTAACCCCTTACTTGGCGGCTGGAGAGGAACCAGGCTGCCCGGTCCGCGCCCATTACCAAACCAGCGATCTGAACTGTGAAATCAACCTTGGAGCTGGTTGGCGGGTGCGGCTGGAAGATGGTTTGATGACTGAGTTGCGGGATTGGCTCAGCCCTGAAAACGTGGCAATCCGTTATATCCAGTAATTGACCGAGGGCGGGAGCGCACCGGTATCGCTTGAACAAGATGCCGATCATCGGGCACTACTTGACAACATAATTGGAATATTAGATTATACTAATAACACGGTTGACAATGCCTATCCCCTTTGGCGTTGTTAGTGTTGTTAGTGTTGTCTCCTCCATCCTCCTTATTTAGGTGGATTTTAACCCGGCTTAAAGATAGCCGGGTTTTTTTATTGTGCGCCCGGCAAAGGGCACTCACTGGGAGGTGGAAGACCTCTATTCGCCCGGCAAGGGGAAGCGTTAGCCCAACGGCAAGGGTGTTCTGGGCGACGGGGTGACCCGTCCCGACTCGATAGCGGCTATCATCGCGGAAACGGATTTTTTCGAGAGGAAAACACATGATTAAGGCAGGTATCGTCGGCGGCACCGGTTACACCGGCGTGGAATTGCTCCGTTTGCTGGCCCAGCACCCCGAGGCCGAGGTCGTGGCCATCACCTCCCGCAAAGAGGCGGGCATGAAGGTGGCGGAGATGTTCCCGTCCCTGCGCGGACGGGTCGATCTGGCCTTTACTACGCCGGAGGCGGCGCCGCTCAAGACCTGCGACGTGGTCTTCTTCGCCACCCCCAACGGCGTGGCCATGCGTGAGACCCGCGAGCTGCTGGCGGCCGGGGTCAAGGTCATCGACCTGGCCGCCGATTTCCGGATTACCGATATTGCCGAATGGTCCAGGTGGTATGGCATGGAACATGCCTGTCCGGACCTGGTGGCCGAGGCGGTGTACGGCCTGCCCGAGATCAACCGGGACCGGGTCAAGGGCGCCCGCCTGATCGCCAACCCAGGCTGCTACCCGACGGCGGTGCAACTGGGTTTTTTGCCCCTGATCGAGGCCGGCGCGATCGATACCTCGTGGCTGGTGGCCGACTGCAAATCGGGTGTCTCCGGCGCCGGCCGTAAGGCCGAAATCGGTGCCCTGTATGCCGAAGCCACCGACAACTTCAGGGCCTACGCCGTTGCCGGTCACCGTCACCAGCCGGAGATTCGTCAGGGACTGGCCCGGATGGCTGGTCACGACGTCAACCTGACCTTCGTGCCGCACTTGGCCCCGATGATTCGCGGCATCCACGCCACCTTGTACGGCAAATTGACCCGGGACGTGGATTTGCAGACCCTGTTCGAGCAGCGCTATGCCGGCGAGCGTTTCGTCGATGTGCTGCCCGCCGGTGGGCATCCGGAAACCCGTTCGGTGCGCGCCTCAAATCTGTGCCGGATCGCTGTGCATCGGCCGCAAGGCGGCGATACCGTGGTGGTCCTGTCGGTGATCGACAATCTGGTCAAGGGCGCCGCCGGGCAGGCAATACAAAACATGAACATCCTGTTCGGCTTGGCGGAAAATAGCGGCTTGAGCCAAATCCCCCTAGCCCCCTGATTGACTAGAATCGACTTAACCGAGATAATTTATCAACTATTTATTGATTAGGAGTGTTGCCATGTCTGACATGCCCACCCCCTTTAACTTCTCCGATAGCGCTGCCAACAAGGTCAAGGAGTTGATCGCCGAGGAAGGCAACCCCGAACTGAAGCTGCGGGTCTTCGTCACCGGCGGTGGCTGTTCCGGCTTCCAGTACGGTTTCACCTTCGACGAAGTGCAGAACGACGATGACACGGTCATGGAAAAGAACGGCGTCACTCTGCTGATCGACTCCATGAGCATGCAGTACATGATGGGCGCCGAGGTCGATTACACCGAGGGCCTGGAAGGCGCTCAGTTTGTCATCCGCAATCCCAATGCCGTGTCCACCTGCGGCTGCGGCTCATCCTTCTCCGTTTAACCGGATACGTTAATCGGGCGGGGCGGCGTCAGCCGCCCTTTGCGTTTATGAGCGAAAAATACAAGATCGTCGCCTGTCCAACTTGCAACAAGCGGGTGGAGTGGCGGCCAGAGAACAAGTACCGACCATTCTGTTCTGAGCGCTGTAAGTTGATCGACCTGGGCGAATGGGCGGCTGAGAAGTTCCGGGTGCCCGCCGAGGACGGTTTTGCCGAGGACGCGTTTGGCGACGGCGGTCACTAAGCCGAACCGCTATGCGAATCCGCCAGGTCGCCGCCGCTTTCCTGACATCGGTATTTCTGGCCATGCCGGTCATGGCTGCCGCTGTGGCCCCACCGGCCCTGGTTCTGGCCGAGGTTTACCGCAATGCCATCGACCCTGCCGGTTACTGGGTGAGCGAAAAACTCGATGGCGTTCGGGCCTATTGGGACGGCAAGCAACTCTATTTCCGCAGTGGCCACCCGGTGCCGGCCCCGGCCTGGTTCACCCGCGATTTCCCGGCAATCCCGTTGGATGGTGAACTCTGGCTTGGCCGGGGTGGTTTCGAACGTCTGTCCGGCATCGTGCGCAAGACCGAACCGGTCGACGCAGAATGGCGGCGGGTCCGCTACATGTTGTTCGAGTTGCCCGGTGCGGAGGGAACCTTCACAGCACGTAAGGACCGGCTGAAACAATTGCTCGAACACGCCGGCATCCCTTGGCTGCAGGCCATTGACCAGTACCGGGTGGCCGACCGGAAAACACTCTTGGCGGATTTGGACAAGGTCGTTGCGGTAAACGGCGAAGGCCTCATGCTGCATCGCGCCGATGCGCCCTATTCATCCGGCCGGAGTGACGATCTGGTCAAACTGAAGCACTACCTGGACAGCGAGGCCAAGGTAATCGCACACCTGCCGGGAGCGGGCCGGAACGCAGGCCGGCTGGGAGCCCTGCTGGTGGAAGACCCGGGCGGTCGCCGCTTCCGCATTGGTACTGGATTTAGTGATGCCCAGCGGGAGGCGCCGCCGCCGGTGGGCAGTCTCGTCACCTATCGCTATCGTGGTCTGACCGCCAAGGGCCTGCCGCGCTTCCCGGCCTTCCTGCGGTTACGCGAAGCCTTTTAGGAGCCGGGAAACAATAATTTGGACAATTATGGGTGTGTTGACTGGATGCGATGCAAGGCGCCGGTCGCGCCGCATGGCCATTCCCTGCAAGCGGCCGGCAACGCGGCAGCGCGCCAGACAGCGCGGCCAGAATGTTCGGGTTATTGTCTCTCGGCTCCTTATCTGAATGTGCTGCGCCAGGCCGGGTGCTCCGAGATCAGGTGCAATGCCTGTTGCAGCAGAGTCTTGCTAGGTTCCGTTTTGAACCAGGTAGACAGGCCGGAGGGGTGGGGTAGGGGAATCGCGTCCATCTCCGCGCCGAGATAGGTCACCCGGTGAACCTGGCCGACGCCGTCGGCCAATCGCGTGGCCTTGAGCATTTGGGCGATGGCGAGCTTGCCGACCGGGATGACCAGTTCTGGCTTCAGTATCTCGACCTCGCGTCGTAGCCATTCGCTGCACTGCGTGATCTCTTCGCGGCTGGGTACGCGGTCACCGCCGTTTGGGTTCTTACCTGGAAAGCAGCGGCAGACAGCGGCCATATAGACACGGGAACGGAAGGTCTCCTCGTCGGCTCCGATGGACTCATACCATTTGAACAGGGTCTTGCCGGCGGTCCAGGCGAACGGCTGACCGAGCCGGCCTTCGTAGGGGCCCGGTGCCTGGCCGATCTGAATGATTTTCGAGGCGACCGGGCGGCCCAGGATGACCGGGCCGATCATGTCCGGACAGTGGGTGCACTGGCTCAATACGATTTGCTGGGCCTTGATCCGTGCCTCGATGGCTGTCTTCACCGGGTCAGCGTCTTGACCCCCGCCGGTGTGCCCATCAGGCAGACATCGGCGCCCCTTCTTGCAAACAGCCCCACCGTGACCACGCCGACGACTTGGTTGATCTCGGCCTCCATGGTGACCGGGTCGAGAATGTTCATGCCATGCACGTCGAGGATGACGTTGCCGTTATCGGTGGTGAAGCCGGAACGCAGGACCGGGCTGCCGCCCATCCGGACCAGTTGCCGGGCGACGTAGGAACGGGCCATGGGGATGACCTCGACCGGTAGCGGGAAGGCGCCAAGAACATCGACCAGCTTGGACTGATCGACGATGCAAACAAACTTTTTGGCGCAGGCAGCGACGATCTTCTCGCGGGTCAGGGCACCGCCGCCGCCCTTGATCATGGCCATGTGCCGGGTGATCTCGTCGGCCCCGTCGACGTAGACCGCCAGCTCGCCGGCCTCGTTCAGGTCGATGACCTGGATGCCGTGTTTTTTCAGGCGTTCGGCGCTGGCGACGGATGAGGCCACGGCGGCGTCGATACGGCCCTTGATGTGGGCCAGCTCGTCGATGAAAAAGTTGGCGGTGGAGCCGGTGCCCACCCCGATGATGCCGGCCGGCACGTGTTCGATCGCGGCGCGTGCCACGGCTTGTTTCATTTCGTCCTGAGTCATTATGGCTTTTTCTTTCAAGTTATGCGCGAAAGCCCGAGAATAGCGGGGTTTACCGACGCGATCAAACCGGCCCATGACCGACTACCTTGAGAAAATCCTGCTCGCCCGCGTCTATGACGTGGCCGTGGAATCCAACCTCGATTCCGCGCCCAACCTGTCGCGGCGGATCGATAACCAGGTCTGGCTGAAACGCGAGGACATGCAGTCGGTGTTCTCCTTCAAGCTACGCGGTGCCTACAACAAGATGGCCCACCTGACCCGTGCCCAGTTGAAAAAGGGCGTGGTCACGGCCAGCGCCGGCAATCATGCTCAGGGCGTAGCGCTGTCGGCCCAGGTGCTCGGCTGCCAGGCGACTATCGTGATGCCGGCCACCACGCCCCAGATCAAGGTCGATGCCGTGGCCAAGCGTGGTGCGACGGTGGTTCTTTATGGCGATTCCTATGACGATGCCTACCATCACGCGCTGACCATCGCCAAAAAAGAGAGAAAGAGCTTCGTTCATCCCTATGACGACCCCGATGTGATCGCCGGTCAGGGCACTATCGCCATGGAACTGCTGCGTCAGGCCCGCGCGCCGATCGACGCCATCTTCGTGCCGGTCGGCGGCGGTGGCCTGATTGCCGGCATCGCCACCTACATCAAGCGGCTGAAGCCGGAGATCAGGGTGATTGGCGTCGAGCCGGAAGAGGCCGACGCCATGGCCCGTTCGCTGGCCAAGAAGGAACGGGTGACCCTGGCCAACGTCGGCATCTTTGCCGATGGTGTGGCGGTCAAGCAGGTCGGCGAGGAGACCTTCCGGCTCTGCCGGTTGTACGTGGACGAAGTGATCCGGGTCGGCAACGACGCCATTTGCGCAGCGATCAAGGACGTGTTCGAGGACACCCGCTCGATATTGGAACCGGCCGGGGCCCTCGGCGTGGCCGGTCTCAAGGCCTGGGCGGCGCGTGAAAAGGTGAAGGGCAAGAACCTTATCGCCATCGCCTCCGGTGCCAACATGAACTTTGACCGACTGCGCTTCGTCGCTGAACGGGCCGAGCTGGGCGAAAAACGCGAGGCCGTGCTGGCCGTTGCGATCCCCGAGAAGCCGGGCAGTTTCAAGGCCTTCTGCGCGTTGATTGGTGGCCGGGTCATCACCGAGTTCAACTATCGCTACGCCGACCCCAAGGTGGCGCACGTCTTCGTCGGTTTGCAGGTGCATAACCGGGCCGAAGTGGACAAGCTGATCGCCGCGCTGAACAAGAACGAGCTGCCGGTGCTGGACCTCACCGACAACGAGATGGCCAAGCTGCACATTCGCCACATGGTCGGCGGCCGAGCGCCGCAGGTGAAGGACGAGACGATCTACCGCTTCGAATTCCCCGAACGGCCGGGCGCGCTGATGCGCTTCCTCAACAGCATGAGCCACAACTGGAACATCAGCCTGTTCCACTATCGCAACCACGGTGCCGACTATGGCCGGGTTCTGTGCGGGGTGCAGGTGCCGAGCGCCGAGAAGGCGGCGTTCCAGACCTTCCTGGACGGCCTCGGCTATTGCTACTGGAACGAGAGCCGCAACCCGGCCTACAATCTGTTCCTGAAATAAAAAAAGGCCCCGCGGGGCCTTTTTTCAAGCAATGCCGGATTACTCCTTCGGGCAGGTGCTCATGCCCAGGATCGTGTACAACGGGCAGAACTTGACCAGGCCGGTGGCCAGTGGAACGATGCCGATCCAGGCCCAGGCCGGACCACCCAGTAGCGCGGCCCAGGCAATCAGGGCGGCGCCCAGAACGATGCGCAGGATGCGGTCGATACCGCCGACGTTTAGTTTCATGTCTGACTCCTTCGGTTAGTTGAACGTCGCACTTGCATGCGACATGACAGACAGGCTACTCCGCTGCCCGAATATAGTCGGTGACTTTTGTTACCGAGGCGCGGCGGCGTAATTGTGCAGAGCGGCGGCGTCGAGTATTTCGATCTTTTTCCGGCCAGGATGGACCCAACCCTGTTCCTCGAACTGCTTCAACAGCCGGCTGACGATCTCGCGTACGCTACCCATCTCATCGGCCAGTTGCTGGTGCGAGCCCAGGACCATGGGCGCACGCGCGGCCAGCAAGGCGGCCAGACGCTGGTCCAGTTTGCGAAAGGCGACCTCCTCGACCAGTTGCATCAGTCCGGTCAGTCGCTCGCCAAACAGGTGGAAGACCGCCTGGCGAAAGGGCGGGTGAGTTTCGGTCAATTCCAGAAACAAGGGCCGGGGCAGGGCCAGGGCGGTAATGTCGGTTTCGGCAACACCGGTCGCCGGATAGGCATCGCCGGCCAATAGACAACTGATTGTGACGATGCAGATTTCGCCGGGATTGACCCGGTACAGGCTGATTTCCCGGCCGTTGCTGGCTCGCTTGAAGACCCGGATGGAGCCGGCGATAACCAGCGGCAGCGCCTGGCATGCGTTGCCTGCGTCGAACAAAAGGGCCCCCGGTGCTGCCGTCATCGGCAAGGCATAGTGCGCCACCTTAACGGCCAGGTCGGGTGACAGGTCGGCCAGGATGGGACATTG
>JAIMKU010000004.1:42536-62845 GCA_020692235.1 Hydrogenophilus sp.
GAGTGGTATTGGCCATGAAAATCATGTTAGCGCGCCCACGGGCTTGCCGCCAGAGCTTTGGTCTGAGTCGAACACCTTGGTTCTATTGAAAATTTTGTCTGTTCCCAGTGTCTGCTGCGTGGGTATAATTCGTGCCCCGATTCGTCCAGGCACATTGCCATGCAACGCACCCTACTCAAAGCCAAGCTGCACCGTGTACGCACCACTGCGTCGGAGCTTAATTACGAGGGCTCGTGCGCCATCGACGAGCTGTTGCTGGAGGCTGGCGAGATCCGGGAATATGAGCAGATCGACATCTACAACGTCAACAACGGCGAGCGTTTTACCACCTATGCCATCAAGGCCCCGCGCGGCAGCGGCATGATCTCGGTCAACGGCGCGGCGGCGCGCAAGGCGGCCGTGGGCGACCTGCTGATTATTGCTGTCTTTGCCGGTTATTCCGAGCTTGATCTGGCCAAATACCAGCCCAAGCTGGTCTACGTCGACGATAAGAACCGGGTCAAGCGGATAGGCGCCGAGATTCCAGCTCAGGCGGCCTGACCGGCGCGTTTGTCGTTCCCGCTCAGGCAGGAACTCAGTCCTTATGCCTCTGGATGTTCGCTTGCGCGGCCATGACGGCAATGAACGGCTAGCGCGGCTAGCGCGAGGCGCGACCAATCAAAATGCGGGCCGGGGTCCGTCTTCCGGTCCGGCGCGATGTCCGAGTGGCCGACGATGGCCCCGATCGGGTAACGCCGGCACAATGCCCCGATCAAACCATTCAGACATTCATATTGGGCATCGGTGAAGGGCGTGTCGTCAGCACCTTCCAGTTCGATGCCGATGGAAAAATCGTTGCATCGTTCCCGGCCGTTCCAGGAAGAGCAGCCTGCGTGCCAGGCTCGCTTGGCGGTGGCCACAAACTGGATCAATTCGCCGTCGCGGCGGATGAAGAAGTGGGCCGATACACGCAGGCCCTCGATGGTTTGGTAATACGGGTGGGCGGCCGGGTCGAGCCGGTTGGCGAACAGCTCGATCACCCCGTCACCGCCGAATTCGCCTGGCGGCAGGCTGATGTTGTGGATGACCAGCAGGTCGACTGGCGCGCCGGCCGGCCGGCCGTCGCAATTGGCCGACTCGATGCGTCGGACGCCGTTTAGCCAGCCCGCCTGGTCGAATTCCCGGTTCATGTCTGTCTCATCACGCCTACCCGGTCATTATCACGCATCCGCTTGGTAGAATAACGCGTCATTTTTTGCCGGGACTGCCATGCTGTTTCTCGAACTTATATTTTTCCTGTTTCTGATCCTGATCGCTTCCGAGGTCTTCGTGAATGCCTTGGAGCATCTGGGTGAGCGGCTGAAGATATCGGAAGGGGTGACCGGGTCAATCTTCGCCGCCGTGGGCACCGCGATGCCGGAGACCATCGTGCCATTGTTGGCGATCTTCGGCGGTACCCAGAATCAACAGATCAATGAGGAGATCGGTGTCGGCGCCATTTTGGGTGCGCCTTTGATGCTCTCGACCCTGTCCCTGTTCATGATGGCGGCGTCGGTCTGGAAGCGGCGCGGCACCCAGGGCCACCTGAGTCCGGAACGTACCGGCCTGAGCCGCGACCTGAATTTTTTCCTGACCGCCTTCGCCCTGGCCTGCGTGGCCTTGTTCGTGCCCCACGGGACGGCTGGCATTCGCGCCACGCTGGCATTCATCATGGTGGTGATCTATTTCTTCTACCTCATACTGACGCTCAGGGCGTCCGAGAAGCTGGTCAAGGACGGCCATGCGACCGAGGCCGAAGCGCCCATGTGGTTGTCGCGCGTCGGTTTGCCGGAAAATTTCCCGACCATCTTTATTCAGTTGGGTCTCGGCTTGGCCTTGCTGGTAGGCGGCGCCAAGGGCTTCATCACCGGCATCGAACAGGCCGCGCCGATCCTGGGTATCTCGGCGCTGATGCTGTCGCTGATGATCGTGCCGATTGCCACCGAACTGCCGGAGAAGATCAACTCAATACTCTGGATACGCCGCCGTAAAGACACCCTGGCCTTCGGCAACATTACCGGCGCCATGGTGTTTCAGGGCACGCTGCTGCCGGCCATCGGCATCCTGCTCACACCCTGGGCGCCGCGCAAGGAGGTCTTGGCCGGGGTGGTCATCACCCTGCTTGCGGCAGGTTGGCTGCGCCTCATGTTACGGCGCGGTCAGTTGCGGGTGTTCCATCTGGCGGTTAATGGCGCCCTGTACTGCATCTACTTGGCTATTGCGCTCACCTGAGATGTAGGTTGTGCCGAGTGGCGCGAGGCGCAACAAACCACTACGAAGACAAGTCGCCGCAGATAGCCGTCGAATATGGCAATCGGGGACGGTTGCCGCGGGTGATCGCGTTTGCCTGAGGTTATAATCGCGCCGGTATGAAACAAGGGTCGAACCGGAGCCGCCATGTCCCTTCAGGTCGTTAAGGATTTGCTGCAAAAGCACAAGCTGGTTGAGGGCATGCTGCATAACCAGCCGATGCCGCGTCACGACCTGGTCGAGACGCTGGTGCAGAAACAACACCTGACGGCCTTGCGCAAGCATCTGGAGACCCTGATTCCGGCTGAGATTGCAGTGATACTGGAGGCGTTGCCGCTGGAAGACGCGCGTTTGATCCTGGATCAGGTCGATAAGGAAAGAGAGGCCGATGTCCTTTGGGAAGTGACCGCCACGCTGCGCGAGAAGCTGATCGGCACCCAGGAGCTGCATAGCGGTCGAGGCCATCTGAATGCCTTCCAGTTGGTCAACGGTCGTCTGTCCCAAATGGCGATTAACGGTCGCGAGGATATGGAGAGCATCCGGCCGATCTGGATCGACCTGCTCGGCGCCAGCAAGGCCGAGCGCGACATGGTCGGGCAGTACTACGGCGTGGAATTGCCTAACCCCGACGAGAGCACCGACCTGGAGGCCAGCGCCCGCTATTTCCTGGGCGAGAACGACGAGGTGTTTCTGTTTTCGGACTTCCTGCTCGACCGCGAAGGCGAGTCGCGTGGCGTGCCCAGTCTCCTTTGTCCTGCACAAGGACATCCTGTTCACCGTGCGTAACGAGGAGTTGCCGGTGTTTCGCTTGCAGCGTCTGCGCGCCCGCACCCAACCGGGCTATGTGTCCAATTGCAATGATGTCCTGCTGGACCTGTACAGCGCCGACGTGGAATATTCCGCCGATGCCCTGGAGGATGTCTATGCCACCTTGGATAAGGTAGGCAAGACGGTCTTGCGCCAGGCCATGAGCGACCAGGAAGCGGCCCGCACCCTGGCCGACATCGCCGAGGAAGAAAACCTCAATGGCCGCATCCGGCGCAATATACTGGACACGCAGCGGGCGGTCTCGTTCCTGGTGCACGGCAAGTTCCTGCTGGCAAATCAATTGGACGATGCCAGACAGATCGTGCGCGATATCGAATCGCTGAACAGCCACACCTCTTTCCTGTTTGACAAGATCAACTTCCTGATGGATGCCACGGTTGGTTTCATCAACATCAACCAGAACCAGGTGGTCAAGCAGCTCACGGTGCTCAGCGTGATATTCATGCCGCTCAACATCATCGCCGGCATGGGCGGCATGTCGGAGTTTTCGATGTGGACGCAGGGCATCCCATGGCCGATTTCCTATGGCGTTTTTACGGTCGGGATGGTCGGTGTCGCCTGGCTTACTTTCCTGATATTGCTGTTTTTCGAGAAACGCCGGCTACAGCGCCGGATTAACGCAAACAGCATCGAAGAGGCGACCTAGATGGCCGCGATTTTGCCTATGAACCGCCATAATCTCGGCCATCGACCGGAGGAAAACGCATGATCGTCGTTACCGGCGGCGCCGGCATGATCGGCAGCATGATCGCCTGGCACCTGAACCAGAACCTCGGCCGCGACGACGTGGTCGTGGTCGACCGTATCGAACAGCCTGACCAGTGGCAGAACATGTGCCATCGCCGCCTGGCCGACTACCTGGACAAGGACGAGTTGATGCCCTGGCTGGGTCATGTCGGCAAGGTCGATGCGGTGATCCACATGGGTGCCATCAGCGCCACCACCGAGCGCGACTTCAATCGCCTGCTGGAGGCCAATATCCGCTACAGCCAGAATCTGTGGCGCTGGTGCGCCTATCAGGAGGTCCCCTTCCTATACGCCAGTTCGGCGGCGACCTACGGCGGCGGTGAGGCCGGTTACCGCGACGATCATGTCATCGACAACCTGCGGCCGCTGAATGGCTACGGGTTTTCCAAGCAGTTCTTCGACCAGTGGGCCTTGCGCCAGCAGCGCGAAGGCGCGCCCTGTCCACCGCGCTGGTATGGCTTCAAGTATTTCAACGTTTATGGGCCGAACGAATATCACAAAGGTCGCATGGCCAGTGTCGCCTTCCACACCTTCAACCAGGTGCGCGAACACGGCTACATGAAGCTGTTCCGCAGCCACCGGCCGGACTTCGACCACGGTATGCAGATGCGCGACTTCGTTTATGTCAAGGACGCGGCGATGGCCACTGGCCACTTCATCGACCATGCCGCCGAGTCTGGCCTGTACAACATTGGCACCGGCAAGGCCCGCGCCTTCCGCGACCTGGCCACGGCGGTGATGACGAACATGGACCGCGAGCCCAACATCGAGTTCATCGATATGCCGGAAGACCTGCGCGGCAAGTACCAGTATTTCACCCAGGCCGACATAGCGAAGCTGAAACAGGCCGGCTATACCCGGCCCTTCATGGAACTGGAAGAGGGCGTGGCGGACTATGTGCGCAACTACCTGAGCCACGACGACAGCTACTGCTGATGGCTGCCCATACCCTTATCAAACGCGCACTGGCCGACCATCAAGCCGCCGTGGCTGCCGTTGCCGGACTGGCGCCGCAAATCGAGACCCTGGCCCAGCGGCTCAAGGCCTGCCTGCAGGCCGGCGGCAAGATCGTACTGATGGGTAATGGCGGCAGCGCGGCCGACAGTCAGCACATCGCTGCCGAACTGGTTGGCCGGTTCAAGCGCCAACGGGGCGGTTTGGCGGCGCTGGCCATGACCACCGATAGCTCCATCCTCACCTCGGTCGGCAACGACTATGGCTTCGAACATATCTTCGCCCGCCAGGTCGAGGCGCTGTGCGGAGCCAACGACGTACTGGTCGGCATCTCCACCTCCGGCAACAGCGGCAACGTGATCCGCGCCGTCGAGGAAGGCCGGCGCTTGGGCCTCTACACCGTCGGGCTATTGGGCGGCAACGGTGGCAAGCTGGCTGGACTGTGCGACTTTGCGCTGATCGCGCCGAGCTCAGACACACCACGCATCCAGGAGGTCCATATCCTGATCGGCCACATCGTGTGCGAACTGCTGGAGGCCGGATGACCCGCCAACTCGCCGACATTGTTCACCACGCCTTCCGCCGCGATGGTCAGGCGCCCGCCCGGGTGCTGGTGGTCGGCGACTTGGTGCTGGACCGCTACCTGTGGGGCGAGGTCGATCGCATCTCGCCCGAGGCCCCGGTGCCGGTAGTTCGGGTAACCCGCAATACCGAACGGCTGGGCGGCAGCGCCAACGTCGCCGCCAACCTCATTGGGCTCGGCCTGGAGGCCGCACTGGCCGGGCATATTGGCGCCGATGCCGAAGGCGAGCGGCTGACAGCCCTGTTGCGCGAGTCGGGTATCCGCCCGATATTGACCCGGACCGGCGATCGGCCAACGACCACCAAGACCCGGGTGATCGGCGGCCATCAACAAATGTTGCGCCTGGATCAGGAAGAAAACGCTCCCCATGCCGAATCGGCCAGCCAGGCGCTGCTCGACGCTGTGCTGGATGAGCTGGCGACCTGGCAGCCGGGGGCGTTGATCCTGTCTGACTACGCCAAGGGCGCCTTGACCGCCGAGGTCTGCCAAGGCCTCATCGCCGCCGCCCGGCAGCGTGGCATCCCGGTGCTGGTCGATCCCAAGGGGCACGATTACCGTAAGTATCGCGGCGCCACGGTGCTGACGCCGAATCAGAAGGAGGCGGCCGAGGCCTGCGGCTGTGCCGTGCGCGATATCGAGGCCATCATGGCCGGGGCCGAGGCCCTACGTCGCGAACTGGAACTGGACTTTCTGCCGGTAACCCGTGGCGAACACGGCATCGCCCTGCTTGAAGACAAGGGCATCAGCCACCTGCCGGCAACGGCGAAGCAGGTGTTCGATGTCTCCGGCGCCGGCGATACCGTCATCGCCACCCTGGCGGCGGGACTGCTGGCCGGGCTCGCTGCCGCCGAGTGTTGCCGGCTGGCCAACCTGGCGGCGGGCGTGGTGGTGGCCAAGGTGGGCACCGTGCCGGTGACCCTGGATGAACTGTTGCATGAGATCGAGTGGCAGGACGCCGCGACCCAGGCCGACAAGGTCTGCGACGAGGCGACCCTGCTGCGCCGGGTCGCCGCCTGGCGCGCACGGGGCGAGAAGGTTGTGTTCACCAATGGTTGTTTCGATCTCATCCACGCCGGCCATGTCGGCTATCTGGAAGCGGCCCGGCACGAGGGCGACCGGCTGATTATCGGCCTCAATACCGACCGTTCGGTGGCGGCCCTGAAAGGCCCCTCCCGGCCGGTTGTCCCGGAACAGGACCGGGCTCGGGTGCTGGCCGCGTTGGAGTCGGTCGATGCCGTGGTGTTGTTCGACGAGGATACCCCCGAGCGGCTGATTTGCCGGCTGTTGCCGGACATCCTGGTCAAGGGCGGCGACTATCTCCCCGAGGCGATTGCCGGCGGCGACTGCGTGCGCGGCAATGGCGGTGAGGTGCATGTCCTGAACTTCGTCGATGGCCGTTCCACCAGCGGCCTGATCGCCGCCATCAAGGAGTCCTGATCGGTGCCTTTGCAACGCGCCAAGCGGGGACTGCGTACGTGGTGGCACAGAAAGCCGCTGCAACTGAATCAAGCGGTATTCGACGACCCGGTGCTGTGTCCGATCCTGGCGAACGACCCGAACCATGGTCTGCGGGTGTTGCGGCCCTATCTGATCCGTGGCCTGGATGCCGCTGGCCGCGCCCAGACCGTGGCCGACCACTTCGGTTTCTTGCGCCGCCATATCAAGGAATCGGCGCTCTATGCCATTTATTTGCAAGGTCTCTGCCTGACCCAGCGCGACACCCGGGCGGGTCAGTTGAAGCTGATGCTCTACGACTCATTGGGTCTGGGGCGCGAAGGCGAACTGCGTATGGCCGTTGAGCTTAATGGCCAACCCCTGCACATGTTTGCCATAACCGTGGTCATGCCACAACGCATCGGTTTGCCAGCAGACGACAGGCCAGTGCTGTGGATAGGCTGTAACAAGGGACCCAATCCCGAACCTAAAATTCCCGACCTAATCAAGCAGGCGACCAAGGCCATGCAGGGTCTGCGGCCCAAGGCGTTGATGCTGCACGGCGCCCAGGCGCTGGCCGCAGGCTGGGGGCTGGCCGGGCTCTATGGCGTGGCCAACCAAGGCACGGTGTTCGCCGGCTATTACCACCTGCGCGACCGGATCAAGGCCGACTATGACCGGTTCTGGCAGGAATATGACGGCCAGGCCGTGACCCCATACGTCTATCGACTGGCCGCCGAACCCGTCGCCAAGGACTTGGCCAGTGTGGCGTCAAACAAACGTGCCGCCGCCGCGCGCAAGATCGCCGCCGCCCGGCAATGGTTTGACGATGCGGTCCGGTCGGCCACAGTCATGCGGGCCGGTTGATGCGCCGCTGCCTGATCGTCGGGCCGTCCTGGGTGGGCGACATGATTATGGCCCAGGGGCTGTACCGCGCCTTGCCTGAGCGCTATCCCGAGACGCAGATCGAGGTACTGGCGCCGGCCTGGAGCGGGCCGATCCTGAGCCGAATGGCCGAGGTCAACCGGGTCATCGTCTCGCCGTTCGGCCATGGCCGATTCGATCTGGCCGGTCGTCGGGCGCTGGCGCGCGAACTGCGGGCCGAAAACTACGACTGGGCCATCGTCCTGCCCAATTCATGGAAGTCGGCGCTGGTGCCCTGGTTGGCCCACATTCCGCGCCGGACCGGCTACCTCGGCGAGTTCCGCTACGGCCTGCTCAACGAGGCGCGTCGCCTGGACAAGCGCGGCCTGCCCCGGCTGGTGGACCGCTACCGTGCCCTGGCCGATGCGCCGCCCGCCGGGCCTGACAGCTATCCGCACCTGACCGTCGATCCGGTCAAACAGGCGGCCAGCCTGGTCCGCCTCGGGCTGGTCCTGAATCGACCGGTGCTGGCCTTGTGTCCCGGCGCCGAATATGGCCCGGCCAAGCGCTGGCCGGAAACTCACTATGCCGCCGTGGCCAAGGCCAAGCTCGATCAGGGCTGGCAGGTCTGGCTGTTCGGTTCGGCCGGCGACCGGGCAGTAGGCGAAATGATCGCCACCCTGGCCGGTGACGGCTGCCGCAACCTGGCCGGCGAGACTGCGCTTGATGAGGTTGTCGATCTGCTGGCCTGCGCCAGTGCGGTGGTCAGCAACGACTCGGGACTGATGCACGTCGCCGCCGCCGTGGACGTGCCGGTCGTTGCGGTCTACGGCTCGACCGATCCGGGTTACACGCCACCGCTGTCGGAGCGGGCGAGGGTGGTCCGGCTTGGTCTGAAATGCAGCCCCTGCTTCAAACGCGAATGCCCGCTCGGCCACCTGGATTGCCTGGTCAAGCTGGAGCCGGCCCGGGTGCTTGATATACTCGATCAACTTAACCCGCCGGGTGCTCGGAGCCTGTCATGAAAGTCAGCGGTTTTACCTTCATCCGCAACGGCACGCTGCTCGGTTATCCCTATATCGAGAGCATCCGTTCGGTGCTGCCGATTTGCGACGAGTTCGTCGTGGCGGTGGGCGAGAGCGACGACGATACCCTGGCGCGCATCCGCGCCATCGGCTCCGACAAGATTCGCATCCTCGAATGTCAGTGGAACGAAAAGATGCAGGACCGGGGCTATGTCTACGCTCAGCAAAAGATGATTGCCCAGTTCAATTGCACCGGCGACTGGGCCTTCTATCTGGAAGGCGACGAGGTGCTGCACGAGGACGATCTGGGCACGATACTTGCCAGCATGGAACGTCACTTGCCTGATGAGCGTATTGAGGCGCTGGTATTCGACTATCACCATTTCTTCGGCAGTCCGGACTGGCGGGCAATCAGCCCCGGCTGGTACCGGCGCGCGCCGCGCATCATCCGCAATACCATCCGCACCTGGGCTCCGGACGGCCTGTTCTGGGTGGTCATGGACAAGAACAGGCGCGGCCGCTATCCCAACGCTGCCCTGGTCGGCGCGCCGATCTACCACTACGGCCATGTCCGTAGCGTGGCTACGATGAGGGAAAAGAACCAACGTATCGGTCGCTATTGGGGGAAAAATCACCCTTTATTCGATGGGTATCAAATAGATCCGCAGGCATTAGCACCGTTTGTGGGTGGTCATCCGGCCATGGTCCGGAACTGGCTGGCGACTGAGGCAGAGACGGCCTTCACGCCCGACGCGGCCTATAAACCTACAGCGCGAGAACGCAAGCATCGCCGGATGATGGCGCTGGAGCGGGTGTTTGGCCTGGAACTCAGCAAGAAGCACTACCGGTTACTACGCTGACCCGAAAGCCGGTTTCTATGGCTTGGTGATGTTCGTTTTTTCTGGGCCGCGTTTGAGGCTCAGTTCACGCAGTTTGAGATGCTTGTAGTAGCTGGCCTCGGCGTTGACCACGGCAACCATGAACCCCTCCGCGCCATCCAGAATTCCCAGCTTGATAACATAGGTGCGCAGGAAGGCCCAGATTCCGTGCCGGACCGCGCTGCCCAGGGTGGCGCGACGGCCGCGCTGGAACAGGTCAAGCGCCGAACCGGCCGAATAGCGGTTCATCTTCTCGATCACGCTGTCGAGGTCCCGGTAGCTGTAATGGATCATCGGCTCTTGCAGATGGCCCACGCTGCCTTCGATTCGGAGGTTGGCGTGAATCAGGTGTTCGGTGAACTGCCCTTTGCCACTACGTACCAGACGGCGGGTGCGGTCAGGCCACCAGCCCGAATGGCGCATAAAGCGCGACACAAACAGCGAGCGTCGGGGAACGTCGTAGCCATCGTGTTCGCCGTGGCCGATGGCGGCGAGAATTTCGGCCGCCAGCGGTTCGGTGATCCGCTCGTCGGCATCGAGCGAAAATATCCAGTCGCTTTGCGTCAGATCGATGCCGCGGTTTTGTTGCGGCCCATAGCCGGGCCAATCGGTTTCGACGACTGTGGCGCCGGCCGCCCTGGCGATTTCGATCGTGCCGTCCGTGCTGCCGGAGTCGAGTACCAGCACCTGGTCGGCAAAGCGGGCACTGGCGACGGCCTCGCCGATGTTGACGGCCTCGTTCCTGGCCGCGATGACTATGGTGAGGGTCGGTGTGCCCACGGCAGTGCTATCCACTCTATTGCTCGGTCCGCTCGGCGGCATTCAAAGGCGGCGCTCCGGCCACCAGCGCCGCCAGCAGGGTGACCAAGACGAAGCTCGATGCGTGGTCGAGCAATACCGAATTAGCCAGGCTGGGTACCGCCCAGGCCAACGTCAGGGCGATCAGCCAAAGTCCTTTTATGCCACCGGCTCGCCAGGCCGTATAGACCATGGCCAGATACAGGAAGATGACGGCAAGAAGTCCCGGCAGGCCGTTCTCGGCCCAGTAGAACAGATAATCGTTATGGGGATTGTGCGTGGCCTGCTGGGCTGGATCGTGGGTCTTGATGAAGTCCGCGTAGGCGGGGGTGAAGCCGCCGGTGCCATAGCCCAGGATGGGCCGTTCTTGTATCAGCCGCACGGTGGTGTCGAAGAAATCGATGCGATAACCGACCGAGGTCGCGGCATGGCCCGATTTGTAGCGGGCGATATCCTGTTCAGTAGCCTGCACGCCGGCAGTGACGGCGGAGGGATGAGTTGGCGAACCGGGCAGGATGGACAGCAAACCGACGGCGCCGGTGATGACGGCGATCGCGAAGCTACGGCGTTTTAGCGCGTAGACGACGATTATGGCCAGCAGGGGGGCGAGCACGATCTGACCGGTACGACCGTGTACCAGATGCAGGATGTCGAATATCGCCAGCCAGATCAGCAGCCAGCCCAGCCATGCGGTCCAGCTCCGGCCCCCGTTCCTGAGCAGCAGGGTGGCCAGACCGAAGGCGGCGAGTCCGAGGAAGATATTGTGCTCGGTGTGATTCCTGAAGGTATTGAAATCGTCCGGCGCAACGTTGAGGAAAGCGACGCCGCTGGCGGCCGCAAAAAGCGAGGTCGATAGCGCCAGCAGCGCCCCCAGCCCGAATCCGGCAAAACCGGCCCAGCGCCGCTGCGGCTGCCGGAAAAGACCCAGGACCAGGAAGAAGATGACGAAGGGCGTATGTTTGCCCAGCATGTCCCAGGGCGCATAGCCATGCCGCAGCGCGACCGGTACGCCGATCAGAATCGCCACCAGCAGGAACAGCATGGCACGAAACACCGGTTCGGCCTTGAGGTCGCGCCAGGTAGCCAGACAGTTGTGCGGATGACTCAAGGCCCAGATGAAGGCGCCACCCGTCAACACGCTGGTCAGCGCAGTCGAGGTCTGTAGCGCGATGCCCAGGGCCAGGGTATACCACGACCAGCCGTCCAGTTGTTTGAATGTGGTGAAGCGCCAGGTTGTCATCTAGCTGCCCAGGCGCTGGGAGAGCCAGGCCAGTTCAGCGGCCGACCACTTTGTTTCCAGCGGGATGAGCCGATCGACATCGGCAAATTGTGGCGGCCCAGCCTTTACGGTCAGCCGGATGAAGTGGTGGTTGAAGGTGTCGAGCGCAATATGCATGGGCCGGATGTCGCCTTGTTCTAATGCGCGTTTCTTGCTGCGCAGATAGAGGTCGAAGTCGGCGCCCTGCTGGGTCTCGTCCCAGGGGCCAAGTTTCGCCAGGGCGGATCGGGCCATCATCACCGTGTTGCCGACGAATCCTTCTGCGGCCTGGAGCCTGAACCGTCGATAACGGTCGGCGCAGAAGCCCTGCCAATCGCCGCGATACATCCAGCGGTGCATGAGGCGCAGGCTGAATGCGTTGATGCCGAGCAGGGAGCAGACGCCCTTGATCCGCCTCCAGCGCCGCTTGATGGCTTGTGACGCCGCCGCTGTTTCCAGTTGCTCGATGCCGCAACAGGTCGCGACTTCCAGACCGTTCGCCGCCATGTTATCCATCAGATGGCGGTCCCAGTCCGGGCTGACGACGATGTCGTTGTTGAGAAAGCCGAACCAGTCGCCTTGAGCGATGGCCAGCCCCTGATTCTGGCTGACCGGGTAGGAATAATTCACCGGGTTGCGGATAACCCGCGCACCGACGCTCTCGAAGAACTCGGCACTGCCGTCGGTGGAGGCGTTGTCGATGATAATCAGCTCGAACGGCGAGGCCGTATAGCGTTTTAGGTGCTCCCAGAATAGCCGGTTGACCGGCAACTGGTTATGGATGGCAGTGATGATGCTAAGCATGGTGCCCCTGTGGGAGAATGAAGACCATGCCTTCAGTTTGTCCTGTATAACCGATCCTCATGCGCATCCTGATAGTCAAGACGACCTCGCTGGGCGATCTGGTCCATATGCTGCCCGCGCTGACCGAGGCCGCCGCCGCGTTGCCGGGGCTGCGCGCCGACTGGCTGGCTGAGGACGGCTTCGCGGCGGTCCCGGCGCTACATCCGGCGGTTGACAGGGTGATTCCGGTCGCCTTGCGCCGCTGGCGGAAAAGTCCGCTGTCCGGCGAGGTGAGGCGGGAGTGGGGCGAGTTCATCACATCCTTGCATTCGGAAAACTACGACCTGGTTCTGGATAGCCAGGGCCTACTGAAAAGCGCCTTGCTGGCGGTCTTTGCGCACGGTCCGCGTGCCGGACTGGATTTTGCCAGTGCGCGGGAGCCCTTGGCGAGCCTTGTTTATCGGAATCGCTACCCGGTCCGACCGGAATTGAACGCCATCACCCGTAACCGGGCGCTGACCGCCCAAGCGCTGGGCTACGCCATGGCCGCAGAAAATACGTTCAGCTATGGCGTAGTGCCGCTGGTGGTCGGGGGAGTGGACTTGCCGGAGACATTCGTGCTGGCCCTGCATGGTACGGCTCGACTGGAAAAGGAATATCCGGAGGCGGATTGGCTGGAATTGATCGGCCGGCTAGGCGCTGCGGGCCTGCCGGTATTGCTGCCCTGGGGCAATGAGCGGGAACGGGCGCGGGCCGAGCGTCTGGCGGCAGCCTGCCCTGGCGCGCGGGTGCTGCCCAGGCTGACCCTGGCGGAGATGGCTGCGGTGCTCGGCCAGGCCAGTGCGGTGGTGGGGGTGGATACCGGGCTGATGCATCTGGCCGCCGCTTTTCGCAAGCCGGGCATCGGACTGTATCCGGCGACCCCGCCGGCCCGATTCGGTGCCTGGTCCGAGCCGGGCGCGCCAGCCATCGAAAATCTGGCCGATCGGGCAGATTTGACCCCGAACAAGGTGGCCGGGAGGTTGGAGAAGTTGCTGGCTCAGCGTTTTTGAGCGCTAGTTCGCGAAAGTTGTCAACAGCTATAAATTGGGCTATTAGTGTCATAAATCTAGACAGATCGGTGCAGTTTGCGGCAGAATTCGCCCGCCTCAACTCGCCCAGGCGGCTCAATCCGATGCCCAGAAAGCGCACATCCCGACCGGCAGTTTCGAATTCGCCAGCGGCAGCTCACAAGATACTGGTTTTACATGGCCCCAATCTCAATCTGTTGGGCAGCCGTGAACCCGAACATTATGGCAATCAGACCCTGGCCGACATCGACGCGGCACTGAAAGAGCAGGGCCAGGCAGCCGGTGTCGTGGTGGCTTGTTTTCAGAGTAACGCCGAACACGCGCTGATCGAGCGCATCCATGCCGCGCGGGATGAGCACATCGATTTCATCATCATCAATCCCGCCGCCTTTACCCATACCAGTATCGCCCTGCGCGATGCCCTGGCGGCGGTACATATCCCATTCATCGAGGTGCATCTGTCCAACGTCCATGCCCGCGAGCCCTTTCGCCATCGTTCGTATCTTTCTGACCTGGCGGTGGGCGTCATCAGCGGGCTGGGGGCCAGCGGTTATCTGTTTGCCCTGGGCTATGCGCTCCACGCCTTGGAGAAAGTCTAAATGGATCTGCGCAAGCTAAAAAAACTCATTGACCTGGTGCAGGAATCCGGAATTGCCGAGCTGGAAATTACCGAAGGCGAGGAACGGGTCAGGATTACCCGTGCCGTGGCCGGCGGTGGCAACTTTTATTCCATGCCGGTCGGCGCTATGCCGATGATGGCCCCCGCCGCCCCGGCGGCCACCGCCGTAACGGCGCCGGCGGTTGAAGAGCCTGCCGCGCCGGAGGGCCATATGGTCAAGTCGCCGATGGTGGGCACCTTCTATCGTTCGCCGTCACCGGGCGCCAAGCCCTTCATCGAGGTCGGCCAACAGGTCGCTACCGGCGACACCCTCTGTATTATCGAGGCCATGAAGCTAATGAACGAGATTGAGGCCGAAGTCGGTGGCACGATCAAGGCGGTCCTGGTCGAGAACGGCCAGCCGGTCGAATACGGCGAGCCGCTGTTTATCATCGGTTGAGTGGGTTGAGATTCAAGTCGCAAGAGACAAGATGCAAGAGGGTAGAGCGGCTTTGCTGCGGCCTCTCTGGCCTCTCTTGAATCTTGAGTCTCGTATCTGAGGCCGAAAAGAGACATTCATGTTTGAAAAAATTTTGATTGCTAACCGCGGCGAGATCGCCTTGCGAATTCAGCGTGCCTGCCGTGAAATGGGCATCAAGACCGTGGCGGTGCATTCCGAGGCCGACGCCGAGGCTAAATACGTCCGCCTGGCCGACGAATCGGTCTGCATCGGGCCGGCGCCATCCGCTAAAAGTTATCTAAACGTCCCTGCCCTTATTGCTGCCGCCGAGGTGACCGACACCGAGGCCATCCACCCCGGCTACGGTTTTCTGTCCGAGAACGCCGACTTCGCCGAGCGGGTCGAGCAGTCCGGATTCGTCTTTATCGGTCCCCGTCCCGACACCATCCGCCTGATGGGCGACAAGGTCTCCGCCAAGGATGCCATGAAGGCGGCCGGCGTACCCTGCGTGCCCGGTTCCGAGGGCGCCCTGGGCGAGGATACCGATGAGTGGCTCAGACTGGCCAACGACATCGGCTATCCGATCATCATCAAGGCGTCCGGTGGCGGCGGCGGCCGCGGTATGCGGGTGGTGCATACCGATGCAGCCCTGATCCAGTCGGTGCAGATGACCCAGAATGAGGCCGGCGCGGCCTTCAATAATCCCACTGTGTACATGGAGAAATATCTCCAGAATCCGCGTCACATCGAGTTCCAGATTCTGGCCGACGAACATGGCAATGCTGTTCATCTGGGTGAGCGCGACTGCTCCATGCAACGCCGCCACCAGAAGATACTGGAAGAGGCGCCGGCGCCCGGCCTGGAGGTGAAGCTCAGGAACAAGATCGGCGAGCGCTGCGCCGAGGCTTGCCGCAAGATTGGCTACCGCGGCGCCGGCACCTTCGAGTTCCTGTACGAGGACGGTGAGTTTTATTTCATCGAGATGAACACCCGGGTGCAGGTCGAGCACCCGGTTACCGAACTCATCACCGGTATCGACATCGTCCAGGAGACCATTCGTATCGCCGCCGGAGAAAAACTCTCGTTCAAACAGAAGGACATCCAGTTTCGCGGCCACGCCATCGAATGCCGGATCAATGCCGAGGACCCCTACACCTTCGTGCCGTCGCCGGGTCGCGTCACGATTTACCATGCCCCCGGTGGCCCTGGTATCCGGGTCGATTCGCATGTCTTCCAGAACTACTATGTGTCGCCGCATTACGACTCCATGATCGGCAAGTTGATCGCTCACGGTGCCAGCCGCGAACAGGCGATGGCCAGGATGCGAATCGCCCTGTCCGAGATGATCGTCGAAGGCATCAAGACCAGCATCCCGCTGCATCAGGAACTGCTGACCGACGCCGGGGTATTGCAGGGCGGCATGAGCATCCATTATCTGGAGCAAAAACTAGCAGCCAAGAAAGGCTGAGGGAAGACCGATGCAAGAGACAAGATGTAAGACGCAAGGACAGACGCTGACGCAGCTTTTTCCGTACTTGTATCTTGCCTCTTGCGTCTTGCATCTTGTCTCTTGAATCGGCCATGTGGTTATCCCTCAAACTGGCGGTGGACGGCGATGAGGCCGATGTGCTCTCCGACGCGCTGTTGGCGTCGGGCGCGTTGGCCGTATCGACCGAGGACCGCGATGCCGGCACCTTGGCCGAGGAGGCCCAGTTTGGCGAACCGGGGCTGGCCGATCCGAAATCCTGGCGCCACAACTGGGTCGTGGCGCTGCTCGATAGCGACACCGATGTGCCGGCCCTGCTGGCCGGACTGAATCTGCCAGAGTCAATCGAATACCTGCTGGAGACGGTCGCCGAGCAGGACTGGGTCCGGCTGACTCAATCCCAGTTCGATCCCATCCGCATCGCCGATCGGCTCTGGATCGTGCCCTCCTGGCATGAAGCGCCGGATGCCGATGCCATTGCCATCGTCCTCGACCCCGGCCTCGCCTTCGGCACCGGCAGCCATCCCACCACCCGTATGTGCCTACAATGGCTGGAGGCCAACCTGCGTCCCGGCAAGACGGTGCTGGACTACGGCTGCGGCTCGGGCATCCTGGCCATTGCGGCGGTCAAGCTGGGCGCCGATCGAGTGGTCGGCGTGGACATTGATCTCCAAGCCGTGGAGTCGGCCCGCGACAACGCTCACCGCAATGCGGTTCAGGCCGATTTCCGGCTGTCCGGTAACTTGCCCGAGGGCGATTACGATGTCGTGGTCGCCAACATCCTGACCAATCCGCTCAAGGCCCTCATGCCCTTGCTGGCGGCGCGCACCCGGCCGGGTGGCCAGATCATCCTGTCCGGCATCCTGGATGCCCAGGCAGATGAGGTCATGGCGATCTACTCGGCAGCCTTTGAAATGCAGCGTGCCGCCGTTGACGAGGGCTGGGCCCTGTTGACAGGTACGCGGCGATAAGGGCATTTTGCGGCTATGACTGAGCGCCTTGCCCCATCATGTTGACCACATGCCCCGAGTGTCGCACCACCTTTCGTGTCGCCCGCGAGCAGTTGGAGTCGCGCCGCGGTCTGGTGCGTTGTGGCTATTGTCGGGCGGTGTTCAACGGGTACGATACATTGCTGCCGGAGTTTCAGGAGCCAACGGCGGCCGCGGCCGATGAAATCCCGTCCACCGATCTTTCACTCGAAAGTTCTACGCCACCCAAAGCCGCCGCCGAATCCGTTGGCGAACCCATTCAAGCCGAACCGGTCGCTACTCCGGGGACAGATGTAGAAGCCATGTGGCAAAAGGATCATGGGGCTGACGAAACGTCTGGTCCGGAACCGGCCGACGACGATGCCTTTGCCGTGTTGGGCGGCGAGATTCCACGGCTGGACGCCTATCGGGAGGCCGCCGTGCTGGAGCACGCCGAGGAGACCGTGCCGGATTCTCCTGCGCCGGTTCTGCAACAGGATGAAACCCCCGATGCCATCCTGCTTTCCGATCTGTCGATCCGTGACCGGATGGAGCCTGAGCGCCGACTCTGGAAGCCGGTATTGTTCAGTTTGCTGAGCCTGCTGCTGGCCTTGACCCTGCTTGGCCAACTGGCCTATTGGCTGCGCGGGCCTATCGTCGAATGGTTGCCCGAGGCGCAGCCGATCTTCGAACAGGCCTGCCGGGATATGGGTTGCCGGATTCCGCTGAGTCGGCAACTGGAATGGATAAAAGTGGAATCCTCGGCCTTGGAAAGCGACCCTGAACAACCCAACCGGGTCAAGTTGAAGGTCGATTTCAGCAATCGCTCTCGGCTGGTGCAGGCATGGCCGTGTTTCATCCTGCGGCTCAGTGATCTGCGCGGCTCGTCCCTGGCTCAGCGCGCCTTTTGGCCCAAGGATTATTTGCCCAAAACGAAGCGGGAAAGCGCCGGCATGGCAGCCATGAGCGAGATGGAATTCCAACTCGATCTCGACCTTGGCGGTCTCTTGGCGGCGGGCTATGAGGTCAAGCCGCAATACCCCTGAGTGGTGGCCGGTCGCCGCCGCAATCGTCTTGCCCCCTGTGCGTCAGCACCATCGTACCGACCGGGGTGGCGTCCTGCCTCAATGTGGTCGAGCACTACTATCCCGAGGAGATCGCCCTGTTCGAGCGGGAGTATATCGAGGCCGAGCAGGCCGCCTACCGCGAGACTGCGATCGAGGACGACGACATCTGCTACGCTATGCACAACGGTCGCAAGGCCCTGTTCGAGCAAGGCATCAGCCAGGCAGGCCCCTACCAGTCGCCCACTGAGGACGGCATGGTGCACTTCCACGAATGGTACCGGCGTATCGTCGAACCTCACTTTTGAAGGGGTCGCATCGCCCCGGTGGCCGCCTCGCGCGGCCATTTGCCTTTTTAGGGGCGGCGTGGAGAATACCTTCGCCAAGAGCGGACAAGATGGTAATGAAAATACTGGTAATTGAAGACGACGCCAAGATTGCCTCGTTTGTGGTCAAGGGGCTGCGCCAGGCCGGCTACGAGGTGGAGAACGCGGTGGATGGTAAAACCGGGCTGGCCGAACTTCGGCGCTTGGCTTGGGGTGCCGCCGTGGTCGATATCATGCTGCCCTTCATGGATGGCTTGAGCCTGGTTCGCGCCGCCCGCCAGGCTGGTGTGGCCACGCCGATCATCTTTCTTTCCGCTAAACGCGAACTGGATGATCGGGTCCGTGGCTTGCAGGCCGGCGGCGATGATTACCTGGTCAAGCCATTTGCCTTTTCCGAATTGCTGGCCCGTTTGCAGGCCCTGGTTAGACGGGCCAACGGCGTGGCGGAGCCGGTCAGGTTGATCGCCGGCGATCTGGAAATGGATATAGTGCGGCGCACCGTGACCCGCGCCGGGCGGGAAATACTGCTGCAACCGAGGGAGTTTGGCTTACTGGAATATTTATTGCGGCACCAGGGCAGCGTAGTGTCCAAAACCAGCCTGATGGAGCAGGTCTGGGACTATAGCTTTGACCCCGAGACCAGCGTGATCGAGACTACGGTCAGCCGGTTACGCAATAAGCTGCAAGATGGCGCCGGCAGCAATGTCGAATTGATCCGCACGGTGCGTGGGGTTGGTTATGTCCTCGGTGATTGAGCGGCTCAAACCCGGCCGTAGTCTGGCCTTCAAGCTCACGATCTTCTATGCGCTGTTCTTCGGCTTGCTGGCGACGGTCGGCGGCATATTGCTACTGCAACGGGTGCGCGTGCATGTCTTGAGCGAACTGGATGACGATATCGCCAGGCAGAAGGATGTCTTCGTCCGGATGGTCATGCAGGGTGCCGAGTCGATCGTCCTGGCCGACGAACTTCGTGGCTTTGAGGCGTCCTGCGGCAAGACCGATTGCTTTGCTCGGCTGGTTGATAGCCAATGCGTCGTGCAGTCGTCTACCGATCTGTCGTTGTGGCCGGACATACCCTTGCCGGGGCCGTTGCTGTTAAACCACCCCAGTACGCTGTCGTTGTTCTCGACCATTAATCTTCCGGACGACCGGCGCAAGGCCCGCCTGCTATCGGTTTCCATTCCTTTCCATGGCTATTTTCAGTTGGGTGTGTCGCTGGCCGCGAGCGAGACTTTGTTCGCCAACCTCCGCCACTATGGTTTGCTGATCCTGGCCACGATGCTGACTTTTGGCCTGGCCATCGGTTGGTGGCTGGCGCGCAAGGCCATGAAGGGCGTCGAGGCCGTGACCCGCGCGTCACGTAACGTCGCGGCGGGCCGCTTCTCGGAACGGGTGACGGTATCCGGGCATGGCCGCGAGATTGACGCTCTGGTGTGCGCCTTTAACCTGATGGCGGAACGGGTTCAGGCGGTGATGGGTGAAATGCGTCAGGTAAACGACAACATCGGCCACGACCTGCGTAGCCCGCTGACCCGCATTCGCGGCCTGGCCGAGAGCGCAGCCATCGATTCCGAAGCGGGTATCGACGGGCCTGCCCTGGCTGGGGATATAGTCGAAGAGTGCGATCGTCTGATGCAGATGATTAACACCATGCTCGACATCTCGGAGGCGGAGACCGGCCTTCGCCAGAAAGCTTTCGAGACCATCGACGTGAATGAGTTGGCCGGTCAGGCAGTGGACCTGTTCGCGAGTGTCGCCGAGGACAAGGGCATTGCCCTTGCGTTCGATGACAGTGCCGGGCCGGCCTATATCGAAGGCGACCGGCGCAAGCTCCAGCGGCTGCTGGCCAACCTGATAGACAATGCCATTAAATACACTCCACCGGGCGGCTGGGTCCGGGTTGGCCTGCATCATGAA
>JAIMKU010000005.1 GCA_020692235.1 Hydrogenophilus sp.
TACCGTTCAGACTCATACCATGTTGGAAAAGACTCAATATTTCAACCGCTTCCTCGCCAGCCCATACTTTGCCCTTGCCATGCTGCAAACGCAGGAAGGGATAGGGTCTGCCGTATTTCTGGTTTTTTCGCCGTTGCTTCAACACCTCCGACTCAACAAAGGGGCGCCCATCATCATCCAAGTTGATGGACAGTTCATAAGTGATTGGCCTCTCACCCTTGGCTTCGCGGTAATAGATTTCGAATTGGACCGGCTCATCCGTACCAAGGGAACGCATGCGCTCGAAACCGCCGCGCTGCTTGGCATCACAGGCTGTTTCCACGTCTGTCGAAAGACAATCGGCAACAAAGCCGAAAGCATCGAATAGAGTGCTCTTTCCTGCGCCATTCTTTCCAATTACCACAGTGAACGGTGTCAACGGCTCGCCGCTCTGCTGGGTAGAAAGTCGGCCCAGCGTTACGTCGTGTAATGCACGGTAATTCCTGACTCGAAATCCCTCGATCAAAACCATGGTTTCATCCTCATATCTTGCTGTTGACGTTCCCCCACCTTGAACACCTTCATCACCTCATCCCCCAGGTGATTGATGACCTTCACCGCAATCCGCCCTGACTTGGGTTTGTCGAATGGCCGCGACGTGTCGCTGTTCAGTGTAGCCCAGGCTTCCTCGTTGATCTCGGCTTTCAGCGTGGTCTTCAGAGCCTTGTAGGGATCGTTGGCGCCGAGGAAGTAGGCGTGTCGGACGAAGAAGGATTCCATATTGTAGTCGGTGTCGATGAACCAGCAGGCGATGCCTTCGGCACCGTCACTGCGGACTTCGCCGGTGTTGGGGTGGAAGACATCGACGCCGTTGACCTTGACGCGCACCTGACCGCCATCGGCTTCCAGGATGTCGATATCGGGTTCGCCGAAGATCACGAACAGGTTGCCCTTGCCGGTGTTCTTGAGGTCTTCGGCCATGTGCAGGTTGGCGTTCATTCGGGCCTTGAGCACGGGGATGCGGCCAAGCTTATTGAACTCGGATGAATGGGCGTCGTAGTTGAAGGCACAGGCGATGAGCACGTCGAAATCGGCGTCGCCGGCCTCGCGCGCCGCTTCCACCAGGTCGGGGCGGGAAACGGTGCCGAATTCGGGGCCGATGAAGATGACGGCGCGTTTTTCACCCCCGGCATCTTCATAGCGACCCTCGGCGCAGACTAGGTTGCCCGGCCAGGGGGTCAGCGCGGTGAAGCTGATCCGGTCTTCCTTGTGGGCCTGCTGCACGCCGGCGGTCTTGAGGTTTTCCAGGATCATCTGCACGAAATCGCGTTCTTCCCCATAGCCCGGTTCCGGTTCGGCGGCCCGGTCGATTAGTTCGTCGTTTTCATCGACGCCCAGCACGCGGTGGGGCGAGAGGCTCTCGACGGTGAAGGGGCCTGCCACGCGGACACACTTCTTGTCGTCGTAGGGTTTGTCGTAGAGGTATTCGAACTCAGCCTTGGCTGCAATAGAGGCGTCGATTTCCTTCTGCCGGGCGATGCGGGCCTGCCACCAATCGGTGTGGAGTTTTCGAGCGGAATCCGGCCATTTGGCGTCGGCGTCGCGGGGGATTTCCCATTCCTGCCACACCAACGATTCGTCATTCCCGCGCACGTGGGAATCCAGGTCTTTTGCTTCTGGATGCCCGCCTTCACGGGCATGACGTGTACGCCCCAGCGCGGCATTCAACTGTTCGCGCAGCGGTTCCAGCTTCGCCTGCCACTTGTCCCAGATGACATCTATCTCGGCGTTGTTGGCAATGGACTTTAGCGTGATGTGCGGCACGCGCTCATAGACGAAACCGTGGCGAATGTTGCCTCGCACGGGTTGCGAAGAGGGAGCGGTGCGGGTAATTTCCGCTTTCTTGATCTGGCCTTCGCGAGAATCGGCCAGTAGGTAATACGGATAGCGAGCACCCATGATACGAGCACGGGCTAGGGCCAGCGCCACGCGCGAAGTGTCGATGGTGATCCAGCGGCGGCCCCACTGCTCGGCAACGTAGGCTGTGGTGCCGGATCCGCAAGTTGGGTCGAGCACAAGGTCGCCGGGGTCGGTGGCCATGAGCAGGCACCGCTGGATGACCTTTGTAGATGTCTGCACCACGTAAACCTTCGGGTCGGCGTAGCCCGACACGATAGTGTCGTCCCAAGAATTGGAGAACGTAACCACCGGATAATCGTCTGCGTATCGTCTGTATCGCAGGCGCTGCCCGATACCGATTAGTCGTCCCGACATCGCCAGTCGTGGCATTCCAGCTCGGGATGCTTTCCAATGAGTGTTGGGCGGGAGGCTAAATTCTTGGCACTGATACGAGAAGGGATACGTTCCTGCTTCGCTCGCCCCTTGGGAACTCATGTTGTCCGCCATGAAGCGCGGGTCTTTTTGCTGAGCAATCTCACGAAGTTCGTCGCTACCCGTGTATTGCGTTTCAAGAAGCGCGCTTCCTTTCTCGGCGAGGGGCTGCCTGTATTTCATGCGCGAGAGGTCTTTCGCATACCACAGCGCGTAGTCGTAAATGTTCTCCAAGAAGTGGGAGCCGGTTCCCGACGTTTTCTTGAATGCAATGGAGGACACCAGATTTGTATCCCCAAACACCTCATCCATCACCGCCCGCACCCGGTGCACGTTCTCATCCCCGATCTGCACGAAGATCGACCCGGAATCGGTCAACAAATCCCGCGCCACAGTCAGCCTGTCGCGCAGGTAGGTCAGGTAGGAATGGATGCCGTCGCGCCAGGTGTCGCGGAAGGCCTTGACCTGTTCCGGCTCGCGGGTGATGTGGTCGGCCTTGCCGTCCTTGACGTCGCGGCTGGTGGTGGACCACTGGAAGTTGCTGTTGAATTTGATGCCGTAGGGCGGATCGAGGTAGATGCACTGCACCTGACCGCGCAGGCCTTCGCGTTCGGCCAGGGAGGCCATCACTTGCAGGCTGTCGCCGAGGATCATGCGGTTGGTCCAGTTTTGGTCGTGCTGATAGAACTCGGTCCTGGCGCTGTCGTCGGGCAGGCCGTTGAAGTCGGCGAACAGGTCGGCCTGAGCCTCGTCGGCCTTCGCGCCCGCTTCGCTGCGGCGGCGCAGGTCGTCGATCAATACCTTGGGATGCACCTTTTCCTGGATGTAGACCGGCGGCGCATGGACGATGAGGTCGGACCAGTCCTGCTGGTCCTTGCCGCGCCAGACCAGTTGCGGGCCGAGGTCGCGGTTGCGGCGTTGTTTTTCTTCTTCAAGCCCGGCTGCGCCGCGCGGGTAGGCGACGCGAACGGGCGTCTGCTCGTTCTTCTGCATCACCGACTGGTACTCGGCGGTGGGGATGTTCTTGCGGGTGGCGTCGTCGTGCTTGAGGGCTTCGACGCTGAGCGGGGTCTTGGGGGCTTTGGCCATGCTCAGTTTTCCTTCTTGTTCAGCTTCTTGCGCACTACGGCTTCTGGCAGGGATTTGTAGTTTTCCGGGCTGGCAACACGCTTGCCGGATTTCTTCTCCAGGTCACGGCGCGCCCGTCCGGCCACGGCACCACCCGCCACGGCCGTATTGCGGTTTTCGACATAGCCCTGCGCGTCTTTGTTGCGTGCAATCTCGGTGGTGGAGGCTTCACCCAGCATGGTGAAGATCAATTCCAGATCATTCATATGGTCGCGCAGATTGTCTGCCGGTTTGTCGAGGCTTTTGAATGCCTTGTATTCGGCGGGGGTCATGCCGAACGTGGCGCGGCTGATTTCAGCGGTGAGGATGGAGTATTCGCGCTGCTCCTTCACGCCGCGTTTTTTCCATTCGTTGGTCAATTCGTCGCGGATGGCGATGCCGCGCACGCGCTTTTCGATCCATTCTTCGCTGTAGCCCTTGGCCTTGTATAGCTCGCGCATCCGTGCGGTGGCCAGTTCGGGATTTTCGATTTCTTCGAGCCGCTCGTAACCCACCTTGGCCAGCCAGCGTTTGAAGGGTTCGGCCTTGGATGAGGGTATGGATTGGATGATGCGGAGCAAGCCTTCGGCATTGGCACATTGTGTTTTTCTACGTTTTCCGTCGGGTGCCAATAACTCAAGGGGGGGACAGATTGTCCCCCAGTTGGTGTTCAACTCTGGCTCGCGTTTGCGCATCTTTTTGATGTAGTCACGGACATTGGCGGAGTCGGTCAGCGCATGAACCACGTCGGCCACCGAAAAATACCACTTGCCATCCGCTTCGTTCCAGACCGAGCGAATCTGTGCGGATTCGAACAGTTTGATGTTGCTCATGATGTTTTTTCTCCCTGCACCAAGACATCAATCATCTTGTTGAACTCGGCTTCGACCTTGGCTTCGAACTCGTGCTGCATCTGGTAGACCTCGGTGAATTCGGCGAAGGCCCAGCGGCCGTATTGTTTGAGGTTGTTCACGCCCGGCACCCAGTAGGTTTCCATGGTGGTCTTCTTCTCCTTGGCGTCTTCGCGCCGATAGCCTTTGACCTCGACCACAAGATGCAACAGATCATCGTCGCCGTGGCCGTCATCCACCAGGACGATAAAGTCGGGCAGGTAGGTGCGCATCTCGGAACCGTAACGGTAGGGCACTTCCAGACCGAGGTTGTGGTTCTTCACATAGGCCTTCACGCGCGGGTGGGTCTCGGCCACGCGGCAGAATTCGCCTTCCCAGCCGCTGTCCAGCACGATCCAGTTGATATGGCAGCGGCGCGAGTCGGTTTGCCAGCGGTCCTTTTTCGAGGTGTTGAAGTTGACGTGGGCGGTGGTGCCGGTGGGGTTGTAGGAGTCAAGCACGGCCTTGATGGGGCGCTCGCCTATCAGTGCGCGGGTGATGCCGGCGGTAATGCGCTCGCAGGCCATGTCGGCGAGGGACTGATACATGAGTTGGGCCGGATAGGTGTCGCCCTTGCACACCAGACAGGTGTCCAGCCATTGTTTGGCGATGCGTTTCAACTGGCCGAACAGGTAGAGCTTGGGTTCCTCGCCAGGGTCGCGCCACTTGGTATAGATCAGCCGCTGGGTGAGGTGGAACAGCAGCGTGGAGTGGCGCATGTCGCCGGTATGGACAAGGCTGAGGTTGACGCCTTCACCAATGATTCCTTCGGTACGGGTGATGGAAGGGCCGACCAGTTCTGGCGTCAGTTCCAGGATGGAGTCGTCGTTGAACTCGGCGCAGAGTCGCTCTTCCGGCAGTTCCACCCGGTAGCCCTGGACCCGGGGAAAGCGAATCTCCAGCGGGTCGCGGTCCGGGCGGATGGCCTTGACGTGGATGGTTTTGCGCGGCGGCTGCGGTGGCGCGACCACGGGCTTGGCGGTGAAGTCGAAGGGGATGCCAAGGACATCGGCGTATTCGACGTTGAACAGGCCGTCTTCATTCAAATCGTAGGACTGGCGGCGTAAGGCGCGGCCGATGACCTGTTCGCACAGCAACTGGGTGCCGAAGGCGCGCACGCCCAGGACATGGGTCACGGTGCTAGCGTCCCAGCCTTCGGTGAGCATGGATACCGAGACGACACAACGAATGGAGTCACCCAGCCGGCCGGCCTTACCGACGGTGTTCATGACCTCGCGCAGCAAGTCCTGGTCGGTGATGTTATCGGCTGAGCGGGGATCGCCGGTGCGCTCGATAATTTCACGGCGAAAGCGCTCGATTTCGTCAGAGGCCATCCCCCGGAAGTTGTCGTCCAGGGCTTCGCTGGACTCCAGTTGCTCGCTGTCGATGAGCAGGGTATTGGGGCGTCCGAGTGGGTTGCCGTGTTCATCGAAGTTGCGGAACAGTGGGAGGCGGCCGTTCTCCAGCGTGGTGGTGTCATCGTCGTTTTGTCGCTGGAAGCCGGAGATGTAGTCGTACACCAACTTGGAGGTGGAGGTGTTGTTGCAGACCACAATGAAGCAGGGCGGCACTTTGATTCCGGCCTGCTCCCACAGGTCATAGGTTTTCTTGTAGTGGCCGTAGAGGGCTTCGAGGGCGGTTTGCAATCGGGTCGGCAACTTGAGCGGATCGAGCCCCTCGGCCTTGCCGCGCCCCTTCTTTGGCATGTCCTTGCGGATGTGCTCCCAGAGATTACGGAACACGGGTACTTCCGCGCCGGGGATGTTGTCGGCCACCGGCACGCGCGGCAGTTTGACGATGCCGCACTCGATGGCGTCCATCAGCGAGAAGTCGCTCATGGTCCAAGGGAACAGGGTGCCCTCGGCATAGCCGGAGCCGCGCAGAAAGAAGGGGGTGGCGGACAAGTCGAAGACACGCGCCAGACCGAGCTAGCGATTGATCGCTTCCAGGCCGGATATCCACAGACGGGCGGCTTCGTTGTTCTGTTCGGCTTCCTTTTTTTCTTCGCCCTTCAGGTCGCCGAGGCCATCCTCTTTGGCGTTGGGCTTCTCACGGTAGCAGTGGTGGGCTTCGTCGTTGATGACCAGGATGTTCTTCAGGCCCATCAGGTCGGGCATGACCCGCTGGATCATCTGGCCTTCTGTTTCCTGGGTGTCGAGTGGCTCGCCGCCGCGCCCTTGCAGCAGCAGCCGGCCGCCCTTGGAAAGCGGCAGGCGCTCGCGCAACTTGAAGGCGTGATAGTTGGTGATGACGATCTTGGCGCGTTCCAGGTCGCCCATCATGTCGCCCGGCACCAGCTCGCGGCTGAGGTAGTAACTGTCCGGGTCGTTGGGCTGGAGCACGCGCAGGCGGTCCTTGATGGTCAGGCCAGGCGCGACGATCAGGAAACCACGGGTGAACTTCCTGCTGCCGGGGCGCCGTACCGCGTTGATGGTCTGCCAGGCGATGAGCATCGCCATGACCGTGGTCTTGCCGGCGCCGGTGGCGAGCTTGAGGGCCAGGCGCATCAGTTCCGGGTTGGCGTCGTTGTTGGCGTTGGCCAGGTGCTCAAGAAACCGCTCGCCCGACTTGCCCAACTGGGGAACGACCTCGGTCAACCAGATCGCGGTCTCAACCGCCTCCACCTGGCAAAAAAAGGGACGGATGCCGCTGAACTTGTGCTGCCGCCAGTGTTGCAGAAGTCGGGCGGTTTCCGGCGATACCCGCCAGTCGTTGGGGCTCTGGATGCCGCGCCACTTGTTCACCTCCTGGCGGACGGCGTTGATCATGGACGCGGTTTTTTCGTATTCCTGTGCCTGAGTGGAGAGCCCATCGCCTTCGTCGTCGAGGAGAAGCGAGGCTTGCACCGCCTGGCCTTTGCGTTTCTTCGGCTTGGGGATCGGGGTGATGAACTCAGCGCGACGGCGGCGATCTGTAACCTGCTGGGTCGGTTGCCCCTGTGCATCGAGTTCCCAGTGTCGAGCTGGATAATCGTAGGGCGAATTGAGAATGGGGTGTTCGAAGAATTGGTTGTCCATTGCGAAGGTACGAATCGCCACCCTGATGTCTATGTATGCTTACTTTGTAACGACATTCTACTTGCAAGCCACGTGCTTTGTCTGTTTCTCAAAGTAGCAGCAGACCGTACTGGTTTTCGCCGCCTTGGTGAGCCCGATCAGCCCCCGCGGCACGCCTGCGAAGGGGCCGGGCGATTGCCGTTGACTTAGCCTATCCACCCCGCGTTTCTGAGCGTGGGCGTGGGGAGGATGGGCCAGTCCGAGGGCCGCATTTATGCGGCCCTCGGATTCCGGAGCCTTTTTTTGACTCTGGAACGGTCCAGGCGGCCGCCTGGTGGGGTGGGTGGGGCGAATCCATCCAAAACGCAGGGCGCTTGGCGCCAAAAGTGGGCGGTCGGGATGGATTTTGGGGCGAAGCCCGGGCTCCAAGCAGCGCGCTGTTTCCGTCCTCAAGGAAGCTGCCGATAGGCAGCTCGGCGAAGCCGCGGGGAGCCCCCGCAAGGGAATAGCACCGGAGGTGCCCAGCGCAGGTCGAAGGCCGGAGGTGGCTGGGCTTGGAGCGGTACGCGACGCCCAGACACAGGGACTGGAATAGCGCCGCAGGTGCCCAGTCCTGCCGTTCAGACCTGTCTATTGGGGAATTTTCCAGATAGACAGCACGGTAGACACGACACTTTCCCTATACGTGACAGACAATGTTGCCTGACACGGAGAAACAAAATAGGGAAAGGACACAAGGGGGGGGAATGAGCGACTTTGACACCAAAATCGCGGGCAACCGGGAGGGTCAAGCCAAGACTAAGGCTGAACACTCCAAGGACTTATCGGCAACGCAAGCGGCGCCAAGGGCTCCGATCCGCCAGCTTCGTCCTGAAAGCGACAACCCGGGCTTATCTGCACGCCCTGCGCGACATCCATCACTGCACCCTGTCCGAAGCAGTGGGCAAATTGGCAGCCCTGGCCTTTGCTCGCTTTCAAACCGTTGCTTGGTTTCGTTGGCCTCGACTTCGCTGTAGGCGATCAGGACTAGATTCTTGTGCGCAACGCTGCGTGTCCGGACCACGTAGTAATTGTCGAGTCTGACAAGCCGGGGCTTGAGCCCTTGAGACTGCAGTTCCTGGACGTAGCCCTGGATAGCTGTGTCGGCGTTGCGGGCGAAATCTTGGGTGAGGTCGTCCCGGTTCTTGACCGTGACCTGAACTCGAGAACGGTACTCGATGGATGCCATGACTGATGCTCCTGGTTGAGGAACACCGTATAGGCAAAAGCTCGGTGCGCAATTGCGCTCGATGTAGTGAAGTGGGTCGCTGCCGCCACTAATTTGCCACTGAGTTAGCCCTGAAGCCAACGCGGTTTGTCTTTAAGTGGATGTTTTACAATGGAAAATCTGGTCGGGGTGAGAGGATTCGAACCTCCGGCCTCCACGTCCCGAACGTGGCGCTCTACCAGGCTAAGCTACACCCCGAATTTTGCTTCAGTGGTCTCGGTTGACCACGAAGGCCGGCAATTCTAGCAAAGCCTGCTTGTAAATGCCATCCGGCAAGTAAGTTAACTCGGCGTTGGCCAGCTCGGCCTCCCGCCGCGCGCATTCCATGGTGTAGTCCAGGGCGCCGGTGGACTGGATGGCCTGCAGTATTAAATCGAATTCGTCTGCATTTCCGTTCTCAATGGCGCGCCGGACGCAAGCGGCCTGTTCCGGCGCGCCGACGTTCATGACGTGGAGTAGTGGCAGGGTGGGTTTGCCTTCAGCCAGGTCGTCGCCGACGTTTTTGCCAGTGACCTCAGCATTGCCGGAGTAATCGAGTACATCGTCCACCAGTTGGAAGGCGGTGCCCAGGTGCATACCGTAACGGCCCAGTGCCGCTTCGACCGAAGCATCCGCACCGCTGACGATGGCGCCCAGACGGCCGGAGGCCTCGAACAGCTTGGCCGTCTTGTAGTGGATGACTTGAAGATAGGCCGCCACGGTGATGTTCGGGTCGTTGCAGTTCATGAGTTGCAGGACCTCGCCCTCGGCGATGGTGTTGGTAGCGTCGGCCAGCACTTCCATGATGTGCATATCACGCACCCCGACCATCATCTGGAAGGCGCGCGAATAGAGAAAATCGCCGACCAGGATACTGGTGGGGTTGCCGAACACGGCATTGGCCGTATCCCGGCCCCGGCGCAGCGCGGAGGCATCGACCACGTCGTCGTGCAGCAGGGTCGCTGTGTGGATGAATTCCACCACGGCGGCGAGTTCGTGATGATGGCTGCCTTGATAACCCAACGCCTTGGCGCACAGCACCACCATGGCCGGCCGCAGTCGCTTGCCGCCGGCGGCAATGATGTATTCTGCTACTTGACGGATTAGAACCACTTCGGAATGCAGTCGCGCGCGGATGACTCGGTCCACTTCGGACATGTCGGCGCTTAATAGATCGGTCAGTGGATTGGTGGTCACGCGGAAGATACTAAAGTTACCGTGGGTCGGAGGCGGTTAAAGGGTGAACGTCGGGCCGTTGGTTGTAAAACGCCCGGCTACTGGCTTATTCGATTGCGGCGGATTATCGCATGTTTTTAGAGTGCGTCTTCTGCTCCGCAGGCCAATAACGAGTTGGTAGCAGACTTGGTTTTGACATAAAAACCTAAAAAGTTTAGTATCCGCGCCCTTATGCTCGCACGGTCGACGGTTGATTCCCTACGTTTCGCTTACGCCGGCGAAAGCATCGCCGGCGAAGTGCCGCTCGCCAAGCTTGGTCGGCTTGTAGATAGTTTGACTTCGGCCGAGGGAAAAGTCCGTTTCAGTCTGCAAGGTGGCATGGACTCGGGGCGGCCGGTTTTACGTTTGCAAGTCGATGCGGCGGTGATGTTGCGTTGCCAATATTGTCTTGATCCGTATCGGCACGAACTGCGGATCGAACGGGTTCTGCCGCTGGCTCGCAATGAAGCGGAGTTGGCGCGTTGGGAACGAGACGATCCGCTGTTGGATGCGTTGCTGGTGGACCCGTCGCTGGATGTTCTGGCGTTGGTGGAAGACGAAATTTTACTCAGCCTGCCCGTGGTGCCCCGGCATTTGGAGGGTGATTGCGGTAGTGCTGGTGCTTAAGTTTTTGCAAGGAGTTACAACATGGCTGTTCAGCAGAATAAGAAGTCCCCGTCCAAACGCGGCATGCACCGCGCCCATGACTTTCTGACCAATCCGCCGACGGCGGTGGAACCGACCACCGGCGAGGTGCACCTGCGTCACCATATCAGCCCAAATGGCTATTATCGTGGCCGTAAAGTGGTCGATACCAAGGCTGACAACTCCTGAGTCATTTCCCGCAACGATGCCCGTTCTGAATGGGCATAGCGGATATGCGCGAAATTAATATCGCCATCGATGCCATGGGGGGCGATCACGCCCCCCATATTACTGTCCAGGCCGCGCTTGAGGTTTTGGAACAGGAACAGGGCGTCAATATCATTCTGGTCGGTCTGGAGGGGGTTCTTGCTGCCGAGTTGCGGGCGCACAAGGCCGTTATTGGACCGCGTCTTCGAATCCATCATGCCTCCGAAGTGGTTACCATGGACGATCCGCTGACGCTCGCACTACGCGGCAAGAAGGATTCATCCATGCGCGTGACCGCCGATCTGGTCAAGCGGGGCGAGGCCGGTGCCGGCGTTTCGGCCGGTAACACCGGCGCTCTCATGGCGGTGTCGCGTTTCGTCCTGAAAACCCTGCCCGGCATTGATCGGCCTGCCATCGCGACAACCCTGCCGAATCAGAAGGGCCGTACCTACATGCTTGACCTGGGCGCGAATGTCGATTGCACGCCCGAACACCTGCTGCAATTCGGTATCATGGGTTCGGCCCTGGCCGCCGTTACCGAACATAAGGAAGCCCCTAGCGTCGGCTTACTGAACATCGGCGAGGAGGCGATCAAAGGCAACGATATTGTCAAGCAGGCCGGCGAACTGCTGGGCGCCAGCGGTCTGAATTTCCATGGCAACGTCGAAGGTGACGACATTTACAAGGGAACCGTGGATGTTGTGGTCTGTGACGGTTTCGTCGGTAACGTCGCGCTGAAGACCTCGGAAGGGTTGGCAAAATTGATTACCGAGGAACTGCGCCGTCAGTTCAAACGCAATGTTTTCTCGCGCCTGGCGGGGCTCATCGCCCTGCCGGTGATCCAGGCCTTCAAACGCAAAATGGACCCGCGTTCTTATAACGGCGCCACGTTGCTGGGCCTCAACGGCATCATTATCAAGAGCCATGGCTCGGCCGACGTGTTCGCTTATCGACACGCCATTCTGCAAGCTATCGAGGAAGTGCGTGGCGGTTTGCTGCGCCGGATCGCCGACCAGGTCGGCGCCTACAATTCCACCCATGTGCAACATGAACAAGAAGAAGGGATCGTGGCGTGAATGATGACTCTAAAATGATTTATTCCAGGGTGATCGGCACGGGCAGCTATTTGCCCGCCAAGGTCCTGACCAACGCCGATCTGGAAAAGCAGATAGAGACCAACGATGCCTGGATCGTCGAACGTACCGGCATCCGGGAACGCTATATTGCCGCCGAGGGTGAGCTGACCAGCGACTTGGCCCTCAAGGCGGCCGAAAAGGCCATCGAAGCCGCCGCTATCGATGCCGCCGAAATCGGCCTCATCATCGTCGCCACCACCACACCGGACCGGGTTTTTCCGAGTACGGCCTGCGCGCTCCAGGCTAAATTGGGTATCGAGAACGGCTGCCCGGCCTTCGACGTGCAGGCGGTATGCAGCGGCTTTATCTATGCCATAACCATAGCCAACCAATTCATCCAGTCCGGCCAGGTCAAACATGCCCTGGTGGTCGGCGCCGAAACCCTGTCGCGCATCACCGACTGGACGGATCGCGGCAACTGCATCCTGTGGGGCGATGGCGCTGGCGCCATCGTTCTCGGGGCGGGCCTGACGCCAGGCCTGATCTCGACCCACATCCATGCCGACGGTCGCTATCAGGACCTGCTGTTTGTCGATGGTGGCGTCTCCCTGAAAAAGGCGGGGGAGAGCTATATACACATGTCCGGTAACGCCGTTTTCAAGATGGCGGTGAAGACCCTGGACGCCATCGTCGACGAGACCTTGGCAGCGAATGGTCTGGTCAAGGACGACGTCGACTGGCTGGTGCCGCACCAAGCCAACATCCGCATCATCCAGGCCACCGCGAAGAAGTTGGGCATGGGTATGGAAAATGTCGTGGTGACCGTCGATCGACAAGGCAATACCTCGGCCGCATCCATCCCGCTGGCCTTCGATACCGCGGTGCGGGACGGCCGCATCAAGCCCGGTGAAACCGTTTTGATGGAAGCCTTCGGCGGCGGCTTCACCTGGGGTTCGGTACTGCTGCGGTTCTAAAAAACAGGTTCAAGAACATGACGCTTGCTTTCGTATTTCCAGGCCAAGGTTCGCAATCGGTCGGCATGATGGCCGCCTACGGCGACGCTGCGGCGATTCGCGATACCTTTGCCGAGGCCTCCGACGCATTGGCCATCGATCTGACCAGGATGGTCGCCGAAGGCCCGGCCGAGGCCCTTAACCAGACTGTAAATACTCAGCCCGCGATGCTTGCCGCCGGGGTCGCCGTTTATCGTCTCTGGCTGGCCCAGGGCGGCGCGCAACCCGCGCTGATGGCCGGCCACAGCTTGGGCGAGTACACCGCGCTGACCTGCGCTGGCGCCCTGAATTTCGCCGCTGCCCTGAAACTGGTGCGCCTGCGCGCCGAGGCCATGCAATCGGCCGTTCCCGAGGGCGTTGGCGCCATGGCGGCGGTGCTGGGACTGGACGACGATGCCGTGCGCGCGGTCTGTGCCGATGCAGCTCAGGGCGACGTGTTGGCGGCGGTCAACTTCAACTCGCCCGGTCAGGTGGTCATTGCCGGTCACAAAGCGGCTGTCGACCGGGGTTGCGCCCTGGCCAAGCAAAGGGGCGCCAAGCGGGCATTGCCGTTGCCGGTTTCGGTGCCGTCCCACTGTGCACTGATGCGGCCGGCGGCTGAGAAATTGCTCGCCGCCATGAATGACATTGAGGTCGGAACCCCCACCGTGCCGGTGATCCACAACGCCGATGTGGCCGCGTATAGCGACCCGGCGGCGATCCGTGATGCCTTGGCGCGCCAGCTCTATAGCCCGGTGCGTTGGGTCGAATCGATGCAGGCCTTCGCCGCTCAGGGTGTTACACGGATCGCCGAATGCGGTCCCGGAAAGATACTCACCGGCCTCAACAAGCGAATTTTGGACCATGTGCCGACCGTGGCGCTGGTGGATGCTGGCGCCATCGCGAGTGCGCTGGAACAGTGACGCGTGACAAAGTTATGAGTGACGAGTCTTGTCGAGCGGCTACGCTGCGCTGTCTGTCACTTTGTCACCCTGACACTGACTTAGGAGATTGAAGATGCAAGGAAAGATTGCGCTGGTCACCGGCGCCAGCCGGGGCATCGGCCAGGCCATACTGCATGAACTGGCTGGCCGTGGCGCCTATGCCGTCGGCACTGCCACCAGCGAAACGGGCGTGGCGGCGATAGGCGCAGCGCTGGCTGCTGCCGGTCTGAAAGGCGAAGGCCGGTTGCTGAACGTCAACGATGCCGCCGCCTGCGAGGGGTTGGTCGATGACATCGTCAAGGCGCACGGCAAATTGGACGTGCTGGTCAACAACGCCGGCATCACCCGCGACACCTTGCTGATGCGGATGAAGGAGGAAGATTGGGACGCGGTTATTCAGACCAATCTGACCTCGGTGTTCCGTCTTTCCAAGGCGGCGATCAAGCCGATGATGAAGGCCCGCACCGGCCACATCGTCAGCATCGCCTCGGTGGTGGGTGCCATGGGCAACCCCGGCCAGACCAACTATGCCGCCGCCAAGGCCGGCATGGTGGGTTTCTCCAAAACCCTGGCCAGGGAAGTTGGCAGCCGCGGCATCACCGTCAACTGCGTCGCGCCCGGTTTCATCGACACCGATATGACCCGCGCCCTGCCCGATGCCCAGCGCCAGGCCTTGTTGCAGCATATCCCGCTGGGCCGTCTGGGCAGCGTCAAGGACATCGCCCTGGCCGTGGCCTTCCTGGCCTCTGACCAGGCCAGCTACATCACTGGCGCCACGCTCCACGTGAATGGCGGTATGTATATGGATTAGCGGGCTTTTTCGGCCGATTCACCAAATAAGCCGAATTTGCTAGAATGCCACGGTTTTTCAGCGGTTCCGATGTCTTAAGTATCCAGTATCGGAATCTTGTCCTTACCCTTTAGGGAGCTTTACGTAAATGAGCGATATAGAACAACGTGTCAAGAAAATCGTAGCCGAGCAACTGGGCGCCAACGAAGCGGACGTCAAGCTGGAGTCCTCCTTCGTCAACGATCTGGGTGCCGACTCTCTTGATACGGTGGAATTGGTGATGGCCCTGGAAGAAGAGTTCGAGTGCGAAATTCCGGACGAAGAGGCCGAGAAAATCACCAGCGTTCAGCAAGCCGTCGACTACGTCAACGCCCATCTGGGCTGAAATCAACCGCTTAGGAGTCCCATTGTCCAAGCGCAGAGTTGTTGTTACCGGCCTGGGCGTCATTTCCCCGGTCGGCAATTCCGTGGTCGAGGTCTGGCAAAATCTGCTGGCTGGCCGTTCCGGTATCGTGCGCATCAGCAAGTTCGATGCGTCCGCCATGGCCTCGCAGATCGCCGGCGAGGTCCAGAACTTTGATGTAGCCAAATACCTGTCAGCCAAGGAAGCCCGCCGTATGGGCCTCTTTATTCAATACGGGCTGGCGGCCGGTATCGATGCCATCAAGGATTCCGGCATCGAGGTGACCGATGCCAACCGCGAACGGATCGGGGTCAATATCGGTTCTGGTATCGGCGGCCTGCCGCTGATCGAGGAGACCCATTCGACCTATCTGGCCGACGGACCGAGGAAGATATCGCCGTTCTTCATCCCCGGGTCCATCATCAACATGATCTCCGGCAACCTGTCCATCATGTTCGGCCTGCAAGGGCCTAATCTGGCGATGGTCACGGCGTGCAGCACCGGTACCCATGCCATCGGCGAATCCGCCCGGATGATCGAGTACGGCGATGCCGATATGATGGTGGCCGGCGGCGCCGAGGCGGCGGTCTGCCCGTTGGCGGTCGGCGGCTTCTCCTCGGCCCGTGCCCTGTCTACGCGCAACGCCGATCCGGCCGCCGCCTGTCGGCCATGGGACAAGGATCGCGACGGCTTCGTGCTGGGCGAAGGTGCCGGCGTGCTGGTGTTGGAGGAATATGAACATGCCAAGGCGCGCGGTGCGCGCATCTACTGCGAACTGGCCGGCTATGGTAAAGGCGCGGATGCCTACCACATAACCGCGCCGAAAGAGGACGGCTCCGGCGCCGCGCGGACCATAACCAACGCGCTCCGGAACGCCGGCGTCAATCCAGACGCGGTGGACTACATCAATGCCCACGGTACCTCCACGCCGCTGGGCGACCTGGCCGAAACCAGGGCGGTCAAGCTGGCTCTGGGCGATCATGCCTACAAGACCATGGTCACGTCCACCAAGTCCATGACCGGTCACCTATTGGGTGCAGCGGGCGGGGTGGAAGCGGTGTTTAGCGCCCTCGTTGTGGTCAACCAGGCCGTTCCGCCCACCATCAACCTGGCCGAACCCGGCGAAGGTTGCGACCTGGACTATGTGCCCAATACAGCGCGTCAGGCCAGGATCAACGTGGTGGTATCCAACTCGTTCGGCTTCGGCGGTACAAACGGTAGCCTGGTGTTCCGCCGGATTTGATTCGATGCCGGACTATCCCCGTCCGGCCAATTTCCTTTTAGATCATGTCGTCCAGTGAACCGTTGGTGTTGATTAACGGTTCGCCGGAGGCATCGGTTTCGCCTCTGGATCGTGGCTTGGCCTTCGGCGACGGCGTATTCCGCACCATCAGGATGGAAGGCGGTCGGCCGCTATGGTGGCGCGACCATCTCGTCAAACTGGAAAGCGATTGTCGCTGCCTGGGACTGGCCGCGCCCGAGCCTGGTGTTTGGCAACAGGATATAGCCTGGTTGAGTGCGCGCCGGCCCGATGCCGTCCTTAAGCTGATGGTCACGCGCGGCCCCGGCCCGCGTGGTTATTGCCCACCGAATAATCCGTCGTTGACCCGTATTGTCGCCGCCTCGGCACTGCCCGCCTTCCCCGACCCACTCGCAGAGACCGGCATGCGGCTACGAGTTTGCGACCTCAGGCTGGGACATCAGCCTCGCCTGGCCGGGGTCAAGCACCTCAATCGCCTGGAAAACGTCCTGGCCAGGATGGAGTGGGACGATCCAGCGATCGATGAGGGGTTGTTGCTGGATACCGATGGTCTGGCGATCTCGGGGGTGATGAGCAATCTGTTCATTCGTCATGGTGGCGTCTGGCGGACCCCGGCCATCGACCGCTGCGGCGTGGCGGGCGTTAGCCGGGGCCGGCTCATAGAACGGCTTGATGTCAAGGTGGACCGATTCGGCCTCGATGCCGTGTTGGCGGCCGATTCGGTCTTGCTCAGCAATAGCCTGATCCGGGTACGCTGGGTCTCCGCGTTGGCCGAGCGGCGCTGGTCTCGACCGCCGGATTTCGCTGCCATCCTGGAGGACTTGCGTTGATAAAATTAAGTGGCTGCCTGTTGTTGCTGACCATGGTCGCCGGGGTCGTTTGGCTGAGTTGGTATGGCAGCCGGCCGGTGGTGCCGGCGCGGTTACCTGTGGACCTTTCCATCCTATCGGGGAATTCGCTGAAGGCAGTGGCCCATAACCTGGAGGCCAAGGGCATGATCGAGTATCCGCTGGTGTTTGTGGCGTTGGGCCGGATACTCGGTCAGGCCAACAAGATCAAGGCGGGAAACTACTTGTTCAACAAGCCGCTGAGTCCCTATCGACTGCTCGACAAGATTACCTCGGGTGAGACGCAACTGAGTAAGCTGACGCTGGTGGAGGGCTGGACCTTTCGCCAGATGCGGACAGAACTGGATGGCCGAGCCGATGTCCGTCACGACACCAAGGGGATGACCGACGCGGCCATACTCAAGGCCGTGGCGCCGCGTGAAAGCCATCCGGAGGGCCTGTTTTTCCCCGATACCTACTACTTCGATGGCGGCGACAGCGACCTCAATATCTACCGCCGGGCCTATGACCTGATGCGCAAGCGGCTGGCTGCCGCGTGGCAGGGCAGGGCCTCGGGATTGCCCTATGTAACGCCTTATCAAGCGCTGACCATGGCCTCCATCGTGGAAAAGGAAACCGGCACCCCGGACGAACGGCCCTTGATCGCCGCCGTGTTCCTGAATCGGCTGCGTATTGACATGCCATTGCAGACCGATCCGACGGTCATTTATGGTTTGGGCGACCGTTACGACGGCAACATTCATAAAACGGACCTAGAAAACGATACGCCCTACAATACCTATACTCGTCGTGGTTTGCCGCCGACGCCGATTGCGTTACCGAGCGAACTGGCCATGGTCGCAGTATTGCATCCGGCGACCAGCAAGGCGCTCTACTTCGTCGCCAAGGGCGGCGGCCGACACCAGTTCTCCAATACCCTTGACGAGCATAATCGCGCGGTTTATCGCTATCAGATAAAGGGCGGGGCATGAGTGGTTTATTTATCACCCTGGAAGGCATCGACGGGGCCGGCAAGAGCAGCCATGTAGAGTGGCTGGCGGAACGCTTCCGTGCCTTGGGCCGCAACGTGGTGCTGACTCGCGAACCTGGCGGTACGCCGCTCGGCGAACGACTCCGGGAGATCGTCCTGCATCTGCCCATGCATCCGGACACCGAGACGCTCATCATGTTCGCCGCCCGGAGCGAGCACCTAGAACAGGTTATCCGGCCGGGTCTGGCGCGGGGCGATGTGGTCATCTCGGACCGTTTCACCGACGCCAGTTTTGCCTATCAGGGCGGCGGTCGCGGGCTCTCGGAGGCCCGGCTGGAGATACTGGAAGGTTGGGTGCAAGGCGATTTGCAGCCCGATCTGACGTTCTTGTTCGATGTGCCTAACGACGTGGCCCAGGCCCGTTTGAACGCAACCCGCGCGCCGGATCGTTTCGAGCTGGAAAAGATGGATTTTCACGCCCGGGTCAGGGCCGCCTACCTGAGCCGGGCCAGGCGTTTCCCGGACCGGGTCCGGGTTATCGATGGCAGCCGGACGTTGGCTGAGGTTCGTACCCGGTTGGCGGCAATAGTGGAGGCGTTGTGAACGTGCAGCCCTGGAATTTTCCGCTCTGGCAAGCGCTGACGCGGGACCGTGCCAGGATGCCCCATGCCCTGCTGCTGCAAGGACCCAAGGGCGTCGGTAAGCGGGATTTCGCCTCGGCCCTGGCGCAATGGTTGCTATGCGAGGCGCCCGAAGAGACCGGCGCCTGCGGCCGATGCAAGTCCTGCGGTTGGTTCGAGCAGGGCGCCCATCCAGATTTCAGGCGTTTGCAGCCGACATCCGAGTCCGGCTCGGAAGACGACAGCGGCAAGAAGACCGGCAAACTGATAGGCATTGGAGAGATCAGGGAGCTAGGCGACTTCATAGGGCTGGTTTCGCATCAGGGCGGCTGGCGGGTGGTGGTGATTCAGCCGGCCGAGGCGATGAATCAGGCGGCCGGCAACGCCCTTCTCAAGACCCTGGAAGAGCCTCCGGCCGGGGTTCTGCTGATCCTGGTCGCCCACCAGCCGCGCCGGCTTCTGGCCACCGTGCGCTCTCGATGCCGGAAACTGGCGTTCGCCCTGCCCGCCCGCGATCAGGCGCGAACCTGGCTGCAGGAGCAAGGCTTGGCGCAAGCCGCCGCCGCGCTGGATGAGGTCGGTGGTGCGCCTTTGCTGGCGGTCGATTGCTCTGAGCCGGAGCGACTGCAACGACGCCAGCGTTTTCTGACCGCACTGGTCGATACGAATGCCGTCTCATTATCGAAATTGGCCCAGGAATTCCAGCAACGCCTGGATGAAAGCTGGGGCTGGCTGTCGCGCTGGTTGTTCGACCTATTGGCCATTCAGGCCGCCGTTGCTCCCCGCTATTTTCCCGAGCATACGGCGGTTCTGGAAAGGCTGGCCAGGCGGGCGCGGCCGGTTGCTCTGTGGCGGTTGCAGCAAGAATTACTGGCTGCGGGGCGCTGGCTTAAGCACCCGCTAAACGGCCAGTTGTTGCTAGAATCGTGGCTGATAAGTTACCTTGAAGCGATGGAGATTGGGCATGGACGATAATGCGCTTGGCCAAATGGGCGGTCGCGCCGGGATGGTGTCGCTTGATATCAAGGGAAAGACAGCGCTCTATGCCGCTTACATGCCATTTTTAAGGCATGGCGGCCTGTTCGTACCAACTGCCCGTCTGCATCAAATGGGCGATCAGGTCTACATACTGCTTTCCCTGATGGACGACCCGACCAAACTACCCCTCTCGGGCCGGGTGGTCTGGATTACGCCCGCCGGCGCCCAGGGTAACCGGCAGCAGGGCATTGGGGTTCAGCTCGACGACAATGAGGTATCGACCATCGTTCGCACCAAGATCGAGAACATCCTGGGCAATGCCATAAAGGCAACCCGTCCGACCCACACGATGTAATTTAGCGCTGGGTGAGGGGAATCCCCTGCCCACTCTCACCCATGTTTATCGACTCCCACTGCCACATTAACTTCCCCGATTTCGACGAAGGCGTCGAGCCGTTGCTGGCCCATATGCGGGCGGCCGAGGTCAGCCATGCGCTCTGTGTCTCGGTCGACCTGGAAAACTTGCCACACATCCTGGCCCTAGCCGAGACCCACGCCAATATCTACGCCTCGGTGGGGGTGCATCCCGACCACTGGGACGCGGCCGAACCGGATGTCGCGACATTGGTGAAACTGGCCAGTCATCCCAAGGTCGTGGCGATTGGTGAGACTGGGCTGGATTATTACCGTCAGGCACGGGAAACGGCGGACTGGCAGCGCGAACGTTTCCGTGTGCATATCCGGGCGGCGCGCGAGGCCGGTAAGCCGCTCATCATCCACACGCGCAACTCGGCTGAGGATACCCTGACGATCATGCGCGAGGAAAATGCGGCGGCGGCATCGGGGGTCATGCACTGTTTCACTGAAAACTGGGCCATCGCCCAGGCTACGCTGGACCTGGGGTTTTATATCTCGTTTTCCGGCATCGTCACCTTCAAGAGTGCCGCCGTCATTCAGGAGGTTGCACGCAAGACGCCGCTGGACCGGATGCTGATCGAGACCGACTCGCCCTATCTGGCTCCGGTGCCGTATCGCGGCAAGCGCAACGAGCCTGCTTATGTTCGCAAAGTGGGGGAGTTCGTCGCCGAATTACGCGGCCAGCGCCCGGAAGACTTGGGCGAGGCAACCAGCCGGAATTTCTTCCGGCTGTTCAACAGCGCGCACTGAAGGTCAGACTAGTGTCGTGATTCACGACACTAGTGCCGCTTCTTCCTGAAACACCAGCGTGATCTTGCCGTTCTCGTCGATATCGACCGTGACCTCGCCGCCAGCCGCCAGTCGGCCGAACAGTAGTTCGTCGGCCAGCGCCTTGCGGATGGTGTCCTGAATCAGCCGGGCCATCGGCCGGGCGCCCATGAGCGGGTCGAAGCCGTTCTTCGCCAGGTAGGACTTCAGGGCATCGGTGAAATTGGCCTCCACCTTCTTGGCATGTAGCTGCTCTTCCAGTTGCATCAGGAACTTGTCCACGACCTTGAGAATGACCTCCTGATCGAGCGCGGCAAAGGAAATGACGGCATCCAGACGATTGCGAAATTCCGGGCTGAACAGGCGCTTGATGTCGCTCAACTCATCCCCTTTCTTTTCGGGCAGGGTGAAGCCGATGCCAGTCTTGTTCAGCGCCTCGGCGCCGGCGTTGGTGGTCATGACGACAACTACGTTGCGGAAGTCCGCCTTGCGGCCGTTGTTGTCGGTCAGCGTGCCGTGGTCCATGACCTGAAGCAGCACGTTGTAGATGTCCGGGTGGGCCTTCTCGATCTCGTCCAAAAGCAGTACCGCGTAGGGGGTTTTGGTGATCGCCTCGGTCAGCAGACCACCCTGTTCAAAACCAACGTAGCCCGGCGGCGCGCCAATCAAACGGGAGACGGCATGGCGCTCCATGTACTCGGACATGTCGAAACGGATCAGTTCGATGCCGAGGGTATAGGCGAGCTGGCGGGCGACCTCGGTCTTACCCACCCCGGTGGGACCGGTGAACAGGAAGGAGCCAATCGGCTTTTGTGGATTGCCGATGCCCGAGCGGGCCATTTTGATGGCATTGGCCAGTGCGTCGATAGCCTTGTCCTGGCCATAAACAACGGTCTTCAGATCGCGATCCAGGGTCCTGAGCGAATTGCGTTCGTCGACCGCAACAGTCCTGGCCGGGATGCGGGCGATCTTGGCGATGATGTCCTCGATCTCCCGGTTGGTGATGACCTTTTTCTGCCGCGTCTTGGGCAGGATGCGCTGGGCCGCGCCGGCCTCGTCGATGACGTCGATCGCCTTGTCCGGCAGATGTCGGTCGTTGATGTAGCGGGCCGATAGCTCGGCGGCGGTGGCCAGGGCGGCATTGGTGTATTTGACCCCATGATGCAATTCGAATCGGGACTTCAGACCGCGCAGTATGGCGACGGTTTCAGCGATGCTGGGCTCGGCTACATCAATCTTCTGAAAGCGCCTGGATAGGGCATGGTCCTTTTCGAAAACGCCGCGATACTCGTTATAAGTGGTGGCGCCGATGCAGCGTAACTGGCCGGACGAGAGGGTCGGCTTGAGCAGGTTGGAGGCATCCAGCGTGCCCCCTGAGGCCGCGCCGGCGCCGATCAGGGTATGGATTTCGTCAATGAACAAAATGGCCTTCGGATTGGCCGTGAGTTGTTTGAGAACGGCCTTGAGGCGTTGTTCGAAGTCACCCCGATATTTTGTCCCGGCCAGCAAGGCACCTATGTCCAGGGCGTACACCGTGGCGCCGGCCAATACCTCGGGGATGTTGTTTTCCACCAGCCGACGGGCCAATCCCTCGGCGATGGCGGTCTTGCCGACGCCCGCCTCGCCGACCAGCAGCGGATTGTTTTTGCGTCGCCGGCACAAGGTCTGAATGACCCGCTCAAGCTCCCGCTCCCGGCCGATCAAGGGGTCGATGCGGCCGGCCATTGCTTGGCCGTTGAGGTTGATGGTATAAGCGTCGAGCGGCGAGGCATTGGCTGCTGCCGCCTCATCGTCCTTATCCTGATGCGCGCCATCGGCAGGGCTGCCAGAAGCGTTTTCCTGCTGGGCCTTGGCGATGCCGTGGGCGATGTAATTGATCACGTCCAGACGGGTTAATCCTTGCTGAGTGAGGAAATACAAGGCATGGGAATCCTTTTCGCCGAACAGGGCGACCATGATATTGGCCCCGTTGACTTCCTTCTTGCCCGACGATTGGACATGCAATATCGCGCGCTGGATGACTCGCTGGAAGCCCAAAGTGGGCTGGGTATCTACCTCATCGGTACCAGGAACCAGAGGCGTGTGCTGGTCGATGAACTCACTGAGCTGCTGGCGCAGGGTATCAACATCGGCAGCGCAGGCCCGAAGGACTTCGGCTGCCGACGGGTTGTCCAGCATGGCCAGCAACAGGTGCTCGACCGTGATGAACTCATGGCGCTTCTGCTGGGCGGCCATAAAGGCCATATGCAGCGTGACTTCTAATTCCTGGGCGATCATCGACTCTCCTCCATCACGCATTGCAGCGGATGCTGGTGTTCACGGGCGAACTCCATTACCCGATTTACCTTTGTTTCAGCAATATCGCGCGGATAAATACCAGCCACTCCGGCGCCTTCATTATGGACCTTCAGCATTATGGCGATGGCCTTTTCCCGGTTCATGGCAAAAAAGCGTTCCAGTATGGCGACCACGAATTCCATAGGCGTGTAATCGTCATTCAGCAACAGTACCTTATACATCGGCGGCGGCGCCGCGGCGGTCTTTCTCGGTTCCAGTAAAACCGCACACTCTCGTCTAGTGGGCATCTCGAATCATGGCCAGTGTGATTGAAGCTATTGTGCGTGCATAATTTTTTTTTTCAAGGTGATTGACGGCCGCTTTAGTCGCGGGTAAAAAAGGCCTGTTTGGAGCAGTTCGAGGCTTATTGCCTTAGTGAAGGTTAAGGGGTGTCGGCTTGGCCCAAACACATTATTTTTTAACCTAATGGAGTTTCGTATGGTCACTGGCACTGTTAAATGGTTCAACGATTCTAAGGGCTTTGGCTTCATCACCCCGGATGGCGGTGGCGAAGACGTATTTGCCCATTTTTCGGCAATCAACATGAAGGGCTTCAAGTCTCTGAAGGAAGGCCAGCGCGTCACCTTTGACGTGACTGACGGACCCAAGGGCAAGCAAGCCGCCAATATCCAGGCCGCCTGATTTGCGGTCTCGCGGGCTGTAAGCGATATGCAGCCTGTTATCTTGCACTCCTGTGCTATACCAACAAGAAAGCGAATGCCACAGGAGTGTGAGATGTATTCGGAATCCAATCCCCCCCCCGACAGCGGGGATTTACCGCCATCCATAGAGCGGTTGTTGAACGGTTTGTGGCAGCAGCGAGAGGAACTGGGCCTGCTCGCCGATGAACTGCTCGATATCTTTAGACGCCATGGCCTGACCCCGCCAGGGGATGATGAAGGCCGCGTCTGATTCACGACACCAGTAGTTGACGATGAGCCGTGTCATCCTGTTCAACAAGCCCTATGGCGTGCTTTCTCGGTTCACCTCTGAACAGGGTCGCTTGGGGTTGGCGGAGTACATCGGACTGCCCGGCTTCTATGCGGCGGGTCGGTTGGATGCCGATAGTGAAGGCTTGCTGGTCTTAACCGACGACGGTCGATTGCAGGATCGTTTGGCCCATCCCCGCTTTGCCAAGGGGAAAACTTATCTGGCCCAGGTCGAGGGCGAACCGGGCGATGATGCACTGTAAGCCTTACGTTGCGGCATTGATCTGGGTGATTTCGTCACCCGTCCAGCCAAGGTGCGTCGCATCGCCGAACCGACCGGCCTTTGGCCGCGCGATCCGCCCATACGATTCCGCAAAGCGCTCCCGACCAGTTGGCTGGAAATAACCATTACCGAGGGTAAGAACCGGCAGATTCGCTGTATGACCGCCAGGGTTGGAGCACCGACCCTGCGCCTGATTCGCTGGCGCATCGGTGACTGGACCCTGGATGACATCGAGCCGGGTGATTGGCGACTGGAAGAGGTTAGTTCTGAACGATCTTTGTTTCGACCTGCCCGGCGGCAATCTTCTCCCGCCACTGGTGGGCGCGGCGAACGATAGCGGTCTCGTCGAGGCTGAGACAGCGACCATCCTTGACCACCATTTCGCCGGCGACCCAGACGTGTCGTACTTGGTCGCGCCCGGCGCTGTAGACCAGTTGGGAGATCGGGTCGTAGCAGGGTTGGGTGGCGGCACCTGACAGGTCGACGGCGACGATGTCGGCTTGTTTGCCTGGCGTCAGCGAGCCGATCTGGCCGTCCAGGCCCAGGGCCTTGGCACCGTTCAGAGTGGCCATGGCCAAGGCGGTGTGTGCCGGCACGGCGTTGGCGCGGCCCGATATGCCTTTGGCCAGCAGTGCGGCCAGGCGCATTTCCGCGAACACGTCGAGCCGGTTGTTGCTGGCAGCGCTATCGGTGCCGACGCCGACGTTGATGTTGGCCTCCAGCAGTTTGGTCTTGGGTGCCACGCCCGAGCCGAGCTTGAGGTTGGAGGTGGGACAGTGAGCGATATGGCAGCCCTGCTCCGCCAGCAGGGCGATTTCTTCGTCCAGCAGGTGTACTGCATGGACACCGATGAATTGGGGGCCGAGCAGACCGAGCCGGCGCAGGCGCTCCAGCGGCCTGACCTTGAACCGCTCGATACTCTGGTGAATCTCCTCGTGGGTCTCGTGCACATGCATGTGGATCGGCAGGTCCAGTTGGTCGGCCAGGGTCTGCACCTTCTCCAGCGTCTTGTCGCCGCAGGAGTAGGGTGCATGCGGTGCCAGGCAGAAGGACACCAGGGGCTGGTCTCGGTAGGCGTCCCTGATCTCCATGCCTTTTTGCAGATAGCCATCCGGATCGGCCGCCCAGGCCGAGGCAAAATCGATCGCTATGATGCCCGCCGCGACCCGCATCCTCGCTTCCAGCGCCGCCTCGATAGTGGCGTCCGGGAAGAAGTACATGTCGTTAAAACAGGTTATGCCGCCCTTCAACATCTCCAGGCAGGCCAGGCGGCTGCCGTCCAGGGTGAACTCCGGTGACAGCCAGCGGCTTTCGGCCGGCCAGATGCGCTCATTCAGCCAGCTCATCAGCGGCAAATCGTCGGCAAAGCCGCGCAGCAGCGCCATCGCGGCGTGGCCATGCAGGTTGACCAAGCCCGGTATCAAGGCGTGACCTGGAAGCCGTATACGCTCCCGGAACAGATAGCGGGTATCCGCCTCGTGACTGGGCAGAATGTCCTGAATCTTGTTCTCGCCGACGATCAGGCTGTGGTGCTCCAGGACCATACCCGCAGGTTCCACAGGCACGATCCAGTCGGCGTCGATACGAAGGTCTACTACGGTTTGGTTGTGCATGGCCGAATGCTATTCATGCAAACGCCACAAGACAAGCGCAAAGCTCAGTCCGATGGGGCTTTCGTGGTAAAATTCGCCTGTTTTATCAGACCGATAACGACATAAAACCCCGCCATGGAACAATTCGCCAAAGAGACACTTCCTGTCAGCCTCGAAGAGGAGATGCGCCGCTCCTACCTCGACTATGCCATGAGCGTGATCGTGGGCCGCGCACTGCCCGATGTGCGGGACGGTCTCAAGCCGGTACACCGGCGCGTTTTGTTCGCCATGCACGAGCTGTCGAACGACTGGAACAAGGCCTACAAGAAGTCGGCCCGTATCGTCGGTGACGTGATCGGTAAGTACCACCCGCACGGCGACACGGCGGTATACGACACCATCGTCCGCATGGCCCAGGATTTCTCCCTGCGTTACCCGCTGGTCGATGGTCAGGGTAACTTCGGCTCGGTTGACGGCGACAACGCAGCGGCCATGCGTTACACCGAAATCCGCATGGCCAGGATCGCCCACGAGCTGCTCGCCGACATCGACAAGGAGACGGTTGACTTTGGCCCCAACTACGATGGTTCCGAACACGAGCCCTTGATTCTCCCGGCCAAGATTCCCAACCTGCTGATTAACGGCTCGTCCGGCATCGCGGTGGGCATGGCGACCAACATTCCGCCACACAATCTGAACGAGATCGTCGACGCCTGCCTGGCGGTACTGGAACGGCCCGAGATCACCCTCGACGAGTTGATCGACATCGTCCCCGCGCCCGACTTCCCGACTGCCGGCATCATTTACGGCGTTGACGGTGTGCGCGAGGGCTACCGCACCGGCCGCGGCCGGGTGGTGATGCGGGCCAAGTGCCACTTCGAGGACATCGACAAGTCGAATGGCCGTCAGGCCATCATCGTCGACGAGCTGCCCTACCAGGTGAACAAGGCCAACCTGTGCGCCAAGATCGGCGAGTTGGTACGCGAGAAGGCTATCGAGGGCATCTCCGAGATTCGCGACGAGTCGGATAAGTCCGGTATGCGCATGGTGATCGAACTGAAGCGCGGCGAGATGCCGGAGGTGATCCTCAACAACCTGTACAAGCATACCCAGATGCAGGATACCTTCGGCATGAACATGGTGGCCCTGCTTGAAGGGCAGCCACGGCTATTGAACCTTAAGCAGATGCTGGAGGCGTTCCTGCGTCACCGGCGCGAGGTGGTCACACGGCGTACCAAGTTCGAGCTGAAGAAGGCGCGCGATCGCGGTCATGTCCTGGAAGGTTTGGCGGTGGCACTGGCCAATGTCGACGAGATCATCGCCCTGATTAAGGCGGCGTCGACCCCGGCCGATGCCAAGGCCGGCCTGATGGGCCGGGTCTGGCACTCGACCCTGGTCGAAGAGATGCTCTCCCGCGCCGCCAGCGGCGAGGCCTATCGGCCCTTTGGCCTGGCGCCTGAATATGGTCTGCGCAAGGATGGCTATCACCTGTCCGATGTCCAGGCCCAGGCCATCCTGGACCTGCGTTTGCAGCGACTGACCGGCCTGGAGCAGGACAAGGTGCTGTCCGAGTACCGCGAGGTCATGGACCGCATCACCGACCTGCTCGACATCCTTGACAAGCCGGAACGGGTCACGGTGATCATCAGCGAGGAACTGACCGCGATACGCAATCAGTTCGGCGACAAGCGCCGTAGCGAGATCGTCGAGAACGCCGCCGGTTTCAACCTGGAAGACCTGATTACGCCGGAAGACGTGATGGTCACCCTGTCCAACACCGGCTACATAAAATCGCAGCCGATCGATGAATACCGCACCCAGAAGCGTGGCGGTCGCGGCAAGCAGGCGGCGGCGACCAAGGAAGAGGACTTCATCGAGAACTTGTTCGTGGCCAACACCCACGACTACATACTGTGCTTTACCGATCAAGGCCGGATGTTCTGGCTCAAGGTCTATGAAGTGCCGCAGGGTGGTCGCGTTAGCCGGGGCAAGCCCATCGTCAACCTGCTCAAGTTGGACGAAGGCGAGAAGGTTACGGCCATCCTGCCGGTCAAGGAATTCGACAACCAGCACTATATTTTCATGGCTACCACCAATGGTACCGTCAAGAAGACCTCCTTGGCCGAGTTCTCCCGGCCGCGTTCCAATGGCATCATCGCCGTGCGCCTGGACGAGGGCGACTACCTGATCGGCGTGGCCATTACCGATAGCCAGCATGACGTCATGCTGTTCACCGACGAAGGCAAGGCCAACCGCTTTGACGAGAATGACGTGCGACCAACTAGCCGCGATTCGCGCGGCGTGCGTGGCGTAAGACTGCCGGCAAATGGCAAGGTGATCGCGCTATTGGTGGCCGAGAGCGAGGCGCAGTCGGTGCTGACCGCGACCGAACATGGCTATGGCAAGCGCACCCCGGTCGCCGAATACACCCGACACAATCGTGGCGGCCAGGGCCTGATTGCCATCCAGACCAGCGAGCGCAACGGCAGGGTGGTGGCGGCGACCTTGGTCGACCCGAGCGACGAGATCATGCTGATTACTACCGGCGGCGTCTTGATTCGCACCCGGGTCAGCGAGATACGCGAAATGGGCCGCACCACCCAGGGCGTCACCCTGATTAATCTGGACAAGGGCGAAAAGCTGTCCGGCTTGCAGCGGGTAGCTGAGTCGGAAAGCCTGGATGAAGGCGAGGATGGACAAAGCGAAGCCTTAGGAGCCGAGAAACAATAACCCGAACATTCTGGCCGCGCTGTCTGGCGCGCTGCCGCGTTGCCGGTTGCTTGCAGGGAATGGCCATGCGGCGCGGCCGGCACCTTGCATCGCATCCGGCCAACGTAGCCATAATTGTCCAAGTTATTATTTCTCGGCTCCTAAGCGTCTGACCTGCATCTAACAAAAAACCGCCTCATGAGGCGGTTTTTTGCTTTAGCCATCATTCCCGCCCCACGCCTTTGCGGGGGCGGAAATCGAATTTGAAACGCTTACTTTACCCGGTTGCGATATTCGCCGGTCGCTGTATCGATTTCGATCTTGTCGCCAATTTCGACAAAGGCGGGCACCGCAATGGTATGGCTGGTGGGCTTGATTCGGGCCGGCTTCATGACCTTGCCAGAGGTGTCGCCCTTGACGGCCGGCTCGGTGTACTCGACCTCTCGCACGACGTAAGGCGGCATATTCACGGTGATGGCCTTGCCGTCGTAGAACACCACCTCGCAAGGCATGGCATCTTCCAGGTAGTTCAGTATGTCGCCCAGGTTATCGGCCTCGATCTCATACTGGTTATATTCGCCATCCATGAACACATACATGGGGTCGGCGAAGTAGGAGTAGGTGCATTCCTTACGGTCCAGCGTGACGGTTTCGAACTTCTCATCGGCCTTGTACACGGTCTCGGTGCCGGTGCCGGTGAGCAGGTTCTTCATCTTCATCTTGACTACGGAGGCGTTGCGGCCGGATTTGCTGAATTCGGCCTTTTGCACCACCTGTGGGTCGCTACCCACCATGATGACATTGCCGGCGCGGAGTTCCTGTGCGGTTTTCATGGTTTAATCTGCAATGAGTGAGGCTGTAAAAAGCCGGCAATTATAACTTTTATTTTGATTTTTCATTACAGAATTTCACTATATTACCGGCCAGATCGCCTATTGCCTGTAGCCGCGTTAGCCAGCCGGTCGCTTGCTCGGTCAATTGGCCACGATGCGACCAGAATGCTGGCCAGGCCGCACCGGCGTGGCCGTCCTCGTTCCATGCCCGCCATAACCGGCGTAGCGCGTCAGTGCACTCAGGCGCCATAGCCTGGCAATAAAGCGTTATGAAGGCCTCGATTTTGGCTCCATGGGCATTCGCCTCTTGGCGGTAGGCCTGCCAGATAAGCGGTTTGCCGGCCCATTGGGCACGCACGAATGAGTCCTCACCCCGCACGAAATTGCAGTCGCAGGCCCAGAGCAGGCGGTCATACGCATCCTGATCGAGCATGGCCAGGCAATGAACGGTCAAATTGCCGCGCCTCAGGCTGGCGCCGACCTCTAGTCCAGTACGGCCGAAGAACTGGGCAACATCGCCCAATCCTTTGCCCACCGGGACCAGACAGCGGATAGGCTCACTGCCTTCGGCCCAGGATGAAAGCAGACCGCCGATGGCCTGGTTTTCATAGCTGAACAGTGAAATCAGCAGCTCACCGGTTTGGCGGGGCGGCACGCCCAGCGTGCGCCAGAAGGCATCCTGTTCCTCGCTGGAGGTGAGAAACGCGTCGCGTTGCCGAAGCAAGGCGGCCTCTCTGAGCACGCCACCGGTGCCCGGCACATAACCCGGCATGAAAAAGAACTTGGTCAACGGCAACCTGGGGTGAGGCGATGGCAGGCCATGACAGCCGGCTACCCAATTCTCCGCGCTCAGGTATTCCAGGTTGATCCAGACCGGTTTGACTGGCTGCCGCGCCATGGCCTGCTCGAATTCAATGGGCAGATGGCAGGCCAAGGCCTCGATTACCACCGCGCCAGGTTCGCTATTGGGAAACGGTGTGCGCCAGCGGCAAACATCGACGTCGAAGATGGTTTGTCTATCCAGGTCGGGGCGGATTTCCGGGCGGAGATGGCGGAAGCTCTCCAGATCGTCCACCCACAGACGCACCTGGATATTGTGTTCCCGGACCAGTTGCCGGGCCAGCCGCCAGGTAATGCCAATGTCACCGTAATTATCGATGACCGTGCAGAAGATGTCCCAGCGGCCTTGGCGCGCCAAGGCTTATCTCAGGGATCGACCACGGTGACCGTGGCGCTGGAGGTGCCGCCTCGGCCATCGCTGATGGTGTATGAGAAGGGGGCCGCCGTCACGCGCTCTGGGGTGGCTTGCTGCGAGGCTGGGAGCATAACCTTGACCTGTTCTTCCTTGGTTACATAGGTCAGGAATTCCAGATCGACCCGGCGGTTTTTGTAGCGAGTGGCGGGGGTGTTGGGATAGATCGGGTCGCGTTCGCCCTTGCCGATGGCAACGATGTCGTTTTGCGGGATATGGCCCTGATCGACCAGGTATTTCTTCACCGACTCGGCCCGCCGGGTCGAAAGCTTCATGTTGTAAGCCTCGGTGCCAATGTTGCAGGCCATATTGTGACAGGTAACGTCCGGCCCGGACGCCGACGCCCCAGTCGAAGGGGTGTTCGTAGGCGTCGATGGCGGTCAACTGGGTAGTGGTGTCGAGGTATGGGTGGCCGCTGCCATCGTTGCCGCTGACCGTGGCGGTCGAGGTGAGGTACTGCGTGGCCAGTTGGCGGCTGCCGGTGAGCGAGTGGGATAAATAACCGGCTAGTTGGCCGTTGCCGTTTTCCAGCCCGGCGCCCAGGGTGAGTTTGCGGTCGTCCATGGCGTTCTGATCCACGGCACCGAAGATCTTGCGGATGGCCTTGTTGACATCCTGTTTGCCGTCGGCCATTGCCGGTATCCAGTTGTAGGACAGCTTCAGGCCGCCGCTGCCGTTGTCGGCCCATAGTTCGCCGACTGTGCCGGTTGTGGCGCCGCCAGAAAGCAAGTATTTGACCTCGCCGGTGATATTCCCCGATTCATCCACGCCTAATCCGACGTAACCGCGATCACTGCGATAGGCGAGCGTACCGCCGTTGTTGTCCTGGGCGAGTGCCAGAGTCGAAGCCCCGAGAACAGACAGCCGATCATGACGGCCAGGGGCAGCCGTTTATGGTGTATGGGCATGGAAATAGGGTTCATGGGTGGGCTTTCTGTAATGGAGGAGGTCAGGTGATGTGCCTCTAAGGCAGCGCGATCTTGTCGTCTTTGCTGAACTGGTAGTCCTTGAACACATGTTCTGCGCTGAGCAGACGATAGTTGCCGTCGGCCTCTTTCCGGGAGGTGTCTTTCAGTCTATAGGCGTAATGTCCGCAGGTCCAGATATCGAAATTTCGCATGGTGGTGCACAGGCAGGTCTTGTCGTAGACCTTGATCTTCTTCGAGGCAGGATGGGCCGCGACCTCGCGGTTATAGGCGTCGATATAGGCGCAGCGGCCATTGGCATTGAGCAGATAACCGAAGGATTCGCAATTGGGGTGGGTGCCTGCGCCAATGCCGGGACTGCTCTTTATCATGCGCATGGGATAACCCGTGGGCGAGATACTGTTGACCTCGATGTCGTCCTCGTTGGCCTTGAAATACTCCTGCTTGACCGAGTCGGGCAGGCCGCATTCCTGGGTCACTGTGAAGCGGGTGGCGACTTGCACCGCCGCAGCGCCGTTTTCCAGGAAATGTACTGCATCCATGCCGGTGAAAATACCGCCGGCGGGAATGATCGGTATGTCGATCTGCTCGGCCTTCAACCAGGCGCTAATCTCGGCCACTATGGTGGCCAGGTCGTACTGCATCCAGTCGTCCAGGCGAAATCCAAGGTGGCCGCCTGCCAGCGGTCCTTCCACCACGACATAATCGGGTAACCGGCCAGTGCGGTTGCTTTTGCGTATGAAGAGTTGCAGTGCCAGCAACGAGGACACGATGATGCCGATCTTGGCATCCCGAAACCGGGGGTTATCCTCGATCAGGGCAAGAGAGCCAAGGTGCAGTCCGGCCGCCAGGGTAATGCCATCGATTCCGGCATCCAGTGCCGCGCTGAGCCGCACCCTGATCGTCTCCTTGGGCGCGTTCATGGTGAGCTTTTCCATGCAGTTGATGAAGACCATGCCTTCACCTTGCTTGGCTGCCATGATTCGGCTCACGTGCAATCGAGTCGCCTCTTCAAGTTGGCCAAGATTGAACTTGACCTCGGACTTGTCGGAGTTGGGTACGTTGTACTTGTATTGCCTCAGCTTGTCCTTGACGAAGCTGGTTTGATAGTGTCGATCCGATACCGCAGGCAGCATGGCGTCGGAAATATGTCCTATGCCGCCCAGGCGCGCCGCCTCCAGGGCCAATTCGGCGGTGGAAATATCGACGCCCATCGCGCCGATCACGATTGGAACCAGTTCCCGCTTGCCAAAGCGCAGGCGGAAGTCATCAATGCATTTCGTCGTCATTCAAAGTCAGTAAGTTTATTTTTTGGCCCTAAATTCTGGGCTCAAGATGGCCGATGATACGGCTTTCTCCCGCCCTCGGTGGAGTAATTTCGGTGCCGATTGCGCGACGGATATCAAGCCGACAGGGCAAGGTACATTAGCCAGGGTAGCCACGCCGTGGTATCTTTTTGCCATTCAGGTCTCAATCCATCATGCCACTCTCAGACGTAGTTAACACCTTTGGCCAATGGCTGCTCGCGCGGTATGGTCAGCGCGTCCATAAAATCGCCCTGGACGCCGGTTTTACCTGCCCGAACCGCGACGGCAGCAAGGGCGTCGGCGGCTGCACCTTCTGCAACAATGCCTCCTTCAGCCCTGGCGCGCGTCTGCATAAATCACTGGATGAACAGATGCAGTCCGGCCGGCTCGGTGTCGGGCGCTGTACCAGGGCGGAAAAATACCTGGCCTATTTCCAGGCCTACACCAACACCTATGCCGACGTTGAGGAACTGCGCAAGCTGTATGACCAGGCGCTGGCCTATCCGGGCGTCATCGGCCTGGCGATCGGGACCCGGCCCGACTGCGTGCCGCCGGCGGTGTTGGACCTATTGGAAGGCTACCGCGACCAGGGCCAGGAGGTCTGGCTTGAACTGGGTCTGCAATCGGCCTTCGACGAAAGCCTGGCCAAGGTGAACCGGGGCCATGGCTTCGCCGAATATGTCGCCACCTGCCGGGCGGCTCGACAGCGCGGTTTGCCGGTCTGCACTCACCTGATACTGGGGCTGCCGGGCGAAACCGATTGGCATGGCCGTGAAACCCTCAATCGCGTCCTGGACGTGGGCACGGATGGGCTGAAATTGCATCCACTCCATGTCGTAAAACACACCCTGCTGGCCCATCAGTGGCGGTTGGGCGAGTACAGCCCCATGGCCATGGACGACTACATTCGGCTCGCCGCCGACCTGATCGAGCGCACGCCGGAGTGCATCACCTACCACCGGGTCACCGGTACCGCGCCCGCCGATGTCCTGCTCGCGCCCGCCTGGTGTCAACGGAAATGGGCGGTGCTGAACGGCATCGAAAACGAATTGAAACGGCGCAAGACCCGCCAGGGAAGCTGCGTTGGAACGATCAATCGGGACATCCGCCATGCCGCGTGAGTCATTGTTGGAATTAATCTGCCCGGCGGGTAGCCTGCCGGCCCTGAAGGCCGCCGTCGACCACGGCGCCGATGGCGTCTACCTGGGCCTCAAGGACAACACCAATGCCCGCAACTTCGCCGGGCTCAACTTCGACGCGAAGACCTTGGCCGAGGGTATCCGTTACGCCAAGGCACACAACCGCAAGGTGTTCATGGCGTTGAATACCTACCCCCAGCCGGCTACCCTGGACCGCTGGCACACCGCAGTGGACAAGGCGGCGGAACTGGGCGTCGATGCCGTCATCCTGGCCGATGCCGGGCTCATGGCCTATGCCCGCAAGACCCACCCGGCGCTGCGTCTGCACCTGTCCGTGCAGGGTTCGGCGACCAATTACGAAGCTATAAACTTTTACCAGGAGCGCTTCGGCATTCGCCGGGCCGTGCTGCCGCGGGTGCTTTCCCTGGCCCAGGTGGAAAACGTCCTGGCCAATACCGAGGTCGAGATCGAACTATTCGGTTTTGGTGGTCTGTGCGTCATGGTCGAGGGCCGCTGTCTGCTGTCGTCCTATGCCTGCGGCGACTCACCCAATACCTTCGGCGCCTGTTCGCCAGGTCACGCGGTGCGCTGGGAACAGACGGCCAAAGGCATGGAGACCCGGCTCAATGGCATCCTCATTGACCGCTATGCCGACAATGAAAAGGCCGGTTACCCGACCCTGTGCAAAGGCCGCTTCGAGGTCCGGGGCGAGACCTATTACGCACTGGAAGAACCCACCAGCCTCAATACCCTGGACATGCTGCCCGAGATGCTGCGCCTGGGCATAGCGGCGATCAAGATCGAAGGCCGTCAACGCAGTCCGGCCTATGTCGCCCAGGTCACCCAGGTCTGGCGCGCGGCCATCGATTCGGTCAAAAGCGCGCCGGCCATCTTTGCCAGCAAGCCGGCCTGGACCGCCCAACTGGACAAAGTCTCCGAAGGCAGTATGCACACCCTCGGCGCCTACTACCGTCCCTGGAAATAGCCATGAAACTTGCCCTTGGCCCGCTTCTTTACTACTGGTCCAGCGAAGACACCTTGGCGTTTTACGAAGCTGCCGCCAAGTGGCCGGTGGACATCGTCTACCTCGGGGAAACCGTATGTTCGCGCCGCCATTTGCTGCGCCTGCAGGATTGGCTTGATCTGGCCGACCGACTCGAAGCCGCCGGTAAGGAAGTCGTTCTGTCCACCTTGTCGCTGATCGAGTCCGAATCGGACCTGAAAACGCTGCGCAAGATCACCGGTAATGGCCGGTTCAAGATTGAGGCCAACGACTATGGTGCCGTTCGGCTTTGCGTTCAGGCGGGTACGGCCTTTATCGCGGGGCCGACTCTAAACGTCTATAACCCGGAAACCCTGGCCATCCTGGCGGAATCGGGCGCGCAGCGTTGGCTGCCGCCGGTGGAGATGAACCACGCCATGCTCAAGGCCATGTCGGTGCCGGACGGTATGGTGACTGAAGTGTTCGCCTATGGTCGCCTGCCCTTGGCCTATTCGGCGCGCTGCTTCACTGCCCGGCATTACAACCTGCAGAAAGATGACTGCCAGTTCCGCTGTCTTGACCATCCGGATGGACTCACCCTGAATACCCGGGAAGGCGAGACCTTCCTGACCATGAATGGCATTCAGACCCAATCCGCCCATGTCTATACCCTGGCTCACCGTCTGGCCGAATTGACCGATGCCGGCGCCGGTGTCCTGAGACTGTCGCCGCAATCCCGGCACATGGATCAGGTGGTAGGCCATTATCGGGCCGCGCTCGATGGCGAAAAAGCCGCGCGCGTCGGCATGGCACTGCAAGACCTTATGCCCGGTGCCCCGTGCGACGGTTACTGGCTCGGCCGGGCCGGGCAGGACTATGTGCCTGGCCAGGCGACGTAATCGGCGCCGGTCGTGAAGATCAATGAAACGCCAAGCCGATAGCGCCGAAAGCAAGGCTGGCGGGCGATCCATCGCAGCCGCCAGCACCAACGTCGTCTGGCATCATGCCAGCGTTACCCGCGCCCGGCGCGAGGCCATGAACGGCCACGCGGGTTGCGTCATCTGGTTCACCGGCCTGTCCGGCTCAGGCAAATCCACCCTGGCCCATGCGCTGGAGGAAGAACTGCATCGAATGGGTTGCCGCACCTATGTGCTCGATGGCGATAACGTCCGTCACGGCCTGTGCGGCGACCTGGGCTTTAGCGATGCTGAGCGCCAGGAAAACATCCGGCGCATCGGTGAGGTTGCCAAGTTGTTCATGGAGGCCGGCATCATCGTCCTCACCGCCTTCATCTCCCCCTACCGCGCCGACCGGCAACGGGTGCGTGGGCTGATGGGCCACGGCGAATTACTGGAGGTTTATTGCGCGTGCCCGTTGGCGGTCTGCGAACAACGCGACGTCAAAGGCCTCTACAAAAAGGCCAGGCTGGGCGAGGTTAAAAACTTCACCGGCATCACCGCGCCCTACGAAGCCCCGGAAAAACCCGAGCTGACCATCGATACTACTCATGACCTGGTCGGCTGCGTTAAACAGATCATTGAACTGCTGCGGCAGCGGGGCAAGATTCCAGACGCCCCTGAGCGCTAGGAGCCTGTCGGACTTAAAGGGAATCGGCTGCAAAATCGTCGGAACGGCCCATATTCCGCCGCTTTCTTGGGCAATAGAACGGCTATTGCCCAGCGAAATCGTCGAAATCTGTCCTCGTTCAGACAATTTTTCGCTTCGATTCTTCAAGTCCGACAGGCTCCTAGAAGCGTATGTACCATTACCGGCTCTACGGCCTCATGGCCGTCAGCGATATTCCCTTGCCGGAGCTGCTGCCTGCCGCTGCCGCCGTGGCGGGCGCTGTGTCATGAACAGGCCATCGTCGCCCGGGTCTGGATGGGCGGGTACAAGATTCCCTATGCGCTGTATTACGGGGTTGGCAAGGAACCGGATGGCACGCTCCGAGCCCACGCCTGGGTCCGCGCCGGCCCGGTTTGCGTTACCGGGGGCGATAGTTGGGGCGACTACACCGTGGTGGCCACGTTCGTCGGGCGGGGAGAGTCGGACTGAAGCCCGACCTACGTCCGACCTAGGTCCGACCGGCAAAACCGCCCGGTCATGGAACCCGTGTTGTCGGGTTGAAAGCCGACTACACAATGCGCGCCTGGTCAGGGCTCGGCGACTGGTGACTCGGCGACTGGCGAATCCCGGTCCTGTGCAGCGTCGAAGAAACAGTAGCGGCCCTTGCCGGCCTGCTTGGCCCGATACATGGCCTGGTCGGCCTGATGCAGTAGTTGATCGTCCGTTGCCTCGTCCTCTTGCGGGTAAAAGGTAACGCCCAGGCTGGCTGTGACCTGAAGGTCGATGTCGCCAAGCCGGACCGGCTCGGCCACGGCCTCGAGCAGGCGGTTAAGAATAGGTACGCTGGCGGCCGCATCGGTCAGATCGAGCAGCAAGGCGACGAACTCGTCGCCGCCCAGGCGGGCGAGGCTGTCGCCGTCGCGCAGGGCCTGCTTCATACGGCTGGTCACGGCGATCAGCAATTGGTCGCCGGCTTCATGACCGTAGCGGTCGTTGACGGTCTTGAAACCGTCAAGATCGATAAACGCCACCGCCAGCTTTTGTCCGTGACGTGCCGCCTGAGACATGGCCTGGTGTAGACGGTCGGCCAGCAACAGGCGGTTGGGTGCGCCAGTCAGGGCATCGAAGTGGGCGATGTGTTCGAGTTGACTTTGTTGGACCTTGAGCGCGGTGATGTCGGAGAACAGTGCGACGTAATTCTGGATGCCACCGTGGTCGTCGCGCACGGCGTTGATGTTGAGCATCTCGGCGTAGACCTCGCCGTTCTTGTGCCGGTTCCATATCTCACCGCGCCATTCACCTTTCTGGACCAGACCGGCCCACATGGCTAAATAGAACTGTGTGCTTTGACGGCCCGATTTCAGGATGCGCGGATTCTTGCCCAGCACCTCGGCGCGGCTGTAGCCGGTAATGCGGGTAAAGGCCTCGTTGACCTCGATGATCGTGACTGCTACGTCGGTGATGGCGATACCTTCACTGACGTTGGTAAAAACGCTGGCGGCGAGACGGAGTTTTTCCTCGTCCCGCTTGCGCTCGGTGATGTCCTGCGCCGCCCCCTGGAGGCCGACAATGGCGCCGCTATCGTCATAAAGCGCTTCGCCGAGTACCCGCATCCAGCCATGCCGCTGGTCGGTCCTGACCATTTCAAGCTCAAGCTCGAATGGAATGCCGGTTTTTTGGGCGCTGAGCAGGGCGGCATCCAGTCGGTCCCAGCTCTCGGCCGTGAATAACCTGGCCCGATCGGCATAATCGGGTACCGGCGTCTCTAGGTTCCAAGCCAATATGCGGTAAAGTTCATCGGACCAGACAACCCGATTGGTCGCCGCGTCCAGCTTCCAACTGCCGACGTGGGCGATTCGCTGCGCTTCGTGCAGTTCGGTTTGAGTTTGTCTTAGCGCCTGTTCCCGTTGCCGCACGGCCTCGATCAGATGATTGAAACTGCCGATCAATTGGCCGATTTCATCGTGCCTGACGATGGCCAGGGGTTGCAGCGGGTGGTCTGGATTGGCCAGGCGGGCCAACGTCCCGGTGGCCGTCAGTAGCGGCGAAAGGTGATGTTTCAACAGCCACCAGATCAGTATGCCGGCCAGCAGGGTGAGCAGTATCGTGGCCAGCAGCATGCGCTGTTGCATGGCGCGAATTGGGGCGAATGCCTCCTCGACGGGTAACTCGGCAACCATCAGCCAGCCCGCTACTGGAATGCGCTTGGCCGCCGTCAATTGCTCGATTCCGAGCGAACTCGTGGCGATTCCGAAGCCGTCCAGACCCCGCCGGTAACGGTCGAAAATCGGGTTGCTGCCAGGGGCGGGCAGCGGTTGCAGGGCGAGGCTCTTATCGGTGCTGGTGACGAACAGCCCGTGCCGTGGATCGAGCAGCAGATAGTCGCCGGTCTTGCCATAGCGGTTGCCGACGATGATGTCGTGAAAATTGGTCGAATCCAGGGCCGTCACCCCCGACAAGGCGCCGATCACCTTGCCCCGTGGGTCGCGTATCGGTGTCGCGATGATGAATTCGTGAAATCCTTTACTCTTGGAAATGTGTGGTGTGCCGAGGGTCATTTTGCCAGCGCCGATTGCACCGACCAGGTAATCCCTGCCAGAGTAATCAATGCCGATTCGTTCCGCCGAGAGGGGGGCGTTGGCAATGGCGACGCCATCGGGCCGGTAGGCGATGACCCCGGCGTTGAACGATTCCTGAATCAACCACTGTTGTTCGAGGAATGTCTGCAAGGCGGCTGGATCGTCCAGCATGGTCGGGGTAATCCGGCGGGCGACCTTTTCCAGTTGCTCCATCCGGTCGCCCAACTCGTGATTGATCTCTTCGGCTATAAACGTGACGGTCGAAAACTGTTGCTCGCCCAACAGCCGCTGCATATCGTTTTGCAGTACCCGGCTGGCATAAAATGCCAGTGTCCACAGCCCGATCATGAAGATGACCAGCGTGGACAGGGTCACTCTGGTCTTGATCGATTGCCGATGAAAGAGGGTCGAGCATATGCCGGTTTGCGAGGCTGTCGATAGCGATTCAGAAAATAGACTCAGTCGAAATCATGGCCGAGTGTAGCAGATTGACGACCTGCTTGTCCTTTTTCAAGAGCGAGTCGGCGGCAGCTTGCCCAGACTCGGTTGGTCAGTCACCAAACAGGTCGTCAAGCGACTGGCGGGCGCTGTCCGTGCCGTCGGGCGAGCTCCTTGCCGGATCGCCGAATAGATCGGTCAAGGCTGAGCGGCTATCGCGGCCAGGCGTCTTGCCGGCCTTGTTCGGTCCAGCCTGGAACCAGTCGCAGAAGTTGGCCAGGGTCTTGTCCTGGACGTCTTCCGCCATCGGTTCCATGCACTGCTTTGCCTTGCCCGGGAGGTAATGGCGGCACATCCGGCAGACATGTAGTTCGGCATGGCAGGCCGGACATTCGGCGCGCCGGCCGAAGGGCTCCGGGATGACCTTGAGGTGAGTGCCGCATTGCCAGCAGTTCAACTCGCTCATAGTGTGTTCCCGGCCAGGTTGGCCTTGCCCGCCGCTGCCGATGGCAATGTGCTGGCAGGCAAAGGTAGCGCCTTTTGCCGTAGTACGGTGTGCAGTTTTTCCAGTAGATCGACGGAGGGATAGCCGTCGGCGGGTAAATGCTCCGACGCCTGATAAGCGCGGATCGCGTTCAATGTCTTGCCGCCGGGCATGCCGTCGGCCGGGCCGGGGTCAAAGCCGAGGATGGTCAGGCATTTTTGCAGGTCGATGGCCTGCTCGCGGCTTAACCGGTGATTGTCGGCCGCCCGTCCAGCGCTGAAGGCGGGCAGGCCGGCCAATCGGTCGGCCAGTTGGGCTACGGTCAGTGCGTAGTTGACCGAGCGGTTCCAGCGCAGGATGACAGCGAAATTATGCCGCACCAGGATGGCCGGGCCGGCGCGCCCTTGGGGCAGCAGTATGGCCGCCGTCTGGTCGCCGTCCGGCAAAGGGCTGCCATCGACTTGCGTGACGCCCAGGGCGACCCAGTAGCGGATCGGTTGGCGCTGGTCCAGTCTGGCCAGACCCCAGTCGAAGTCGTGCGGCAAGCGTACCTCCTGGCCCCTGCTTTGGTCGCTTTGCCAACCGGCCTGGCTGAGATAGTTCGCGGCTGAATCAATGGCGTCGGCCAGCGAGGTGCGGGTGTCGATCCGGCCGTCACCGTCGCCGTCCACGGCATAGCGCAGGAAGGTCGAGGGGATGAACTGCATGTGACCGAAGGCGCCGGCCCATGAGCCTTTGAGATTGTCGGCCGGGATATTGCCGGCGTCGACGATGCGCAGGGCGTCCAGCAACTGGGCGCGAAAGAAATCGGCGCGACGGGTGTCATAGGCCAGGGTAGCCAACGCCGGGATGATGGCGATATTGCCCAGGTGCCGGCCATAGTCAGTCTCCAACCCCCAGAAGGCCGCCAGATAGCGGGCCGGCACACCATAGCGTCGTTCGGCGGCGGCGAACAGGGCGGCATTCCGGGCCAGCATTGCCCGGCCGGCAGCAATGCGTCGTGCGCTGACGCGGGTGTCGAGGTAATTCCAGAAGGTCTGCACGAACTCGGGTTGGCGCCGGTCATATTCGAGGATTTTTCCGCTCGGCTCCAGGCCGGTCAGGGTGGCATCCAGGGTGGCCTTTGAGATGCCGGCCGCGGCCGCCTGCTGTTTGAAGTTGGCGAGCCAGGCCGGGAAGGTTGGCCGAACGGCGGAGTCGGCCTCGGCGCGGGCCAGGTTAGGGCAGGCCAGCGCCAAGTAGGCGATGGCCAGGTAGCGGAGCCAGCGTTCAACCGGGTTATCCATTGGCTCGCGAGATGCTGGCAGGGTATTTGGTGGCATGGCCGGTTTTCCGCCGCTATGGGCCATTTTTGTCGCCGGAACCATTGGCTGGCTTGTTCGGCAAGGTCAAGGGATAGTCGTTGGGCAGGAACAACCACATCCGGCCCTTTTGTTTCATGGCCCCGGCCTGTTTGCCGGCCGGGTCGCCGAAGCCCCAGAAGAAATCCGCCCGGACGTTACCGCGGATGGCGCCGCCGGTGTCCTGGGCCAGTACCAGCCGGTTCAGTGGCTCGGTCGAATTGGGCTGGGTGGTGGCCAGCCAGACCGGGGCTCCGAGCGGCATGGCGCGTGGGTCGATGGCGATGCTGCGCTCTGGCGTCAGCGGCACGCCGAGGGCGCCCAGCGGGCCGCCGCCGCGGTTGGTCAGCTCGCGAAAGAAGACATAACTCTGGTTTGCCGCCAGCAGTTCGGGCAGACGTTCGGGATTTTTCCGTGCCCAGTCCTTGATGCCCTCCATGGATGCCTGGTCCAGGGTCATTTCGCCCTGATCGACCAGCCATTTGCCGATGGATTTGTAGGGGTGGCCATTCTGGTCGGCATAACCGACCCGGATCATGCCGCCGTCTTCCAGTTGAATGCGGCCCGAGCCCTGGACCTGGAGGAAGAACAGTTCGACTGGGTCGTCGATCCAGGCGATTTCCTTGCCCCGGACCGGGGCCTTGCCGGCCTCGATCTCGTCCCGGGTGAAATAGGGCACCACTTTTTTGCCCTCCAGCCGGCCGCGCAGGCGCAGGTTTTTCAACTCCGGATAGAGGCTGGATAGATCGACTACCAGGAGGTCGTCGGGTGGCGCATAGAGCGGATAGCGGTATTTCGGCGTCATCTCGCGGCTGCCGCGCAACAAGGGTTCGTAGTAGCCGGTAATCAGACCTTCGACAGCGCCATCGGGCTGCTCTACCCGGTAGACCTTGAAGTGCTGCCGGAAAAAGGCGCGAATGGCCTCCGAATCGGGCTCTGCCAGTTGACCGGCCGCAGCGCAGACGGTCTGCCAGGCGGCTTGATGGTGCAGGGGACGGCAAGACTGCATGAAGGCCGACCAGGCGGTCTTTATGTTGTCCGCCTGCCAACCCGGCAGATCGCTTGGCTCGGCCGGTTTCAGCCAGTCCATGATCGGCATGGTGGTCTGTGCAGTGCCGGTGCCGGGTTTGGCATCGACCGCCGGCTTGACCGCGATGGCTGGCTTGGCGGCCGGGGCGGGCCGGTCTGGCACGGTTTGGCAGCCGGTCAGCGACAGCACGGTCGCCAGCAGCAACGGGTAGTGCATCAGTGCAATACCCTGGGCATGCTGAGTGTGAATTCCGGAATTGGGGTCTTGAAGTGTTCGCCGTCCTCGGCCGCCATCCAATAGCTGCCACGCATGGTGCCGATCGGCGTGGCGATGGCGGCGCCGCTCGAATACTCAAACTTCTGGCCCGGTTGCAACAGTGGCTGTTCACCGACAACGCCCAGGCCGCCCACTTCCTGGGCTACCTGGTTGGCGTCGGTGATGAGCCAGTGGCGCGAGATCAACTGGGCCGGGATGGCGCCGGTATTCTCGATGGTAATGGTGTAGGCGAAGACATAACGGTTGGCCTTCTCGTCGGACTGCTCCGGGAGATATTGGGCGACCGCCGTTACTGTAATGTGGTATTTCCTGATGTCGGCCATGGTTATCCAGGGTAGAAGTGCTTGATCGGCGGTCATTGCACCTGAATTGGCCAGGTCTGTCCAGCGCCTGGGCGAGCAGGTAAAATAAAATTGAGCCGCTTGCAACGAACCAGGGTAGATAAAAATGACGCACTACATGATCGCTCCCTCCATCCTCTCCGCCAACTTCGCCCGGCTGGGCGAGGAAGTCGACAATGTGCTGGCCGCCGGCGCCGACATCGTCCACTTTGACGTGATGGACAACCACTATGTGCCCAACCTGACCATCGGCCCGCTGGTCTGCGAGGCGCTGAAGAAGCATGGCGTCGCCGCGCCCATCGACGTGCACCTGATGGTCAAGCCGGTGGATCGCATCATTCCCGATTTCGCCAAGGCCGGCGCTGGCTACATCACCTTCCACCCGGAGGCCTCCGAGCACGTTGATCGCACCATCGGCCTAATCAAGGAATCGGGCTGCAAGGCCGGTCTGGTGTTCAACCCGGCCACTCCGCTGGACATCCTGGAATACACCCTGCCCAAGCTGGACATGGTATTGCTGATGTCGGTCAACCCCGGCTTCGGCGGCCAGAAGTTCATCCCTTATGTGCTGGACAAGGCCAGGAAGGCCCGCGCCATGATAACCGCCGGCAAGTACGACTGCCGGCTGGAGATCGACGGCGGCGTCGGCCCCGGCAATATCCTGGAAGTGGCCCGATCCGGCGTTGATACCTTTGTCGCCGGCTCCGCCATCTTCGGCGCCGCCAAGGACAGCGACCCGCACCGTTACGACAGCGTGGTTGCCGCGATGCGGGCGGAACTGGCCAAGGTCTGAGAGAGGCGCAGAGACAAGCGGCAAGGAAAGGCAGAGGCAAGATTCAAGATACAAGATGCAAGGGAAAACCTTGAATCTTGTATCTTGAATCTTGAATCTGCCTAAGATGAATTTTCCGCTTCCCATCAAGGCGGTTGTCCTCGACCTCGACGGCACCCTGCTCGATACCGCGCCGGACCTAGCTGACGCAGTCATGGCAATGGCGGCCGACCTAGGGCAGCCGCCGATTGACCTGACCACGGTCAAGACCTACATCGGCAACGGCGTGTCGCGGCTGGTGAAACGGGTGCTGACCCGCACCATGGACGGCGAGCCGGCCCCGGCGCTATTGGCCCGTGCCATGCCACTATTCGAGCGCCACTACGGCGAGTGGGTCGCGCGCAAGAGCCGGCCGTTCCCCGATGCGGTGGAGGGCTTGCTGGCGTTCAAGGCCATGGGCCTGCCTGTCGCCTGCATCACCAACAAGGCGGAGCGGTTTACCCTGCCGCTGCTCAAGGCCACCGGTCTCTACCCGTTGTTTGAGCTGATTTTGTCGGGCGACAGCCTGCCCGAAAAGAAGCCCTCGCCGCTGCCGCTGTTGCACGCCTGCCAGTTCTTTGGCGTCGAGCCGAATGAGACCTTGCTGATCGGTGATTCGTTGAACGATGCCCAGGCCGCGCGGGCCGCTGGCTGCCCGGTATTTTGCGTGCCATATGGTTATAATCGGGGCCGTTCGGTGACTGAATTGGACCTGGATGCCGTGGTGCCCAGCCTGTTGGATGCTTCGAAACGAGTCGTGAAGAAATGAAATTGCCCTCCCTGAAAATCGGAAAAACGAGCTGCCGGTCGTGGCGATGGTGTTCCTGAGCCACGTTTCACGCTCCGTATTGCGCAATCCACGTTTTTCAGAGGGTCATCATGACTGAACAGGATTTCATCGAATTCGCCCGTCAGGGCTACAACCGTATCCCCGTCTTCCGCCACCTGCCGGCCGACCTGGATACCCCCTTGGCCATCTATCTCAAACTGGCCAACCGGCCCTACACCTACCTGCTGGAATCGGTGGTGGGCGGCGAACGTTTTGGCCGCTATTCATTCATTGGTCTGCCGGCGAAAACGGTCTTGCGCGTGCATGGCCACTTCGTCAGCGTCGAGACCAATGGCCAGCCGGTCGAGCAGAGCGACGCCGGCGATCCGCTGGCCTTCATCGAGGCCTTCATGGCCCGTTACAAGGCCGCGCCGCTGGCCGGGCTGCCGCGTTTTCCCGGCGGTCTGTGCGGCTACTTTGGCTATGACACGGTGCGCTACATCGAGAAGCGGCTGGCTGCCACGGTCAAGCAGGATGTCCTGGCCACGCCGGATATCCTGCTCATGCTCACCGATGAATTGGCCGTGGTCGACAACCTGTCCGGCCGCCTGACCCTGATCGTCTACGCCGACCCGCTTGAAGACGAGGCCTACGCCAAGGCGCAGTTGCGGTTGGGCGAGCTGGCCAGACAATTAACCAAGGTGGCAGTGCCGCCAAAGGAGCAGCCGGGCGAAGCGGCCGAGGCCGAATCGGAATTCGGTGAGGCTGGCTTCAAGGCCGCCGTGGCAAAGGCCAAGCGCTACATCGCCGACGGCGACGTCATGCAGGTGGTCCTGAGCCAGCGCATGAGCCGGCCGTTCAACGCCCACCCGCTGGCGTTGTACCGCGCCCTGCGCAGCCTGAATCCGTCGCCCTACATGTTTTATTACGACATGGGTGGTTTTCATGTGGTCGGCTCGTCACCGGAAATCCTGGTCCGGCTGGAGGGCGATACCATCACGCTTCGTCCTATTGCCGGCACCCGGCCGCGTGGCGCCAGCCGCGAGGAGGATTTGCGCCTGGAGGCGGACCTACTGGCCGATCCCAAGGAACGGGCCGAGCACGTCCAGCTCATGGACCTGGGCCGCAACGACGTTGGTCGGGTCGCCAAAATCGGCAGCGTCAAGGTGACCGAGAACATGATCGTCGAACGCTATTCCCACGTCATGCACATCGCCTCCAACGTCGAAGGAAAACTCAAACCGGATCTGAGCGCCATCGACGTGCTGCGCGCCACCTTCCCGGCCGGCACCGTGTCCGGCGCGCCCAAGGTGCGGGCCATGGAGATCATCGACGAACTGGAGCCGAGCAAGCGCGGCATCTACGCCGGCGCGGTCGGCTATGTCGGCTTCAACGGCGACATGGACGTGGCCATCGCCATCCGCACCGCCGTGGTCAAAGACCGGATGCTCTACGTCCAGGCCGGCGCCGGCATCGTCGCCGACTCGGTCCCGGAAAACGAATGGATCGAGACCCGCAACAAGGCCCGCGCAGTGGTCCGCGCGGCCGAACTGGCGATGGCCGGAACCGATGGAGGCGCTGAATAATGCTGCTGATGATCGACAACTACGACAGCTTCACCTACAATCTGGTGCAGTATTTCGGCGAGTTGGGCGAGGACGTGCGGGTGATCCGTAACGACGAGATCGACCTGGCCGGCGTGGCGGCGCTCAAGCCTGACCACATCGTCATCTCGCCCGGACCGTGTACGCCCAACGAGGCCGGCATCTCGGTGCCGCTGATCCAGGCCATGGCCGGTAAGGTGCCGATCCTGGGCGTCTGTCTCGGCCACCAAAGCATCGGCCAGGCCTTCGGCGGCCGCATCGTCCATGCCAAGCAGTTGATGCATGGCAAGACCTCGCTCATCCATCATGCCGGCAAGGGTGTGTTCCGCGACTTGCCCAATCCGTTTACCGCGACCCGTTATCACTCGCTGGTGATCGAACGGGAGACCTTGCCCGATTGCCTGGAGATCACCGCCTGGACCGACGATGGTGAGATCATGGGCGTGCGCCACACCGCCTTGGCGGTGGAGGGCGTGCAGTTCCATCCCGAGTCGGTGTTAACCGAGCATGGACATCGGTTGCTGAAAAACTTTTTGGAGGATAAACGCTCATGAAACCTCAGGAGGCACTCGCCCGCATCATCGAGCATCGGGAGATTTTCCACGACGAAATGCTCAGTCTCATGCGCCAGATCATGACCGGCGAGATGAGCCCGGTCATGATTGCCGCCCTGATTACCGGTCTCAGGGTGAAGAAGGAGACCATCGGTGAGATTGCCGCCGCCGCCACAGTGATGCGGGAGTTCGCCACCAAGGCGCCGGTTACCGATAGAGCGCACCTGGTCGATACCTGCGGTACGGGAGGCGACTCCGCGCTCACCTTCAATATCTCCACTGCGGCGGCCTTCGTTGCCTCGGCGGCCGGGGCACGGGTGGCCAAGCATGGTGGCCGCTCGGTATCGTCCAAGTCGGGCAGCGCCGATGTCCTGGAGGCCTTGGGCGTCAACATCAATCTGACGCCGGAACAGGTGGCTCGCTGCATCGACCAGGTCGGTCTGGGCTTCATGTTTGCGCCCAACTACCATGGCGCGATGAAGTACGCTGCGCCGGTGCGGCGCGAACTGGGCATCCGTACCTTGTTCAATATTCTCGGTCCGCTTACCAACCCGGCCGGCGTGGCCAATCAGGTCATGGGGGTATTCCATCCCGATCTGGTCGGTATCCAGGCGCGGGTGCTGGAACGTCTGGGGGCGCGCCATGTCATGGTGGTGCATGGTCGCGAGGGCCTGGACGAAATCTCGATCTCCGGCGAGACCCTGGTGGGCGAGTTGCGGGACGGCGAGGTGCGCGAGTACACGGTGCATCCCAGCCAGTTCGGCCTCGACGTGCATGACCTCTCGACCATTCAGGTAACAACCATGGAAGAGTCGCGTGATCGCGTGCTCAAGGTGCTGGACAATGTACCCGGCCCGGAGCGCGACATTGTCATGCTGAACGCCGGCGCCGCCATCTATGTATCCGGCATGGCGGACAGCTTGGCCGATGGTGTGACCAAGGCTCGCGAGGCCTTGGCCAATGGCTCGGCCAAGGCCAAGCTCGACGCCTTGAAGCAGTTTGTTTAGAGATCGTTTGAGAAGCGCCGACCAATGCGGCATAACCGCGAAGGAAGGTCATCCCAGAATGCTCTGGTCGGGGACGGGCGTCTGGCACCTTGATTTACAAGCTGCCGTCTACTCGGGAGCAACGATATGGATATGGCAATAATCAGCGCGTTCTTAGCGCCTGGCCAGCAAGGCCAGACCGCAGGCAATCGATGCGGCCGAGAAGGCGACTAAAGCCCAGCCGGCCAGCGATAGTTTCAGTATCGTCAGTTCCACCTCTTGGCACAGACCGGTCGCCATGAATAGATCGGGCGCCTTTCGGCCTAGCCAATCAACCAGATGCTCGATCAACTCGGGAATGTTGGAGGAGCAGGAGAAGGGGTCCATGGGTTGGGCCTGCAACCAGACCTGATACACCGCCACGCCGATACCGGCGGCTGCCGTGACAAGCGCCAGGACACCGATCATGCGGCCGGTCAAACGCGGTGAAAATGCCGCCGCCAGCAGGGCAAACCCAGCCAACAGCAGAAACAGCACCCGCTGCAATATGCACAAGTGGCACGGATGCAGGTGCAACTGGGCGGTGAGAACGAAGCTTGCGAGTACCAGTCCAATGCAGGTCAGGGCCAGGGCAAGCCAGATCGGTTTCGATTTCAGTACGGGCATGTGGCGCATAGGTAAACGTCGGCCGCAAGCGCGGCCAGGTGCAACGGGACAGGCCGGCAGTATACGTTACCGTTGCCACGGATGCAGTCTGCTTGTCCAAACGGGCTTATGTGACATGCATCGGCGGCGGACCCAGGTGCCGTTCAATGGCAGCCAATAATTGAGTATGATTCGCCATCTTTAACCTACCACCCAACCAGGAACGTTCATGAAAGCCATATTGTCTTTGTTCGCTATCGTCGCCTCGACTGTCGCGTTTGCCACTTCGCCCGCCGCCCCGGCCCCGATGCTCGCCGCCCCGGCCAACCCACACGCTGGCATGGCCGCACCCCAGGCTATCGCCTTGTCGCAAAATGGTAAGGTAATCAGCAGTATCGATGTGCCGACCTATACCTACATCGAAGTCGCCCAGGGCAAGAAGAAGATATGGTTGGCCACGTCCACTACCGCCGTGAAGAAGGGCGACATGATCCGGTTCGACAATGGCATGACCATGACCAACTTCTACAGCAAGAGTCTGAAGCGTAAGTTCCCCAGCATCCTGTTCGCCAATAAGGTGGTGGTCGATAAAGGCGCGAAATAGCGCAGTTTTAGCGGGCGGCACGGCCGGATGGCCGGTCCGCCTGTTTCACGTTTTTTCCCGGCGTAGGCTAAACAGTCGCTTGGCAGACTACGAAACCAGCTTGCGGCAGAAGCAGTAAACAAACTGCTGCTCGTTGCCTGTGGGGGTGTGGTGGGATTCTCTTTCGTGGCCTAGTAGCTGAAACGGCTCGCCAAACTCGGCATGAAGTGCGTTTGCGCTATAGCGCATGACCGAAAGGCCGCTGCATTGGCTGGGGCCGTCCTCGGCAAAGGTGGCCACGATAACCAGCCCTCCGGGCTTTACCGACCGCAGTACCTGGCGCACATAGGCCTGGCGTTCTTCTTGAGTGGTCAGAAAGTGGAACACCGCCCGGTCATGCCAGACGTCATAGCCATGCACCGGAAGCCTGGCCGTCAATATGTTGGTCTCCAGCCATCGTGCTTGAGACCCTCGTGTGCCAAGCCGCGCCTTGGCAGTAGCCAAGGCGGACCCGGACAGATCGAGGACCGTCACGTTGTCATAGCCATGCGCCAGCAGATCGTCGACCAGTGTCGAAGCGCCGCCGCCGACATCGATGATGGATGCCGACGTCGGAATCCCGGCGTCCAGGATCAGTTTCAGCGAAAGCCGGGCATGTTCCTGAAACCAACTGACCTCTGTAGCGGCCTTGGTTGTGTAGACTTTTTCCCAGTGATCCTTCGATGTCATGGCAGCTCCGATTGATTTATTCCGCAGATCGACGCGATCTCACTCGAATGTTAGCGAAGTAACCGGCACGGTGTCGTAAATCGTGCCGAATAATTCTAGGCGTTGTCGCCGACAAATGGGTTATTGCTTCGTTCCCAACCGAAGCTGGAGCTCGCGCCATGGCCCGGCACGAAAACGACGTCGTCGCCCAGCGGCCATAGCTTGCCGCGTATGGACCGGATCAGGGCATCGTAATCGCCGCGCTCGAAGTCGGTGCGGCCAATGGCGCCCTTGAACAAGACATCGCCGACAAAAGCGATCCGGTCATCGCGCTGGAAGAAGACCACGTGGCCTGGCGTGTGGCCCGGGCAATGCAATACCTCCAGGCGAATCCCGCCGACCGTTACCGTATCGCCATCGATCAACCAGCGCTGTGGCTGAAAGGCATCGATGTGGGGGAATCCATATAGGGCGCTTTGCTGCGGCAGGGCATCGAGCAGGAAGGCATCGTCCCGGTTCGGCCCCTCGATCGGGATGCCCAAGTGGGCCGCCAACACCCCGGCGGCGCCGACGTGGTCCAGGTGGCCGTGGGTGAGCAGCAGCCTTTCCAGGGTCAGGCCGCGTTGTTCAACTGCCGCTAAAAGCCGCTCAGGTTCGCCGCCCGGGTCGATCAGTGCGGCGCGGCGGGTTGACTGACACCAGACCAGGGAGCAGTTTTGCTGGAATGGCGTGACCGGGATGACGACATGTTTCATGTCCATACTGTCGGGGCGACCTCCGCTTGCCGATCGGCGCGAAGCCGGGTGGTCATGGTCCGGCGGCCTTGCGCACCGCCTGCATGAAATGCCCGGCGCTGGCGTGCATTGTGACCTTGCCGGCCTGGATGTCGCGGGCGTTGACCTCCTTGCCGTAGAAATTGACATCGGTTTCGTGGTCGATATCCAACTGTGCGCCTTCCAGAGAGACCCCGGCGAACAGGCCGCGGCTGCGGGAATAGGAGACGATCTCGGCGTTCAATTCGACATCGGTTGCGGCCTCGCCCTGGCGGCCGATGGGGCCGGCGGCGACTGCTGCATCAACGCCCAAGGTAAATTTCCCATGGAGCAGACCATCGACGCTGCGGCCATAACTGCCGCCGACGACAAAACCGGCCTTGATGACGCCGGGAATCACGGCGATGCCCTGGGCGTCGCGCAATAACGCCGGCGGGATTTCCTGTTCCGGCAGGCTCAAGGTCTTTGCCAGTATGTCGGTCGCGGCATCCAGTCGGTCAACCGGATCGTTCTCGATGGCCTGGGCACCGGTGGCGAGCAGACCCAGACTCAACCAGACTAATAGGTGTGAGAAGCGGCGCATGGGAACTCCTTGTATTTGGGTGGTGGATCCCAGTTAGTCGCGGGTTTGCTAAATTGGTTTCCAGTCAGGCCATGAAAGGGTAGTCGGTGTAACCCTTTTCGGCGCCGCCGTAAAAGGTGGACGGGTCGGCAGCGTTGAGTGGCGCGCCAGTCTTGAAGCGGGCGACCAGATCGGGGTTGGCGATAAAAGGCACACCGAAGGCGACCAGATCGGCCGCGCGGGTCTTGACGGCGGCATTGGCGGCATCGCGGTCATAGCCGTGGTTGGTCATGTAGATGCCTCGCCACAGCGCGCGCAGGCTCCTGGGGTCGAAGTAAGGACCGGCCAGCCCAGGCGTCTCGATACCCAGATTGGTGACATGCAGATAGGCCAGGCCGAAATCATTCAGCCTCTCCACGATTTGGCTGAAGGTGCCTTGCGGGTCGAAATCGCGCATGTCGTTGACCGGCTGGACCGGCGACAGACGGACGCCAACCCGGTCGGCGCCCACCGCCGTGCAGACCGTTTCCAATACCTCCAACAGCAGGCGGCTGCGATTCGTCACGCTGCCGCCGTAGGCATCGGTCCGGCGATTGCTGCCGTCGCGCAGGAATTCGTCGAGCAGATAGCCGTTGGCGGCGTGGACCTCGACCCCGTCGAAACCCGAGGCCAAGGCATTCTGGGCGGCAACGCGGTATTGTTTGACCAGCCCCGGCAGTTCGGCGACATCCAGGGCGCGCGGCTTGACGAAGGCTTGCGGTCCTTGCGCGGTACGCACTTCGCCGGCCGGCGCGATGGCGGAGGGTGCCACCGGCAAACTGCCGTCCGGTTGCATGCTGGGATGGGAAATGCGTCCGACATGCCAGAGCTGACATACGATATGGCCGCCCAATTCATGTACCGCCTGGGTAATGCGCGCCCAGCCAGTCATCTGCGCGCCGTTCCAGATGCCGGGCGTATCGAGGTAGCCGACGGCCTGGGGCGAGATGCAGGTACCCTCGGAGACGATCAGGCCGGCCGAGGCACGCTGGGCGTAATACTTCGCCATCAGTTCGGTCGGCACACCGCCCTGGCCGGCCCGTGAGCGGGTCAATGGCGCCATGGCGATGCGGTTGGTGACGCGATAGGGGCCGAGTTGCAGGGAAGAAAAAAGATCGCTCATATCAGTTCCAGTCGGGTTAAGTGAATCGCTTCGTTGCCGGTAGTATCGCGGGTTTGATCTTGGCGATTGTGGCATTGATAGGCTAGACTAGCCAGCATCGATTGCAGCCGAAATTTACCCACCATGAACCCGCCCGATGCCTTGTTTTGTTTGTCTAGCCATTGCCCGTACTGTCCGGCTATGTTGCAAATTCTGGCCGACATGATTAAGCGCGGTGTCCTGGGACGTCTGGAGATTGTCAATCTGGAGGCGCGTCCCGATGCCGCCCTGGAGTGGGGGGTGCATACAGTGCCGTGGTTGCGAGTCGGGGGCTTGGTGCTGACCGGGCAGCGTAGTCAGGCAGAAATCACGAGGCTGATCGAACGCGCCGTCAGCCCGACCGGAATGGCCGATTACTTTCATGACCTGTTGCGTGACGGCGAATTGGCGCTGGTGCTGGCGATGGTCGAGCGTCATCCCGATAGTCTGGCGGCCTTATTACCCATTGTGGCTAACCCGGAGGCCAGCATCAATGTCCGTATCGGCGCCGGTGCGGTGTTCGAGGAGCTCGACGGCCAGCCGCCGATGCGGGCGCTGGTCGCACCCTTGGCTGAATTGACTGGTCACACGGATGCACGGGTCAGGGCCGACGCCTGCCATTATCTGGCCATGACTGGCGCGGCGGAGGCGCGCGTTTATTTGACCGGGCGGTTGCGGGACGACGACAGCGAAGTAAGGGAGATTGCGGCGGAGAGTCTGGAAAAGTTGAATGCGGTACTGGCCGGGAATGGCGTCAACTGACCGGCCGGTCAGTTGACGTACTGCATATTTCCGCCGGATGGACTGGTTGTCCGTCCGGCGTGGAATGAATTACTTCTTCTTGGCGCCACCTTTCTTGGCGGCGACCTTGTCCTTGAACCCCTTGCCGGGCTTGAAGGCCGGAACGGTGGTGGCGGCGATCTTGATCGCTTCTCCGGTCTTGGGGTTCTTGCCGTTGCGGGCGGCGCGCTTGCGGGCCTCGAAGGTACCGAAGCCGATCATGGCCACGGTGTCGTGCTTGGCGACGGTTTCGGTAATGACTGTCAGTACGGCCTCGACGGCGCGTCCGGCAGCGGTTTTGGTCATTTCGGTCTTGGCGGCAACGGCATCGATCAGCTCGGATTTATTCATGGTGTCTCCTTTAGGTGGGTGGGAAGCCGGCTAATCATAACAATCTCGGGCAGTGACATGCACTAAGGATAATTTACCATCAAATAAACATGTTTAGCCCGCGTTAGTCTTCGTATCAACAAAAAAATCGGATTTTTCCCGTGCGCTCGTATCTGAGTCAGCTTACCCGGACGAAAGGCCTGAAGTGGCGTGGACGTTGTTTTGACCAGGAAAATTTCCCGGATTGAAAAATATTGTTGCCTTGATGTCCCGCCGTATATAGAATCCGCAGCTCTTTAGGCGCGTAGCTCAGCTGGTTAGAGCATCACCTTGACATGGTGGGGGTCGTTGGTTCGAGTCCAATCGCGCCTACCAGCGTTTTGAAAGCCAGGCCCAGCCTGGCTTTCTTTATTTGTGAGGTTAGTGACATGCCTGTTATTCGCCTTCCCGATGGTTCCGAGCGGACCTTTGCCGCACCGGTCACCGTGGCCCAGGTGGCGGCCGATATCGGCGCCGGGCTGGCCCGCGCCACGCTGGCTGGCAAGGTCAACGGCCAACTGGTCGATGCTGCTTTTCTGATCGAGAACGATAGCGAGTTGGCTATTGTCACCGACAAGGTCGCCGATGGCCTCGACCTGATCCGCCATTCCACCTCTCACCTCATGGCTTACGCGGTAAAGCAACTGTTCCCCGAGGCTCAGGTGACCATCGGCCCGGTGATCGAGGACGGTTTCTATTACGACTTCGCCTTCAATCGTCCCTTTACACCGGAAGACCTGGCCGCCATCGAGAAGCGCATGGCCGAGCTGGCCAAACAGGACCTCCCGATCACTCGTGAGGAATGGAATCGCGACGATGCAGTGAAATTCTTCGAGTCGATCGGCGAGAGGTATAAGGCCGAGCTGATTGCCGCCATACCCGCCGGGCAGACTATTTCGCTGTATCGCGAGGGTGAATTTGTCGACCTTTGCCGTGGCCCTCACGTGCCGTCGACCGGCAAGCTCAAGGTGTTCAAGCTGATGAAGGTGGCTGGTGCCTATTGGCGAGGCGACTCTAAGAACGCGATGCTACAGCGCATCTATGGCACGGCGTGGGCGAATAAGGACGATCTGGCGGCCTATCTGCACCGTCTGGAAGAGGCGGAGAAGCGCGACCACCGGCGGCTCGGTAAGCAACTCGATCTGTTCCACTTGCAGGAAGAGTCGCCGGGCATGGTGTTCTGGCACCCGCACGGCTGGACACTCTGGCAGGAGGTCGAGCAGTACATGCGGCGCAAGTTCCGCGAGTATGGCTATGACGAGGTCAAGACCCCGACGATCATGGACAAGTCGCTGTGGGAGAAATCCGGCCACTGGGAAAACTACCGCGAAGACATGTTTACCACCGCCTCGGAGAATCGCGACTATGTGGTGAAGCCGATGAACTGTCCCGGTCACGTGCAGATTTTCAACCACAGCCTGCATTCCTACCGCGATCTGCCGTTGCGTTTGGCCGAATTCGGCTCCTGTCACCGCAACGAGCCGTCCGGCGCCCTGCACGGCCTGATGCGGGTGCGCGCCTTCGTCCAGGACGACGCTCATATCTTCTGCACCGAAGAGCAGGTTCAGCCCGAGGTATCCGACTTCATCAAGATGTTGCAGGCGGTCTATGCCGACTTCGGTTTCACCGATGTATCGGTCAAGTTGTCGACCCGGCCGGCAAAACGGGTCGGTTCCGACGCGACCTGGGACAAGGCAGAGGCCGGGCTGGCCGCCGCACTCGACCAGAACGCTCTGAAGTACGACCTGCAACCGGGCGAGGGCGCCTTCTACGGCCCCAAGATCGAGTTCACCCTGAAGGACTCGATCGGTCGCCTGTGGCAGGTCGGTACCATCCAGCTCGACTTTAACCTGCCGGTGCGCCTCTCCGCCGAGTATGTCGCCGAGGACAACACCCGCAAGCCGCCGGTGATGCTGCACCGCGCCATCCTTGGCTCGCTGGAGCGCTTTATTGGCATCCTGATCGAACATTACGCCGGCAACTTTCCGCTCTGGCTGTCGCCGGTTCATGCCGTGGTGTTGAACATCAGCGAAGCCCAGGCCGACTATGCCGTCCAGATAACCGAAGCGCTCAATAAACAAGGCTTCAGGGTCGTTTCGGACTTGAGAAACGAGAAGATTACCTATAAAATCCGCGAGCACTCGATGCAACGGGTTCCTTATCAGTTGGTTATCGGCGACAAGGAACGCATGGAGAACAAGGTTGCTGTGCGCGTTCGAGGTGGTGAGGACCTTGGCCAGATGAGTCTGGCCGACTTGGTCGCCCGCATGAAAGCTGAAATGCGGAGCTGACTCGAAGCGTTTCGACTGAACGGGGAGCGGAAAACCGCTCCCTAAGTTTTTTGAAGGGGATTTGAGCATCGCACTCGAAAAGGAAATGCGGATAAACGGCGAGATTGACGCGCCGCAGGTTCGCTTGGTGGCCGACGATGGTGAGCAGTTGGGCATCGTTGGCATTCGGGAAGCCCTGAGCAAGGCCGAGGAGGCTGAGCTCGATCTGGTGGAGATCGCCCCCCTGGCGGCCCCGCCAGTCTGCAAGGTCATGGATTATGGTAAGTACAAATACCATGAACAGAAGAAGCTGCATGTGGCGCGACTGAAGCAGAAGCAGGTTCAGGTCAAGGAAGTGAAGTTTCGTCCGGGTACGGACGAGAACGACTACCAGATCAAGCTGCGCAACATGACCCGTTTCCTTGACGATGGTGACAAGGTGAAAGTGACCCTGCGCTTTCGCGGTCGCGAGATGGCCCACCAGGAATTGGGCATGGTCCAGCTCAAGCGAGCCGAGGCTGATCTGGCGGAGCTTGGCGTGGTTGAGCAGTTTCCCAGACTGGAAGGCCGTCAAATGGTGATGGTGTTGGCCCCCAAGAAAAAGAAATGATGTAGGCGCGGCGGCGGCCGCGAAGATTTCAGAGGTTGGCGTTGCCTCTTGATGTTCAACGCCGAATACGTGCTTCTAGGTCGATCAAGCGTCCCCGGTGGGGACCACCTGGCAGCATCAAATGAATGGAGCAAAACATGCCCAAGATGAAGACCAAGAGCGGGGCGGCCAAGCGCTTTCGCGTGCGGGGCAGCGGCAGCATCAAGCGCTCGCACGCCTATCGACGCCATATCCTGACCAAAAAGACCACCAAGCGCAAACGTAACCTGCGCGGCATGGAAACAATTAATGCGGCAGATATCGGCCGTGTCCACGCCATGATGCCCTACGCATAAGGAGATACGAAAAATGCCTAGAGTTAAACGTGGTACTACCGCTCGCGCCAGTCACAAAAAAGTTATAGCCGCAGCCAAGGGTTTTCGTGGCCGTCGCAACAACGTTTTCCGGATCGCCAACGAAGCGGTGATGAAGGCCGGCCAATACGCTTATCGCGACCGCCGGCAAAAGAAGCGTCAGTTCCGTCAACTGTGGATCACCCGTATCAATGCCGCCGTGCGTGGCTTGGGTATGACCTACAGTCAGTTCATAAACGGCATGAAGAAGGCAGCCATCGACATCGACCGCAAGGTTCTGGCCGACATGGCCGTGTTCGATCAGGCCGCTTTTGCCAAAGTGGCAGAGCAAGCCAAGGCCAGCCTGGGCGTCTAATCGCGCACCAAGCCCCGGCGACCTGAGGTCGCCATCGAAGGGAGGCCTCTGGTGCCTCCCTTCGTATTTCCGGAAAGCGTTTCAGCATGAAACTGGAAGATACCCTGACACCCGATGATATTTTGGCCTCGGCGCGGCGCGATTTCGCCGCTGCCGCCACGCTGCCGGCACTGGAGCAGGCCAAGGCCCGATTCCTGGGCAAGAGCGGTGCGATTACCGAGCGGATGAAGGCTTTGGGCGGCCTGCCGCCTGAGCAGCGCAAGGAGGCCGGCGCCCGCGTCAATCAGATCAAGGATGGCGTCGAGGCCTTGCTGAAAGAGCGCCGTGCGGCCATCCAGACCGAGGAACTCGACCACCAGTTAGCCGCCGAGTCGCTCGACGTCACCTTGCCTGGACGCAGCGCCGGCCTGGGCGGTGCCCACCCGGTCAGCCTGACCCTGAAACGGATCAAGCGGCTGTTTGCGTCGATCGGCTTTGAGGTCGCCGATGGTCCCGAGATCGAAACCGACTTTTACAATTTCACGGCCCTGAATATTCCGGAAAATCATCCGGCCAGGGCCATGCATGACACCTTCTACCTGGCTGATGGCAAGCTACTGCGCACCCATACCTCGCCGGTGCAGGTGCATTACCTACAGGATAACCCGCCGCCCATACGCATCATTGCCCCGGGTCGGGTCTACCGTTGCGATTCCGACGTGACCCACACACCCATGTTCCATCAGGTCGAAGGATTGTGGGTGGACGAGACGGTCAGCTTCGCCGATCTGAAGGGCGTGCTGGCCGATTTCATGGCCAATTTCTTCGAGCGGGATAACCTGCCGGTGCGCTTCCGTCCTTCCTTCTTCCCGTTCACCGAGCCATCGGCCGAGATGGACATCGGCTGCGTCATCTGCGGTGGCAGTGGCTGCCGGGTCTGTTCGCATACCGGCTGGCTGGAAGTGCTCGGCTGCGGCATGGTGCATCCCAATGTCTTCGGCCATGTCGGCATCGATACCGAGCGCTGGCAGGGCTTCGCCTTCGGTCTGGGGGTCGAGCGTCTGGCGATGCTGCGCTATGGCGTCGACGATCTCAGGTTGTTCTTCGAGAACGACCTGCGCTTTCTGAAACAATTCGCTTAAGGTGCTGCCATGCAATTCTCCGAAGCCTGGCTACGCAGCCTGGTTAACCCAAAGCTGAACACCGCTGAACTCTGTCATCTGGTCACCATGGCCGGTCTTGAGGTTGAGGCAGTCGAAGCGGTCGCGCCGCCCTTCAGCAAGGTCGTGGTGGCGGAAATACTGACCGCCGAGCGGCATCCCAACGCCGACCGCCTTCAGGTCTGCGCGGTCGACGTCGGTGCCGCCGAGCCGCTCATGATCGTGTGTGGCGCGGCCAATGCCCGCGCCGGTCTCAAGACCGCCTGCGCCATGATCGGCGCCGAACTGCCCCACGACTTCAAGATCAAACAGGCCAAGGTACGCGGCGTCGAATCGTTCGGTATGCTCTGCTCGGCCAAGGAACTCGGCATCGCCGAGGCCGCCGACGGCATCATGGAACTGCCGGTCGATGCGCCTGTTGGCAAGCCCCTGCGCGTCTACCTGGACCTGGACGATCAACTTATCACCCTCAAGCTGACCCCTAATCGGGGTGATTGTCTGTCGGTCCAGGGCGCTGCCCGCGAGGTGGCGGCGATCTCCGGCACGGCGGCCCAGGCGGTCGATTGCACACCGGTGGCGGCGACCATCGCCGATACCCTGGCCGTTAACATCGAGGCGCTCGGTGCCTGCCCGGTCTACTGTGGCCGGGTTATCAAGGGCATCGATCCGAATGCCCGGACGCCCGACTGGATGGCCCGCCGATTGCAACGCAGCGGCGTGAGGTCACTCCATCCGGTGGTTGACGTGACCAACTATGTCTTACTCGAACTGGGCCAGCCCATGCACGCCTTCGACCTGGCCAAGGTCGCAGGCGACATCCGTGTGCGACAGGCCCTGGTGGGCGAAACACTGGCCTTGCTGAACGACCAGACCGTCGAATTGACGGCTGGCACGGTGGTCATCGCCGATACTGATGGGGCGCTGGCACTGGCTGGCATCATGGGCGGCGCGGCCAGCGCCGTGTCGACGGAGAGTACCAATATCTTCCTGGAGGCGGCTCATTTCACACCGGCCGCCATGGCTGGGCTGGCGCGCAGTTATAGCGTGTCGACGGACTCTTCGCACCGCTTCGAGCGTGGCGTCGATCCGCTGCTGCCGGCCCCGGCGATGGAACGAGCGACCCGGTTGATTCTCGATATTTGCGGCGGCCAGGCGGGGCCGGTAAGCGTGGTGGGCGAGCCACCCGAGCGATCCGCAACCATTGCTTTCCGCCCGGAACGGGCGCGGCGTTTGCTCGGTATGGCCATTCCGGATACCGAGATGAATGTCATCTTCGACCGCCTTGGCCTCGCCGTGGCCGGGCAGGGTGAGACATGGCGGGTGACCGCGCCCAGCTACCGTTTCGATCTGGCGGTGGAAGTCGATCTGATTGAGGAGGTCGCTCGGGTCAAGGGGTATGACAACATACCTGCTACTCGTCCGAAAGCGACCGCGACCATGCACCCGCAGCCAGAACAGCAACGCGGCGCCGATGAATTCAAGACCCGACTGATGGCTCTGGGTTACCAGGAAGTTGTCACCTACAGTTTTATCGACGCCAGGCAGCAGCGAATGGTTATGCCCGACAGCGCGCCGATCGCCTTGGTCAACCCGATCGCCAGTCAGATGAGCGTGATGCGCGGCAGTCTGATTCCCGGCCTGCTACAGACACTGAGCTACAACCTAAGCCATGGTCAGGAACGGCTGCGTATTTTCGAGTTGGGGTGTTGTTTCCTGAGTACCGAGCATGGTGACCAACCCGTTCGGCTGGGCGGCCTGGCCTATGGTTCGGCGCATCCGGAACAGTGGGGCGAGCCGACTCGATCTAACGATTTCTATGATCTCAAGGCCGATCTGGATGCCTTGCTCTGGCCTGCCGTCGCTAGCTATGAGCCAGGCGAACACGCGGCACTGCATCCCGGTCAGACCGCCCGTTTGGTTTTGGCTGGTCAGGCCATCGGCTGGCTGGGCGCCTTGCATCCAAAGTGGGCAAGCGAGTTGAATCTCAATCGCCCGGCCATCCTGTTCGAATTGGACTGGGCCAACCTGGCCGCCCGGCCATCGCCTCGTTATCGCGGCGTTTCCCGCTTCCCTTCTGTGCGTCGCGACATTGCCGTGCTGGTCGATAACAGGCTCCCGGTCGGCCAGGTACTGGAGACTGTGCGCGCCAATATGCCGGTGCTGGTCACCGACTTTGTCGTGTTCGACGTGTACCAAGGGAAGGGTGTGCCAACAGACAAAAAAAGCCTTGCTTTCAAGATGTTGTTACAAGATATTGAGAAAACGCTTACTGATTCTGAGATCGAAGGCGCGGTGGCTGCGGTGTTGAACTTGCTGGCCGCGCGATTCGGCGCCGTATTGCGCGCTTAGTTCGCGACACTGAGACAAAAACGATGACAATGACTCTGACCAAGGCCGAACTGGCCGGCCTTTTATTTGACAGTGTCGGCCTGAATAAACGCGAAGCCAAAGAAATGGTGGAGTCTTTTTTCGAGGAGATTCGCGATGCCCTGGAAAAAGGTGACAGCGTGAAACTATCCGGCTTTGGCAATTTTCAGCTACGATACAAACCACAGCGTCCTGGTCGCAACCCCAAGACGGGCGAGGAAATGCCTATTTCCGCCCGGCGCGTGGTGACTTTTCACGCCAGCCAGAAACTTAAGGCCATGGTGGAAATGGTCCATGCCGGATCCACAGATCAACAGCAATAACCTACCGTCCATCCCGCCCAAGCGTTACTTCACGATTGGCGAAGTAAGCGAATTGTGCGCGGTGCGACCCCATGTGCTGCGCTACTGGGAGCAGGAATTCAGCCAACTCAAGCCGGTCAAACGGCGTGGCAACCGGCGCTATTACCAGCACCATGAGGTTATGCTCATTCGGCGCATTCGCCAGTTGCTGTATGAGGAAGGGTTTACCATCATCGGCGCCCGTAATCGACTCATGCAGGAAGGCGATGCCGGGACACGGCCGGCAGGCGTCGCCGCAGCGCCCGTGGTGGCGGCAGAATCGACCGACATGGCCGCCGTAAAACGCGAGATTGATGCCATCATTGCCCTGCTGAAATCCTGACTACCTCGACGTTTCTTTTTTCGGGTCATACGTCTATAATCCGCAGCTCGTCGGGGCGTAGCGCAGCCTGGTAGCGCACCTGCATGGGGTGCAGGGGGTCGGAAGTTCGA
>JAIMKU010000057.1 GCA_020692235.1 Hydrogenophilus sp.
GACATAGCCTTTTTTTTCGGCTGAGGTCTGAGAAAGGGAATGGCAGTACGACTACTTGCCCGGCTGCAAGTGTGACCATGCTGCGTCCTCCTCGGGGTTGAGCCAGTCTTGTGCTAGTGCGGACTCAGCCATCAAGGCGGGTTCGTGTGTGGTGTCGGGCTCCAGCCAAGTTAGCAAAGCGCGCCCCGGCTTGATAGTTTGGCCGGATTCAACAGAGTGCAGATGCCCTGTTTTATCAATCGTTACTTCTATGGTGGTAAGCATGACGCACCCTCCTGAGATTGCTGCTGTGCAGTCTAGCAAAGTCCAACGGCTTAAACCGCCAATTGCTCTGCTGCAATGCCCAGCGCCTTTGCGATCTTCTCGCGCGTGGCCTTCCTCACGGGTTCTTTGGCTTCCTGCTGGGCGTATGCGCTTTGCGATATGCCGAGGCGGCGCGCGACTTCTGTCTGGGTGAGGCCGAGGTGTTCGCGCCAGGCGCGGATGGGTGTCATGTCTTTGTTGATGACTTTGTTGACCACTGCGTTGGGGATGGTTGGCGCGTTTTGTTTGGTCAGGCTCATGTATTCCGGGTAGGGAATCACGACGAAGGTGGGTTTGCTCTGCCTTCTTCAATGCGTAAATTTTGTGTCGTTCTTCTCGGGTGATGTGTGCGTAGTCCGATCATTTTCATATCCACTTTCGTAAACCTGGTTTTAGTGCGCGGCTTCCCAGTTCAGCCCGATGCCTGTCTCCACCTTCAACGGCGTCTTCAACTGCGCCACGCCGCACATGAGTCCCGGCAACCGGTCTTTGACCTGCTCCAGCTCGCCCTCCGCGACTTCCAGCACCAGTTCGTCATGCACCTGCATGATGAGACGGGTCTTCAGCCGCTCGGCATCCAGCCAGCCTTGCACGGCGATCATGGCTAGTTTTATCAGATCGGCGGCGGTGCCTTGCATGGGCGCGTTGATCGCCGCCCGCTCGGCGCCCTGACGCCGAGGGCCGTTGCCACCGTGTATCTCCGGCAGGTAAAGCCGGCGACCGAACAGGGTCTCGACGTAGCCGGCCGTCCTGGCCGCCTCGCGGGTCCGGGCCATGAACTCGGCGACACCGGGATAGCGGGCGAAATAGCGCTCGATGTAGGCCTGGGCGGTGGTCCGGTCGATATTGAGCTGCGCCGCCAGGCCGAAGGCGGACATGCCGTAGATAAGGCCGAAGTTGACGGCCTTGGCCATGCGTCGTTGCTCCGGCAGTACCTGGTCCGGCGCCAGTCCCAGCACCTCGGCGGCGGTGGCGCGATGGATGTCGGCGTCCTCGGCGAAGGCCTTGAGCAGCCGCTCGTCGCTGGAAAGATGGGCCATGATGCGCAATTCGATCTGCGAGTAATCGGCCGCGATGATGACGAACCCCGGCTCGGCGATGAAGGCCTCGCGTATCTTGCGGCCTTCGGGGCTGCGCACCGGGATATTCTGCAGATTGGGATCGGTCGACGACAACCGTCCGGTCACCGCCGTGGCCTGGCTGTAGTTGGTATGGACCCGTCCGGTCACAGGGTCGACCATCGTCGGCAGCTTGTCGGTATAGGTGGATTTCAGCTTGGCCAGCGCCCGGTAATCAAGGATCAGCCTGGGCAGCGGATGGTCCAGGGCAAGCGCCTGTAAGGCATCTTCGTTGGTAGAGGGGAGGCCGCCCGGCGTTTTCTTCTTCGGCTTCAGCCCCATCTGGTTGAACAGTATCTCGGCCAGTTGCTTGGGCGAGTTGAGATTGAACGGCTGACCGGCGGCCTCATGCGTCTTCTGCTCGATTTTCAGCATCTCGCAGGCCAGGAAGTCGGAGTGGCGGCGCAGCAGGTCGCAATCCAGCTTCACACCGGTGCGTTCGATATGCGCAAGGATGGGCAAAAGCGGCATCTCGATCTTGCCATAGATGTAATCGAGGCCGCGCTCGGCGTGGACCCGAGGATATAACGCCTTATGCAGGCGCAGGGTGATGTCGGCATCCTCGGCCGCGTATTCGGTGGCCCGCGCCACGTCGACCTGGTCGAAGCCGATCTCGCCGACGCCCTTGCCGCATACCTCCTGGTATTTAATCGTGCGCTCATTCAGGTGGCGCTCGGCCAGGCTGTCCATGTCGTGACGCTCGTGGGCCTCCAGGACGTAGCTTTGCAGCAGGGTGTCGTGGACGATGCCGGCCAGGTTAACGCCGTGGTTCTTCAGCACATGCCAGTCGTATTTCAGGTTCTGGCCGACCTTGGGCCGGGCCGGGTCTTCCAAGATGGCTTTGAGCCGGGCCAACACCCCGGCCAGGTTTAACTGCTCGGGCGCCCCGGCATAGGCATGGGCCAACGGCAGATAGGCCGCCTCGGCAACCTGGGCCGGTGCGTCGAAGCCGAGCTCGAACTGCGGATGGGCATGGGTCTGGGCGGGGATCACCGCGAACGACATGCCGACCAGACGTGCCCGCATCGGGTCCAGACTGGTGGTCTCGGTGTCCAGGCAGATCAGTTCGGCGCTGGTCAACTTTTCCAGCCAGCGGTCGAAGTCCGACTGAGTAAGGATGGTTTGGTAATGACGCTCGACCGGTTTCGCCGGGTCCCCCGGGGGGGCGGTCGGGGCCGGGGAAACCGGACCGGAGTCGGCCGCCGTCGCGCTATCCATCCCGGTAGCCGAGGTTTGCATCTCGCGTAACCAGGTCCGGAAATTGAACCGCTCAAATAGTTCGACCAACTTGTCCCGGTCTTCCGGCTGCCACTTCAGTGTCGCCAACGCCACAGGCAGGTCGACGTCGGTCTTCACGGTAATCAGCCGGCGGCCGGTGGGCAGCCAGTCCAGGGCGCGACGCAGGTTCTCCCCGACCACGCCCTTGACCTCGCCGGCGTGGGCGATCAGTTGATCCAGGTCACCATATTCAGTGATCCATTTGACCGCCGTTTTGGGGCCGACCTTGGCCACACCGGGCACATTGTCGACCACGTCGCCGACCAGGGTCAGGTAGTCGACGATACGCTCCGCCGGGACGCCGAACTTGTTAACCACAGCGGGCGGATCCAGGGTCTCGTTGGTCATGGTGTTAACCAGCTTGACCCGCGCCGTGACCAGTTGCGCCAGGTCCTTGTCGCCGGTGGAAACGATGCTGGAAAGACCCATCGCCTCGGCCTGGCGGGTCAACGTGCCGATTACATCGTCCGCCTCCACCCCTTCGATCATCAGGATCGGCCAGCCCAGCGCCCGCACCGCCTCATGCAGCGGCTCGATCTGGCTGACTAGGTCATCGGGCATGGGCGGCCGGTGGGCCTTGTATTCGGGGTAGATGTCGGAACGGAAGGTCTTGCCCTTGGCGTCGAACACACAGGCGACGTAGGCGGCCGGATTTTCCTTGCGCAGCCGGCGCAACATGCTGATCACGCCATAGATCGCGCCAGTCGGAAAACCCTCCCGGTTGCGCAGGTTGGGCAGCGCATGAAAGGCACGGTACAGGTATGATGAGCCATCCACCAGCAGCAGGGTTTTTTCAGTCATGAGAGAAAGTGTCCGGTATGAAAAAATTTCCCAACGTCATCGATCCCGCGGGCAGCAAGGAGGCCATGCTTTCGGCCAAGGAATCCTGGCGAATGTTCGAGATTATGGCAGAGTTCGTCGAGGCAACCGAACGCTTGTCGCCCATCCGCCCGGCCGTCACCATCTTCGGCAGCGCCCGCTCCGAGCCGGATTCAGCCAACTACATGCTCACCGAGGAGATCGCCCGCAAGCTATCCGACGCCGGTTTCTCGGTTATCTCCGGCGGCGGCCCCGGGGTCATGGAGGCGGCCAACAAGGGGGCCTATTTCGGCAAGTCGCCCAGCGTCGGTCTCAACATCCAGTTGCCCCACGAACAACACGCCAATCCGTATCAAGACGTCAGCCAGACCTTTCGCCACTTCTTCGCCCGCAAGGTGATGTTCGTCCGCTTCGCCAGCGCCTATGTCATCATGCCCGGCGGCTTCGGCACCCTGGACGAGCTGATGGAGGTGCTGACCCTGGTGCAGACCGGCAAAACCCGCCGTATCCCTATCCTCCTGGTGCAAAGTGCCTATTGGAACGGCCTGGTCGACTGGCTCAAGAACACCATGGTCAAGGACGGCATGATTAACCCGGAGGACCTGGACCTGATCGAGGTGATCGACGATCCGGACCGAGTGGTCGAGGCCATCTTCTGTCACTACGAGACCAGTTGTCTCACGCCCAGTGCCCAGGAGCAGGAAATCCTGCTCAGCCTGTGACCCGGCGAGCTTCTGCTAGAATTCGTCCAACCATTCGGAAGACCATCATGCGCGCACTATTTCCTATCCTGACCGCCCTGTCGCTGGCCATGCCGGCCCTAGCGGATGAAACGCCGCCACCGCCCAAGATGGCGCCGGTGCCGGAGATTGCACCGCCGCCCGGCATCGCCGATGCCGACATGGAACCGCAGGTCACCATCAGCCATCGCGGCCGGGACAAGATCGAGGAATACCGGGTCAGGGGCCGGCTTTACATGGTCAAGGTCACCCCACGCATCGGCAAACCGTATTACCTGGTGCCCTCGCCGAACGGCCAGATGGCGCGCCACAACGACCTGTCGCCGAACTTTGTCGTGCCCATGTGGATGATAAAGGAATTCTGACCATGCCCGTTTTCACCCGCCGCCTCTAAACGATCCGTCATGCCCGTGCAGGCGGGCATCCAGCCTAACGGGGCACCCGCCTGCTCGGGAACGACGAAACCCGAATTTCAAAGACACCGCCATAAATGAACTCCCCGCTCACCATCGCCCGCCCGGCCGCCAACCAGGGCATCGCCTGGATGAAGATTGGCTGGGCCTGGTTCCGTCTGGCGCCCGTGCCCTGGATGGGCATGACCGCGCTGGTCTTCCTGGCCCTGACCGGCATCGGCATGGTACCCACGGTCGGCGGCTATATCGTCGAGTTGCTGTCGCCCTTTCTGGTCACCGCCTATATGTCGGCCAGCAAGTCGGCCGAGGTCGGTCAACCGGTCAGCTACCTGCATCTGGGCGCCGGCTTCCGGGCCGATACGCGGTTCAGCTTGATTATCATGGGCGCGGTCTATCTGGCCGGCATCCTGCTCGTCGACACCGTCATGCGCCAGATGGGCGGCGAGAGCTTCGAGCAGATGGCCCAGTTGGCCCAGAACCCCAAGGACGTCACCCCGGAACAGGCCCAGATGATTATGAGTCAGGCCTTGCCCGCCATGCTCACCGGCCTTTTACTGATGACGCCGCTGATTATGGCCACCTGGTTCGCCCCGGCCCTGGTGCTGTTCGACGGTTTTGCCGCCGGCAATGCGCTGTGGTGGAGCCTGTGGACCTGCATCGTCAACTGGCGGCCGATCTTCATCTACAGCCTGTGGCTTGGTCTGGTCGCCGTCGTCGCCATGCTGATTCCATTCGGCCTCGGCCTGCTGGTTTTGCTGCCCTGGGTGATGACCTCCACCTACGCCGCCTACCGCGCCATGTTCGTCGCCGCCGAAGCGCCAAAAAACCTTGCCTGAAATCAGCCTGCTGACCGTGTTCCTGGCCGACCTGTTGGGCGGCGCTCATTGTGTCGGCATGTGTGGCGGCATCGTCGCCGCGATGTCTCTTCAGGGCGGCCACAAGCAACCGCTCGGTTTCCATCTCGGCTACAACCTGGGCCGCATCGCCAGCTACAGCCTGGCCGGGGCGCTGGCCGGCCTGATCGGCTCGGCCGCGTTTCTGTCCGACACCCTGCTGCCGGTGCAAAAAACACTCTACATCGTGGCCCAGATCGTCCTGATCCTGATGGGTCTGTACCTGGCCGGTCTGAGCCGCGCCGTGCTCTGGCTGGAGCGGGCCGGCGGCAGCCTGTGGCGCCGCCTGCAACCGCTGTTCGGCCGGCTGCTGCCGATCCGCGACATTCCCGGCGCGGTGATCGCCGGCGTGGTCTGGGGCTGGCTGCCCTGCGGCCTGGTCTACAGCGTCCTGATTACCGCCCTGGCCAGCGGCCGGGCCGCTTCCGGCGCCCTGCTGATGCTGGCCTTCGGCCTGGGCACCTTGCCTAATCTGCTGGCCATGGGCTGGGCGGCGGAAAGCCTGCGCCGACTGACCGCCAACCGAACCGTGAAACGGATCGCCGGTCTGACCGTGGCCGGCTTCGGGGTTTGGGGCCTGCTCCCCCTGGTGCTAAAGTGACACTCGCGGCTGAAGCCGCTCCTACATGAAACCGTTATCCCATGAGCCAAATGACACCCCGCGAGATCGTCCACGAACTGGACAAGAACATCGTCGGCCAGACCGACGCCAAGCGCGCCTGCGCCATCGCCCTGAGAAACCGCTGGCGGCGGATGCGGGTGGCCGATGGCCTGCGCCAGGAAATCACCCCCAAGAACATACTCATGATTGGCCCGACCGGGGTCGGCAAGACCGAGATCGCCCGGCGTCTGGCGCGGCTGGCCAATGCCCCGTTCATCAAGGTTGAGGCCACCAAGTTCACCGAGGTCGGCTATGTCGGCAAGGATGTCGATGGCATCATCCGCGACCTGATCGAGATCGCCGTCAAACAGGCACGGGAAGCGGCCGTGCGCGCGGTGGTCCCACGCGCCGAGGAGGCCGCCGAAGAACGGGTACTCGACGCGCTGTTGCCACCGGCCCGCGAAACCTGGAACGACGACAAGCCGCATGAGGAATCCGGCACCCGGCAGCGATTCCGCAAACAGTTACGCGATGGCCAACTGAACGACAAGGAGATCGAACTGGACGTCGCCCTGCCCAGCGCGGCCATGGAAATCTTCGCCCCACCCGGCATGGAGGAACTCTCCAGCCAGCTTCAGGGCATGTTCCAGAACCTGGGCCAGAAGCGCACCAAGAAACGCAAACTAAAGATTGATGAGGCGCTGAAACTGCTCACCGACGAAGAGGCCGGCAAGTTCATCAACGAGGAAGAGGTGAAGCTCTCCGCCGTGCAAAACGTCGAACAGAACGGCATCGTATTCCTCGATGAGATCGACAAGATCGCCAACCGCTCTGAGACCCAGGGCGCCGATGTTTCGCGCCAGGGCGTCCAACGCGACCTGCTGCCGCTGGTTGAGGGCGCCACCGTTTCGACCAAGTACGGCATGATCCGCACCGACCATATACTGTTCATCGCCAGCGGCGCCTTCCACCTGGCCAAACCGTCCGACCTGATACCGGAATTGCAGGGCCGTTTCCCGATCCGGGTCGAACTCTCCAGTCTGTCGGTGGCCGACTTCGAGCACATTCTGACCCGCACCGACGCCTGCCTGACCCGCCAGTACCAGGCCCTGCTGGAGACCGAGGGCGTGAAGCTGGAATTCGCCGATGGCGCCGTTCGCCGCCTGGCCGAGATTGCCTTCCAGGTCAATGAACGGACCGAGAACATCGGCGCCCGCCGCCTCTATACAGTCATGGAACGGCTGCTCGACGAGCTATCCTTCGAGGCCGACAAACGCGAAGGCGAAACTATGAACATCGACGCCGCCTACGTCGAAGACCGCCTCGGCGAATTGGCGCAAAGCGAAGATCTGGCCCGTTATGTGCTGTAATTCGGATCGGCGATAATAAAACACACTTGGGAACAGGAGTTCGAATCATGGATCAGACAGCAGACCGCAATCTCGACGCCAAACTCGATGCGTCAGTTTCGAAGATGAACGCCTTGGCGGAGCAGATAAGCGACAGCCTGGCCAAATTGAACGCCGGGCTCGGCCAGTTTCACCAATCGTCAGCGCGAATCGAACGCGCCCTGGCCGAGCGCAACACCCTCTTCGGTGGCCCCTTCTGGCTGCTGATGCTGCTGATCGTGGTCGCCGTATTCATCTATTCAAGCCCCAATCTTGGCCTGAAACGCTATATCAACCACGGCGGTGAAAAGATAGGCCAAATCGGTTCGCAAGTGGCCGACAAGATTGCCAGGAACAGCGCCAAACACCGCGTTCAAAAGGCCGGAACCGGCCAGGGCAGCGCCGGGACAGTCGCCGCAAAACAAGCCCCGGCGCCATTATCCAGCGCCAAGGCGGCGGCACCGGCGGCCAGCTACCCGGTCGCCGGTGTGCCGGCGGTAGCAGCCAAGCTCGCTCCGCCGGTCCCGCCGGCCCCGGCCAAAGCGCCCGCAACAACGGCCGTTGCGGCAAACCAAGCGCTACCGACGACAACACCGCCAGCGGCCAGTCCGGCAATCGCCCCCGCCGCCGCGCCGGAATTGGCACCGAACACGGTCGCAGCTGCCCGCGTCGCCGCGCGCGACTATCAGTATGGCCTGGCGATACGCCTATATGAAACCTACCTCGACGCCAATCCAGGCGACGCCGACGCCTGGGGCGAGCTCGGCAATGTGCAGATAGCGGTCGGCCGCCCCTACGAGGCCGCGCAAAACTACTACCAGTCATCGATCCGCCAACTCGGCCGGAACCGCGCGCCAACCATCTATCCGCTGCTGCCTATCATCACCCGATACCAGCCCGCGTTGGCCATCGCACTGCGCCAAAGAATGACCGTGTCAGGTATATAAGCCACGGGCGGCCGGACTCACTTATCCGCCGCCGCCCTGACCGCTACGGCGATCTGCTCGACGCAGCGGTTGACCTGAGCCGCGTCGCGGCCTTCCACCATGACCCGGATCAAGGGCTCGGTGCCGGAGGCCCGTAGGACGACCCGGCCGCTGTCGCCGAGTTCTGTTTCCACTTCAGCCACCGCGCCGGCAATCTCCGGCTGACCGTTCAGTTTGAAACTCTTGGCCAGGCGCACATTAATCAGAACCTGCGGGAACACCGGACAGTCGCGAATGGTGTCGGCCAGGTTGCGGCCGGAGCGGCGCAGCGCGGCCAGGACCTGAAGGGCGGAGACGATGCCATCGCCGGTGGTGTGCTTGTCCAGACAGAGGATGTGGCCGGAGGTCTCGCCGCCCAGTTGCCAACCGTGTTCGTTAAGCATTTCCAGGACATAGCGGTCACCCACCTTGGCGCGGCGAAAGTCGCAGCCGAGCGCGCGCAGGGCGGTCTCGGCGCCGAGGTTGGTCATCAAGGTGCCCACCACG
>JAIMKU010000006.1:0-21660 GCA_020692235.1 Hydrogenophilus sp.
AAGCGGTGGCTGCCCACCAATTATTTACAGCAGTTTACGGACTCAATCTACAAAACCGCCGGCGGGGATTAAAACCCGTGCGGGCTTGCCGGCGTAGGTCGGGATTCATCCCGACAAACCACGCCCATGGAACCGACAACGTCGGGATAAATCCCGACCGACAAACCACACGCCCATGGGGCCCGCGGCGTCGGGATGAATCCCGACCTACAAAACCGCCGGCGGGGTTTCATCCCCATCCAGGCGAATCTCAAACATATCAAGAGGGGCCCGATACCTTGGGCCCCTCTTTTTTGTTCCCCGGGGAAAACGGGGAGGACGCTGTTTCCGTATTACTTGACGTGGCAGGTCAAACACAGCCCAGAAGGCACGCCGCCCTCGACGGTGGTCTGCGCCGTGCGCAGCAGGTGGGTGCCGGGCACCGATTCCTGGTCGTGCACGTCGTGGCAGGTGGAACACTGCACCTTGCCGTTGTCCAGTGTGGCGGCCACCGTCTGGCCGCGCGACCAGGTCGCCGTGGTCGGGTCGGTGAAGTTCTTGCCGTCGCCGGTCTCGCCGGCCGGGAAGGCGATGGAGATCGGGTGGGTGCCGCGCAGGTCGATGTTGGCGCCGTCGGTGAACCAGCCGATGATACTCAGACCATGCAGGTTGCGCATGGTATTGGAGCCGTCGCCGACATATTTATCGAAGGTATCCATGGCCACCGTGCCATCGTGGCAGCCCAGGCAGAGCTTGGAATGGCCATCCGGCTGCGCCGACTGGGTGCCGGTGAGGGTCTTGCTCCAAGTATTGCTGTACATGCTGTAGCTCTGGCTGCTGACCTCGTGGTTCCACAACAGGCCATTCAGATAGCGCTGGCGGGCGTGGTCGTGCGGCACATGGCAGACGCGGCATATCTCGCCCGAGTCGTTGATGATGCCGCCGACACTGCCGGTCGCGAAGTTGTGCGGGCTATTTGCTGTGGCGATGCCGTTGCCCAGCCCGGCGCCGGTCTCCGCCCACAGTGGCGTGGATGCCGCCGACAGCAGCCCCAGCGCGGCGGCCAAGCCGGTCCATTTGTTTACCCTCATTCTGTTTTCCCTCATTTCCTGACCCTTTCTAGTTATCAATGCCCACGCCGGGGGGGTGAACGCCGTACACAGCAACGCCAGCGTGGCGAGATGGAATCCGTTTACCTTCCTAACCTGACTGTTCATGTTGACACTCCTGTTTTGTTATTGTTCGTCTACCTAATCTATCCGGTTAACAACCGATCGCGGTCAGGACCGCTCCCTCTAAACCCAGTCGGGTTGAAACCCGACCTACGCAAGAAACCCAGTCGGGTTGAAACCCGACCTACACAAGAAACCCGGTCAGGTTGAAACCAACCTACATAAATCTGACAAAAAAAAAGGGGCCCGATCACTTGGGCCCCTCTTTTTTTCTTCCTCCTCCCAAAAGAGCCGGGAGGGGCGGAAGGGCGCTACATCGGTATTACTTGATGTGGCAGGTCAGGCACAGGCCGGAAGCCGTACCACCTTGCGCCACGGTCTGGGCGGCGCGCAGCAGGTGGGTACCGACGACGCTTTCCTGGTTATGCACGTCGTGGCAGGTGGAGCATTGTACCTTGCCATTATCCAGGGTGGAGGCCACCGTGGCACCAGATGCCCAGGTCGCAACGGTCGGGCTGTTGAACCCAGCATCGTCGGCAGCAGCCGGGAAGGCGATCGACAGCGGGTGCGTACCACGCAAGTCGAGGTTGGCGCCATCAGAGAAGTTGATGACCTGGGCATCGCCACTGTAGCTGTTGGCAAAGACGTTGCCGCCGGCGTACTTGTCGAAGGTGTCGACGCCGACTGAACCATCATGGCAACCCAGGCAGACCTTGGCGGTACCGTCCGGCTGCGCGGACTGCACGCCGTTGATGGTGCTGCTCCAAGCATGGTTGTACATCGTGTAGGTAGCGGTGGTGTTGACACCGTGGTTCCACAACAGGCCGTTCAGGTAACGCTGCGTGGTGCGAGCGTGATCGTGGGGCACGTGGCAGACGCGGCAGATTTCCTTGCGGCCGTTCCAGCCGGTTGCCGAGTTTTCGTCGATGGCCACATTGCCGCCGGTGACGCTAATGTTGTCCGAGAAATCGTGCGCGCTGCCGAGGATAGTGGCATAAGCGACACCAAAGGAACCTGCACCCAGGGCCAAGGTCATCATTACGACTAGCTTTTTCATTTCAATGCTCCTGAAAAAATTCAAACACCAAATAATTTTTGTTTCCCAGCCTCGCGGCATTCACGATCTACTTATCCGCCATACCTGAAACACGGGCTAACCTAAGCAAGGCCCGTGCCATGGCATTAAATTGTTCATTTTCAATGAGTTGCATTTTTGACCTAGCCACGGTGGCGTGCCATTACGACATTGTCATTGTCATTTTGGCATGGTTCGAGGGGGGGTTGGCGGGCATGACCCGGCGTATTTGGCCATGGAACCGACGGTTTTGTAGGTCAGGTTTCAACCCGACGCCACCGGTTCCATGGGCGGGGGTTGTCGGGATGAATACCGACCTACGACCGGCAAGCTCGCATGGGGTTTTGTCGGTCGGGATTTATCATCTTGACAACCCCGCGACAAAATAACTATGGGACATCAATGACCTACAACCGTCTTCGGAAAGGCCGTTTCGGACAAGCTGGCGGGGCGTATCACATCACCACCGTAACGCGAGGCCGAATTGCCTGTTTCGAATCGCTCGAAAATGGGCGCAAGGTGGTTCGTGAATTGATGGCACTACAACATGAAGGACGTGCCGAAACATTGTGTTACGTACTGATGCCGGACCATCTGCACTGGCTGATGCAATTGCATGAGGGTAATTTGTCCGATGCCGTGAAATTACTGAAGGGACGCTCCGCACGTGCAATTGGGACGACGATCTGGCAACCGAATTACTACGATCACGCGCTACGGCATGACGAAGACTTGCGAAAAGCGGCGCGCTACATCGTTGCCAACCCACTGCGTGCAAAGCTGGTGGCCCGGCTAGGAGATTATCCGCTATGGGATGCGGTTTGGCTGGAAGAGACGTTGTCGGGTTGAAACGACCGCCGCCCATGGGCCCCGCAACGTCGGGATAAATCCCGACCTACAACACCGCCGGCCGGGATTGAAACCCCGCGAGCTTGCCGGTCGTAGGTCGGGATTCTCCCCGACAACCCCGCCCATGGAACCCGCTACGTCGGGATAAATCCCGACCTACAACACCGCCGGTTGGGATTAAAACCCCGTGCGAACTTGCTAATCGTAGGTCGGGATTCTCCCCGACAAACCCCGCCCATGGGACCCGCAACGTCGGGATTCTCCCCGACAACCCCGCCCATGGGACCCCCGGCACTGGGAACTTGCAGCGTCGGGATGAATTCTTATCAACGTTTTTATCGGCGGCTATGTCTGGTAGGATGCCTTCCCTGTCTGGCAGGGCGATGGGTTTCCCCGCTGGCTTTGCCGCCGAGTTTGAAGCCGGGGGGGGTTAACGCCCTCCTCTGTTGCCGATCAACGCATTGGATGAAAATCGATGAACCCCTCCTGGTCTGTATCGCTGTTCTGGATCGTGGCTGCGCTGTTCGTACTCGCTGCCATGGCCTTCGTCTTATTCCCCTTGTTGAGCCGCAAGAAGTCGGCGCGGGTCAATGCCGACCGCCGGGCGGTCAATATTGCCGTGTGCCGGGATCAATTGCAGGAAATGGAGGCGGACCGCGCCAATGGTCTGCTGTCGGACGAGCAGTTCGAGGTCGCCAAAGTGGAGCTTGAGAATCGGCTGGCCGAGGATGCGTTGGGCCAGGAAAATGTCCCCCAGGCGGTCCACGCCGGTAGTCGCGCGCTGGGCTATGTCATCGCCGTTGTGCTGCCGGTCTCCGCCTTCGGTCTGTATTATCTGTCGGGCAGTCCGGCGCTTTTGAATCCGGCCGCCGTGACGCCGCCCCCGGTCGAGGCCATGCCCAGCGGCCACGACATCGAAAAAATGATCGCCCAGGCCGAAGCCAAGGTTAAGGCCGATCCAGCGGACGGCGAGAGTTGGGCGATGCTGGGCCGCGGTTATGCCGCTATGCAACGCTGGCCGGAGGCCTGGAAGGCATATCAGTTTGCGGCCGACCGGCTGCCCGAGGACGCCTCGTTGCTGTCCGGCCAGGCCGAGGCGCTGGCGGTCATCAAGGGTGGCGCGCTGCAAGGCGAGCCGATGAAGCTGGTGGAAAAGGCGCTGGTGATCGACCCCAATGATTTGAAGAGTCTGGAACTGGCGGCCGCCAGCGCCTACCAGGCAAAGAATTACGCCCAGGCCGCCGTCTTTCTCAAGCGCTTGGCTGAGCAATTACCTCCTAGCGACCCGTATAGCCAGAAGGTGAAGGCCGCATTGGCTCGGGCCGAGCAATTGGCGCAGGGCGGCGGACTGGATAACCTGAGCCAGCCGACCGCACCGCCGCCATCGACGGTGGCGCTGATTCGCGGCCGCATTGATGTCGCCGCCGCGCTCAAGACCAGGATTGGCGCCAAGGATACGATCTTCCTGATCGCCCGCGCAGCCGAGGGCGGGCCGCCGGTGGCCGTAGTGCGCGGCCCGGCGGCGCGCTTCCCGATGGATTTCGAACTCAGCGACAGCGCGGCCATGATCCCCGGCGACCTATTGTCGCAGCACAAGCAGGTGACCCTGGTGGCACGTATATCCAAGTCCGGCATGGCCCAGGCGCAGCCGGGGGATATCGAAGGTAGCGTAGCGGCCGTGAAGGTCGGCGCCCAGGGTGTGCATCTGGTTATCGACAAGGCGATCTAATGATTCATCGCCGGCTGAACGGCGGATCTAACCGGACATGAGAGCGCACTTAAGGAAAAGCATCAGCGGCATCGTTCTGACTGTGTTCATCCTGGTTTTTTCCGGGGTGCTCGCGGTCGGTGGCGCATCCATGTTCCTGGCCTGGAAGATGTTGGGTGAAACCCATGCCATCGTCGAGGAGAGTCGCGATGTGAACTTCGTCAACCAGTTGCAAGACAAGATATCCAGGCTGATCCTGCTGCTCGACGAATGGATCGACCACTCCGGTGACGAATACAGGAACGAGGCCGCAACTCTGACCGCCGAGATCGATGCCGATATCACGCACTATCTTGAGCACGAAACCGAATCCCGCAACCAGGAAAAGACGGCGGAGATACAACTGCTCAACGGTTTGCGCGCGGAGCTGCCGCTGCTGAGCGAGACCACGCGGCAGATACAACGCCTGCCAGGCTCCAGCCACGCCGGGTCGGACACCCAATACTACTGGGAAGAGGTCATGGAGCAGCACGCTTATCGGGTGCATGCGATCACCTCCGACATCAACCAGATCCATTTCAAGATCATCAGCCGTAAGGTGGCGCAGTCGGGCGACGCCGTGGCCCTGGTATTAGCGCTCTACATACTGTTCTCGATAATCGGCACCGTCTTGGTCTATATCGGTTATCGCCTGCATTCCCGGTATATCGTCAAGCCAGTCGTGCAACTCGCCAACGCCACCGAGCGTATATCGCAGGGCGACCTGAGCTTACGACTGACCGACAAATCCAAGACCGAGATCGGACTGCTCTACCGATGTTTCAATTCCATGGTCGAACAACTTCAGTCCAACAAGGAGTCGATACTGGCCTTCAATCGCGAGTTGTCGCTCAAGCTCGATGAGCGCAGCCGCGAGCTGAATGCCGCCCACATCAAGATGATGGGCATGGAAAAGATGGCCATGCTGGGCCAGATCGCCACCAGCGTGAACCACGAGATTCGCACCCCGCTCAATGCCCTGTATATGAACGTGCAATTGATCCGTAAGGAAATCGCCGGCAGCACAAAGACCATGGTTCCAGACCGCCGCCTGCAACAGCGACACACCCTGGAACGTATCGATCAGGTGGAGCAGGAAGTGATGAGGATCAGCAGCATGCTGGAGGAGTTTGTCCATTATGCCCGCCTGGCGCCGCCGGAGATGCTGCCGGTCGATGTCGATAAGCTGATCCGCTATGTCGCCGAGCTACTCAATGAAAAAGCCGCGCAATCCGGCGTCGCTCTGAGCCTGGACCTGAGCGAACCGTCGCCCTACATCCTGGCCGACGAGAAGAAGCTGATCCAGACCCTGATGAACCTGGGTATGAACGCGATACACGCCACGGCCAAAGGCGGCGCCTTGACCCTGACGGTAAGGGCATCAGACGACCAGGTCGAGATCGTCGTGGCGGATACCGGCACGGGCATCGAAGCGGAAAACATGGAAAAGATATTCCAGCCCTTCTTTACCACCAAGGCAACCGGCCTGGGCTTCGGCCTGGCCATCGTGCAGCGCATCGTCGAGGGTCACGGCGGCAAGATCGACTGCCAAAGCAAGGTCGGCGAGGGCACCGTGTTCACCATCCGCCTGCCCCGCATCAATGCCCCTACCGGCGACGCGCAAACATGAAATCGACCCTACTGGTCGTCGATGACGACAGGCTGACGCGGGAGACCCTCGCCAGTGCCCTGGGCGATACGTATAACGTCCTGACGGCGGGCGACGGCCATGAGGCGCTGGCCATTCTGGAGAGAAAACGGGTCGACATCGTCCTGTCCGACATGACCATGCCCGGTTTGAACGGTCTCGGTCTGCTCGAAGGAATCAACGCGCTTGAAGACAAGCCGGCGCTGATCTTCATCACCGGCAATGCCACGGTGGAAACGGCCGTGCAGGCGATGAAACTGGGCGCGCAAGACTACATCACCAAGCCGGTCAACCTGGGACACCTCGACCTGGTGCTGGAAAAAACCCTGGAGACGCGCAACCTGCGGGTCGAGAACGCCGAGCTCAAGAACACCCTGCGCGAGTCCAATGTCTCCGCCGAACTGATCCAGAACTCACTCGCCATGAAGAAGGTGACCGATCTGGCGCTGCAGGTCTCCGATACCGATGCCAGCGTGCTGATTAACGGCGAGAGCGGCACCGGCAAGGAACTGATCGCCAACCTCATTCACTACAATAGCCAGCGCGCCGCTAGGCCGTTCATCAAGGTGAACTGTGCAGCCTTCTCGGAGGGCGTGCTGGAATCTGAACTGTTCGGCCATGAAAAAGGCGCGTTTACCGGTGCGCTCGCCAGCCGCAAGGGACGCTTCGAGATGGCCGATGGCGGCACGCTGTTTCTGGACGAAATCGGCGATCTGCCGCCGCCGACCCAGGTCAAATTGCTGCGTTTTCTTCAGGAACGCACCTTCGAGCGGGTGGGCGGCAACCAGACCATCAAGGTCGATATCCGGCTCATCTCCGTCACCAACCGTAACCTGCCACAGAGGATCAAGGACGGCGCCTTTCGGGAAGACCTCTATTACCGCCTGCGAGTGGTGCATATCGTCATCCCGCCGCTGCGGGAGCGGCCCGAGGATATCGAGCCGTTAATCAATCATTTCCTCAAGCGCTTCAGTACGATTCACCATCGGCCCGCCGAGACGATCAGTCCGGATGTCCGCTCGATGCTGAAGGCCCATACCTGGCCTGGCAATGTGCGGGAACTCATCAACTGCGTCGAGAGCATGGTGGTCATGGCCAAAGGCAGCCTGATTACCATGGACGATATACCGGACCATCTGTTGGCAAGCTTCGATTCCGCGCAACTGGAGTCACCGGATGCCGGCATTCTGGCCAACATGGAACGTCAAGCCATCGTCAATGCCCTGGACAAGGCCAAAGGCAACAAGACTGAGGCGGCGAAGGTGTTGGGGATCGGCCTGCGTACCCTGTATCGGAAGATCGAGAAATGGGGGCTTTGAGTCCATCGGGATGCAGCTCGGACCGCCTCGACAAACCCGGGACAGGTCAAGGAACGCGCATCGTCGGGAAAAATCCCGACCGACAAAATCACCGGCCTGCCCAGTCTGCCGGGATGCGCCATCTCCCCGTAGGTCGGACTTACTGTGCTGCGGCATATGCAGCCACCGTTGAGGTCTGCCGGGATACGCCATCTCCCCGTAGGTCGGACTTCAGTCCGACCATAAATAAACAAACCCAGCTTAGATGAGGAAACGCCATGAGATTCGATAGACTAATCGCCAGCCTCGGTCTGGCATTGTGCCTCGGCGCGGTCGCCGGCTCGGCGGTTGCGGCGAAGCTTCAGGGCGATCCGGCCAAGGCGGCGCCTATAGTCGATGAAAAATGCGCCGGCTGCCACGGTCCGGACGGCAACAGTCCGGCGCCGAACTTCCCGAGCCTGGCCGGCCAGAACGCCAACTATCTGCTCAAGGAAATGCAGGCCTACAAGTCGCAACGGCGCAGCAACGACATGATGACGCCGCCGCTGGAGGGCCTCACCGATCAGGACCTAGCCAATATCGCGTTGTTCTTCGCCAAGCAAAAGCCCACCCCCGGCACAGTCGGCAACCCCGACCTGTTGAAGCTCGGCGCCAAGTTATATCTGCAAGGCAATCCGGCCAGCGGTGTCCCGGCGTGCGACATCTGCCATGGCGGCGACGGCCATGGCCGGTCGTATTTTCCGCGCGTGGCCGCCCAGGGCGTCGATTATTCCATCGATCAATTCAACCAATATGCCCACGACGTCCGCAAGTCGGGCAAGAAGATCATGCGCAGCGTTGCAAAACGGCTGACCGAGGCGGAAGTCAAGGCCATCGCAGAATACATGGCCAGCCTGGCGCCCTGAGCGGCCCAGCCCCTACGCGGCATGGCGATCTCGTACATGCGAACCCTGGTCGGTCCGGACGTAGGTCAAACGTAGGTCCGGACGTAGGTCCGGACGTAGGTCGGACGTAGGTCGGACTTCAGTCCGACACCCCCCCTACATTAGGTGCCGGTCAATGAATTCGCGGACGAAGTGTTCGGGTTTGGCGCCATGGAAGCGGTCCAGCATCTCACCCTTGGCGAACAGCAGCACCGTCGGGAAACCGCGTGCACCGTAACGGCCGGCGATCTTCATGTTGTCGTCCTCATCCACTTCGATCTTGGCCAACCTCACCTTGCCACCATATTCCGCGATCACCCTGGTCAGCACCGGCGTGAGGGCATAACAAGGGCCACACCAGTCAGCCCACAAATCGACCAGCACTAGATGGTTGTTCGACGCCTCGACCACATCCCGGTCGAAATGGTAGGCATCGGTTGCGAAGATGCACTGCCCACATACCGTGTCGCGGTGCTCGTGGTCATGAACTGGATAGGTCATTCAACTGCTCCAAACGCTTTAGCGGGTCCTGCCGGTAGAACCGCCTCATCTGTTCATACACCGCCGGATAGTTGCCGTTCAGGGCTTCCGGCAATTCAAAGAAGTATTCCGACAACACGGCAAAAAACTCGGCCGGACTTTCCGCCGCATAGGGATCGATGACGGTCTCCTCAGCGCCATCGACGCGCCGGCAGAAGTCGTCATAGGCCCGGTTGAATGCCGCTGCCCATACGCCCACGGTGAGGTCCGAATGCAGCGGCGGCAGGCCGTCAGCCGCGCCGTTTTGCATGTCCAGCTTGTGGGCGAATTCGTGAATTACGACGTTGTAGCCCCGGCCGCCGCCCGAATGCAGCACATCGTCCCAGGACAACACCAGCGGGCCGCCGGCCCAGGCCTCGCCGCTCAATGGCTGGCGCAGCCGGTGAACGACGCCGAAGTCGTCCATCACCTCGCGCTCGGGCACGAACTCGGCCGGGTAAACGACGATCTCGCTCCAGCCTTTGTAGCGCGCATAGCCCAGATTCAATATCGGCAAGGCAGCGAAGGCGGCGATGCGGGTGGCCATGGCGGCATCGACCTCAAGGCCGGCGACACCGGTGCAGGTCTTGTCGGCGATCAGTTGTCTGGCCAGGGCTTCCAGCCGGGCCTTCTCGTCAACGCCGAGGCCGGCGAACACCGGCAGCGCGAGGGTGTCAGCCCAGCAGGCAGCCGGGTCCATGGTCAACGGCGCCGTTCGGCCAAACAGCGATGTCAGCAGGCCGGCCACCGTAGGTTCGGCGCAAGCGCCGTTTACAACCCGCGCAAGGACCGCTTGCGGTCGTTCTCGGTGAGATAACGCTTGCGGATGCGGATCGACTTTGGCGTGATCTCGACCAGCTCATCGTCGGCGATGAATTCCACCGCCCGCTCCAGGTTCATATCGATCGCCGGCACCAGGCGCACCGCTTCGTCGGTGCCGGAGGCGCGGACGTTAGTGAGCTGTTTGCCCTTGATCGGGTTGACGACCAGGTCGTTGTCGCGGCTATGGACACCGATAATCATGCCCTCGTAGAGCGGGTCGCCATGCTTGACGAACATGCGGCCGCGGTCCTGCAACTTCCATAAGGCGTAGGCCACGGCCTCACCGCTTTCGGCCGAGATCAGCACACCATTGCGCCGACCCGGCATATCCGGACTGGCCGAACCCCAATCGTCAAAGACATGGCTTATCAGGCCGGTGCCGCGGGTCATGGTCATGAACTCGCCCTGGAAACCGATCAGGCCACGCGCCGGGATGCGGTATTCCAGTCGCACCCGGCCATGGCCGTCGGGCATCATGTCAAGCAGATCGCCCCGCCTCAGACCAATCTCTTCCATGACCGCGCCCTGGTTGGTCTCTTCCACGTCGATGGTCAGTAGTTCGTAAGGCTCCTGGCGCTCGCCGTCGCGCTCGCGGGTCACGACCTGGGGCCGCGACACGGCCATCTCGAAGCCCTCGCGGCGCATGGTTTCAAGCAGTATGGTCAGATGCAATTCGCCCCGTCCGGAGACCTTGAAGACGTCGGCGTCCTTGGTGTCCTCGACGCGCAGCGCAACGTTGACGTTGAGTTCTTTTTGCAGCCGGTCACGGATGTTGCGGCTGGTGACATACTTGCCTTCGCGGCCGGCGAAGGGCGAGGTGTTGACCTGGAAATTCATGCTCAGGGTTGGCTCGTCGACGACGATCATCGGCAGTGCCTCGGGTTGCTCGGCGTCGGCGATGGTGGCGCCGATGGCCACATGATCGACGCCACTGATGATGACGATGTCGCCGGCCATGGCCTCTTCGACCGGCACCCGGTCCAGGCCCTTGAAGTCGAGAATCTGGCCGATCCGGGCCTTTTCCCTGAACTCGTCGCCAACCATGACCAGGACTTCCTGACCGGTCTTTATGCGGCCTCGGCTGATGCGGCCGACACCCAGGCGCCCCAGATAATTGGAATAATCGAGCGCCGCAATCTGCATCTGCAACGGTTCGTTGCTATTGTCCTTGGGCGCAACCACGTGGGCCAGGATGGCCTCGTAGATCGCCGACATGTTATCGGTGGGCTTGGCCAGGTCCATGGTCGCCCAGCCCTGTAGGGCCGAGGCATAGACCACCGTGAAATCAAGCTGTTCCTCGGTCGCGCCGAGCTTGTCGAACAGATCGAAGGTTTGATCGATGGCCCAGTCCGGACGGCTGCCGGGACGGTCTACCTTGTTGATTACGACGATAGGCTTGAGACCATGCTGCAATGCCTTGCGGGTGACGAAACGGGTCTGCGGCATCGGGCCTTCGACCGCATCGACCAGCAACAGGCAGCCGTCCACCATGCCGAGCACCCGCTCGACCTCGCCGCCGAAGTCGGCGTGGCCGGGGGTGTCGACGATGTTGATGCGGGTACCGTGGTAATCAATGGCCGTGTTCTTGGCCAGGATGGTGATGCCCCGCTCCTTCTCCAGGTCGTTGGAGTCCATCACCCGTTCGGTGATCTGCTGGTAGGCGGCGAAGGTGCCGGATTGTTGTAGTAGTTTGTCCACCAGGGTGGTCTTGCCATGATCGACGTGGGCGATGATGGCAATATTGCGGAGCGCGCGAGACATAAAGTGACTATCTGAAAATGCCAAAGGGCCGGCATTCTAGCACGTCGCCCCTTTCAGACCGATGGCGGCCTTGACTATCGAGTGTTTCTTGGTCACAACCGGGGCGATGGTGGGACGTTGATATGCCTATACCAGCCCCATCATGCGGCTGTTCTTTTACAATGCCCGGTAGCCCCAGCGACTCGCCCACGGTGATCTGGAATGCCCTGCTGCCCGATGGCCGTTATTTCCTGCGCATCCGAGCCATCGCCAGCACCTGACCGGAACCCAGGCCACAGCGAGTCTCAAGCCCGGCCGTTATTTCTGGCGGCTTCGGGGCGTCGAGGCCGATGGCCAAGCCGGCGAATGGAGTACACAGAGCCCACTGGTCATGCCTCCTGAAATACCAGGCAACGTCCGGGTCAGCGTCTCGAACGGCGTCATCCACATCGATTGGCTGGGCAGCGCCCCGGTCTACCGGTTGGAATTCGCCCGCGACCCCGGCTTCAAGGTGCCCTTGTTCAACCACCGCCAGCAAGGCCATGCCAGCCATCTATCTACGCCAGAACCCGGCCAATACTGGGTACGAGTCGTTGCCCTGGGCGAGGACAATGCGCGTGGTGGCGAAAGCAAGCCGGTCAAATTCTCGGTCTTTGGCTGGTAGGCGCGGCTAGCACGGATATTGCGTGAATTCGCGTGATGATCGCGCCGGCCATTGTTTGCAATGGGAATCTTGCGAAGAAGCGGCGTAGTTATTCATACGCCCAACTGAGCAAGACTTTCCAGTGCGGACAAGGGACCAGCGAGGGCGCGCGAGTATTCATGCAATATCCGGGCTAGTTAAGCTGTATCCGCACGCCGAACGGCACCGGGGCCTTGCCCTTGACCAACCAGACCACGGTAAAGGCCGGCTCCAGTTCGGGGAACCGGCCTTCGGCATCGGTGAAGTAGAGCAGCAGATCGGGGCTGATCTGGCCCGCTTCCAGCCACTCCAGTTCCGGCGGGGCATGGCGATGGCTGCCGGGACAATTGGCGGCGAGCAGGGCCAGCGGCAGTCCGCTAACCTTATCGAGTAGCCAGAGTTCAATCGTGTCGGCCAGGGCAAACGGCAAATCCGGTCTCTGCTCCAAGGCCGCCAACAAACAGGGATAGCGCTCACCGACGCCAGCCTTGAGGCCCTCGCCTTCGACCCAGATGCCGACCGGGCGGACCCAGCCCATGCCGTCGTCGGCGCGCATATACCAGGTCACACCATCCTGACTGCGGGCCTCGGCGGCGCCGACGGCGACAACCTGGACCACGCCGCGATAGGGATTGAGACGGCGAAGGGCATAGTATCGGGCAATCATGGCACGATTATCGCTGAACACGGCGGGACTTTGCTCGACTATGCTTCGGGTCATGGACAGCGAAACAATTACCGTCGACACCATCCGCCACTGGTTCAAGCCGCGCGCCGCCGGCTGTCACAAGGGCGATTTCGGCAGCGTCGGCATCGTTGGGGGTGCCGTCGGCATGGCCGGCGCGGCCATCCTGGCCGGGCGCGCGGCGTTACGGCTGGGCGCCGGACGGGTCTATTGCGGTCTGTTGGACAACCGGCTGGCGCTCGACCTTGAAGCGCCGGAGTTGATGTTGACAACGCCGGACCGGGCCCTGGCCATAACCGCGCCCGGCTGCCTGGCGGTCGGCCCCGGCCTAGGCCAATCGACCGCCGCCCGTGGCTGGTTGGCGACAGCCATGAATACGCCCCTGCCGCTACTGCTCGACGCCGACGCGCTGAACCTGATCGCCGCCGAACCGGCGCTGGCCGAGGTGGTTCGGGACCGTGCTTCAGCCACCCTGCTCACCCCCCACCCCGGCGAGGCGGGGCGGTTGCTGGGACTGACCGCGACGGCGGTACAAGATGATCGCCTGGCGGCCATCCGTGCCTTGGTTGAAGGCTATCGCTGCGGGGTTGTGCTGAAAGGCGCGGGCAGTCTGATTCGCTTTCCCGGCGGCCCGGTCTGGCGTAACGACACCGGCCATCCGGGCATGGCAGCGCCCGGTATGGGCGACGTGTTGGCCGGCCTGATCGCCGCCTTGGTCGCCCAGGGACTCACGCTGGAACAGGCCGCCGTGTTCGGCGTTCATCTGCATGGCGCAGCCGGCGACTGGGCCGCTAAAAACGATCAGGGACCGGTAGGACTTACCGCCAACGAAATCACCCTCGCCGCCCGACGAGTCCTCAACCGATGGCTTTAGGGGCTATTTACATTCTGAGGGTGGAATCCAATGTCACGGGCCAACTCCATTTTGTGCAAAAGCCGGTTGATGCTCACTCAAACGGCAACAGCTTCGGACTCACGAATAAGCACCTCAGCAGGAATATGCAGCCCCTCGCTCAGTCGGCGGATCATACTCAGGGACAGTGAGCGTTTGCCGGACAAAACTTCGTACACACGATTGAGTGGGCCAATGTAAGGGACGAGGTCTTTCACTGTCATGCCGGACTGTTCCATGCGGAACTTGATAGCCTCTATGGGGTCCGGAGGACATATAGGGTAGTGCTTCGCTTCGTATGCCTGCACGAGCGTACCCAACACATCAAGTCGTTCCCCTTCGGGATCATCAGCCGCCGGGTCAAGATCAATCAAAGCGGATACCTCGCGCAGCGCTGCGAGGTAATCGGCTTCGGTACGGATGGCTTTAATTTCCATGATCAGACTCCTTTGAACTGGTCAACGACGGCTGCGTCAACTTTGTCGTATTCAGCATGTGTGCCAATGAACTCCACATAGACATACTGCATCCTGTAAGCGATTGCCACAATCAGCCGGTAGTCGTTCCCCTTGATGTTGAAAACGACGCGGTTGTTTGCAATGATGCCGGCGTTCGCATACTGATTCTTCACATCTTGGGGGCGCGTCCAGTGCGCCTTGCATCTGGCCATCCTCGCTACGTTTTTCAACAGAATCCTAGGCGCCGCGGCAGTAGTCGGAGGAAGAGGACGATAGCTATCCAAATCAGCCTTTCGCTGATCGATATGGCGCTACGGTTGATTAAGTTCAAACATTCGCCCCGCCGCATTTGCACGGCTCGCAAAAATGGTTCCTGAGATACTCGGCGAACGCCTCGGCCACTTCGGGGTGCTTGAGCGCATACTCCACCGTGGCCTCAAGATAGCCGATCTTGGAGCCGCAATCGTAACGGGTGCCTTCGAAGATATAGGCCAGTACCTGCTGTTCCTTGAGCAAGCCGGCGATGCCGTCGGTCAGTTGCAGTTCATTACCGGCACCCCGTTTGATCCGGTGCAGGTGATCGAAGATGCCCGGCGTCAGTACATAACGGCCGACCACGGCCAGATTGGACGGCGCATCCTCCGGCTTTGGTTTTTCGACGATGCTGGTCACCCGGCTCAAGCGCTCGGACAGGGGCTCGCTGGCGACGATGCCATAGGAGCCGGTGTCTTGCGGGTTGATGTTCTGCACCCCGATGATCGGACACTGGTACTGGTCGTACTGGTCGCACATCTGTCTGACCACATTGGGCTTGGCGTCGATCAGGTCGTCGGCCAGGATGACCACGAACGGCTCGTTGTTGATCGCCGGCTGGGCGCACAGCACGGCATGGCCCAGCCCCAACGCCTCGGCCTGCCGGACATAGATGCAATTGACGTTGCTGGGCAGCATGTTGCGCAGGTCTTCCAGCTCCTCCAGCTTGCCGCGCGACTCCAGTTCCACCTCCAGCTCGTAGGCCTTGTCGAAATGATCGGCGATGGCCCTCTTGGTCCGGCCGATGATGAAGATCAGGTCGGTAATACCGGCCTCAATCGCCTCCTCGGCCGCGTACTGGATCAGCGGTTTGACGACAATCGGCAGCATCTCCTTGGGGCTTGCTTTGGTGGCCGGCAAGAACCGGGTGCCCATGCCGGCGGCCGGAAACACCGCCTTCGTGACGCGTTTCATAGGATCTCCGGCATTGCGCGGATTGCAAGAACAAATCTGCCATCAAGGCGGTGTTCAGTGGAGGCTAAGCTGCGCAGCAGGTTGAGCCCGCAGAGCGGGCGGCCGGAGCTAAATACGGCCTTAGTCACTCGTTTCAAATCACTCTCCCTAGTTTAAGCAGCGCCTGTAAACCCTCTTCGTCTAGTACGACAATACCAAATTCTAGCGCCTTGGTGAATTTTGACCCCGGAGCGCTACCGGCGACAACAAAATCGGTCTTTTTTGAGACGCTGCAGGCCACCTTGCCGCCGGCCGACTCGATCATCTCCTTGGCCTGATCGCGGGTAAGCGTGGGCAACGTACCCGATAGCACAAAAGTTTTCCCCGCCAGACGGCCGGAACCGGTCGGCCTTGCTGCGCCATCCTGCCACGCGCCAGCCACGCGCAGGCGCTCGATAACGGCGCGGTTATGGGGCTCGCCGAAGAAGGCCAGGATGGACTCGGCGACGATGGATCCTACCTCATCGACTTGCAGCAGTGAAGCTTCGTCTGCGGCCATCAAGGCATCCAGCGCCCCGAAATGTCGGGCCAGGTCCTTGGCGGTCTGCTCGCCAACATTACGGATGCCCAAGGCGTAGATGAACCGGTATAGCGCCCGACCCCGGCTGGTCTCGATGGCCGCCAGCAGATTGGCAGCGGATTTCTGCGCCATACGCTCCAGGTCGGCCAGCGTTTCCAGTTTCAGGCCATATAGATCGGCCGGCGTTTGCACCAGCCCAAGGTCGACCAATTGGTCAACCAATTTTTCGCCCAAGCCCTCGATGGCCATGGCTCGGCGACTGGCGAAATGGACGATCGCCTGTTTACGCTGGGCCGGACAACTGAGGCCGTTGGTGCAGCGGGCGACCGCCTCGCCATCAAGGCGGAGCACCGGAGCACCACATTCCGGACAGTTTTTGGGCAGCTCGAAAACGGGGTACAGCGGCGTCACCAGGTCGCGCAGCGGCCGCCGTTCCAGTACCACGGCGACCACTTCCGGGATCACGTCGCCGGCCCGGCGCACGATCACGGTGTCACCGACGCGCACATCCTTGCGCCGGACCTCGTCCTCGTTGTGCAGGGTGGCGTTGGTAACCGTGACGCCCCCGACGAAGACCGGTTTCAGACGCGCCACCGGGGTGATGGCGCCGGTGCGGCCGACCTGGACCTCGATGGCCTCGACCGTGGTCAGCTCTTCCTGAGCGGGATATTTGTGGGCCACCGCCCAGCGCGGTTCACGGGCGACGAAGCCGAGTCGCCGTTGCAGGTCGAGTCGGTTGACCTTGTAGACCACGCCGTCGATATCGAACGGCAGACTGTCGCGGCGGGCGGCAACGTCCCGGTGGAAGGCAATCAGCGTCGCGCTGCCGGGGCCGACCACCCGCTCGGTGCTGACCGGCAAGCCCAGCGCGGCCAGGGCGTCCAGCACCTCGCCGTGGCTGGCGGGCAGATACCAGCCAACCACCTCGCCGATGCCATAGCAGTAGAACGACAACGACCGCTGCGCGGCAATGGCCGGGTCCAGTTGACGGATGCTGCCGGCGGCAGCGTTGCGCGGATTGACCAGGGTTGGTTTGCTTTGTGCGCGCTGCTTTTCGTTGTAACGCTCGAAATCGGCGCGGCGCATGAACACCTCGCCGCGCACTTCAAGGACTGCCGGCGGCGCTGCGGTGTTCAAGCGCAGCGGAATGGTCTGGACGGTGCGCACGTTCTGGGTCACCTCCTCGCCGGTCTCGCCATCGCCGCGAGTCGCGGCCTGGACCAGAACGCCATGTTCATAGCGGAGCGACATGGCCAGGCCATCGAATTTCAGCTCGGCGGCGTATTCGACCGCCGGCTCGGCCTCGGACAGACCCAGTTCCTTGCGCACCCGGGCGTCGAAGGCGAGCGCACCGGCAGGCGTAGTGTCGGTCTCGGTGCGGATCGACAACATGGGCACCCGGTGGTGCACCGGCGCGAAGGCCGCCAGGGGCCGGCCGCCGACCCGCCGGGTGGGCGAATCTGGCGTCGCCAGTTCGGGATATTGTTGTTCCAGGGACTGTAGCTCGCGGAACAGCCGGTCATATTCGGCATCGGGGACGACCGGGTTATCGAGTACGTAGTAATTATAATTGTGGTCTTCGATCTCGGCCCGGAGCTGCTGCAACCTGGCCTCGGCGTCGGCGCGGTTCATGCGAACAAACGCAGTGCCCGCTCACCGCCGGCAGGAATGCCGCGCTGGACCATGTGGTCGTAAATCGCCTCCAGGTATTTGCGGTCCTTGGCCAGGCTTTCGCGGCTGACTCGCCGGCCGCCGTCGTCGACCAGTTGGCCGTCCATGCGCTGGGCCAGATCGAAACCGAGGCGCGCCATCCGGTCGAACGCCTCCAGGCCATGCGCCACGCGAGGCACGTCGAACAACAGACCCAGGCCCACGCCACTCTGCCCATCGTTGTCACTGGTATCCGGCGGCTCATCGTGGGGCGCCAGGGTGAACACTAGCTGGCCAGTCTCGTCGCGCAGGCCATAGCGGCCATCAGCGCCTTGCATGAGGCCGGCGGCAGCGACCTGTTCCTGAATGACACGGCTGGAGAAGTCGAGTCCGGATTCAGAAATTACGTTCAGGCCGATGAGCATATCGACCTCGGCGCAGAAGGTATCCAACGCCTTGGCCCGCTCCAGCGCCGCTGATTTGTCCTGGCAAGACACCGCGCCGCCATGTTCGGCGGCAAACTCATACAACCGACGGCAGAAGGTATCGAGTTGCACCTCGCTGGCGGGGCCGGAACGGTCGGCCAGCAGTAGGCCCAACTCGACGGTGTCGTGGGTCCGGCTGGCATGGGCCAGCACCGGCTCCCAGTCACCGTCGACGCGCCTGCCGAGCAGCCGGATCGGCTTGCTGATCCGGCGCAGGTTATCCAGCAGCGCGGCGAAGGTCAGCGCCATGGGCTGGCCATAGCGCAGCCGGGCGATATATTCGATCTCGCCATCCAGCGGGCTTTCCGGTTTCAGGTCGGCCCGTTGCCCGTTCGTCTCCGGGGCAGGGGCCGGACGCGACGACTCGGCGGCGGAGTTATCCGCAACCTCGGCGGGCGGGCTATCGCTATCCGCGACCGGCGCGGCATCGTCGGTCAGGTCGATACGCGGGTCGATGCGCGTATCGCCATGGCGCTCATACAGCGATACATCGGTTAATGAAATCGGGCCGGCGGCGGCCGCTTCCGTGGCAACCGGGTTGTGGCGCAATTCCCCGCTATGGAAGCCGAATATCCGCTCCGCCTGCTTGCGCGAACGGTGTTCCTGGTAGGCGTTGTAGATGAACACGGCGACCACCAGGCAAATGCCCAGCACAATCAGTGTGTAATGCAACGAGGTCAAGGCGTGGCCTCCTGGCTTATCACGGGGTTGTCGGTCGGCTCCATGGTCTGGAAGAATATCTCGTCCTGGCGAATCATACCCAACTCATAACGCGCGCGGGACTCGATGGCGCCATAACCGGTCTTCAGGTCGCCCACCTCGGCCGCCAATTGGCTATTACGGGCCAGCAGGACACCATTTGCAACCTGCTGTTTGGCGATCTGCTGGCGCAAGTCCCACACCTTCAGCCAGCTCCCCTTGCCCAACCAAAGGGGATACTGCAAAGAGAGTATCAATAACGCGAGCACCCAGGTCAGGGCCTTCATCTCACCTCAGTTGGTAAAAGGCCCCTAGCCCCGGATAATCGGCCAGGTCGCCCAGTTCCTCCTCGATGCGCAATAGCTGGTTGTACTTGGCGATACGGTCCGAACGGGACATGGAGCCACTCTTGATCTGCATGACATTACTGCCCACCGCCAGGTCGGCGATGAAGCTGTCCTCGGTCTCGCCGGAACGGTGCGAAATGACATTGGTCCAGCCGGCCCGTTTGGCCATCTCGATGGCGGCGAAGGTCTCGGACAGGGTGCCGATCTGGTTGACCTTGATCAGGACGGAGTTGGCCACACGCTTGTCGATACCCTGCTTCAGGATTTTGGTATTGGTCACGAAGATGTCGTCGCCGACCAACTGGATGCGTTGGCCCAGCCTGGCGTTCAATAATGCCCAGCCATCCCAGTCCTGCTCGGCCATGCCGTCCTCGATGCTGATGATGGGATACTTGTCGACCCAGGCGGCCAGGTAGTCGGTGAATTCGGCGGAGGTCAGTTGCAGGCCTTCGGCCCGGATATGGTATTTGCCATCTTCATAAAACTCCGAACTGGCGCAATCCATGCCGATCAGCACGTCCTTGCCCGGCTCGTAGCCGGCCCCGGCGATGGCCTCCATGATGAACTTGAGCGCCTCTTCGTTGGACTTGAGCTTGGGCGCGAAGCCGCCTTCGTCGCCAACGCTGGTGGTGTAGCCAGCCTTGCCGAGTAGTTTTTTCAGGGTATGGAAAACCTCGGCGCTGGCGCGCAGTGCCTCGCGGAAACTCGCCAGGCCGGCCGGGATAATCATGAATTCCTGGACGTCGATGCCGCTGTCGGCATGGGCCCCACCGTTGATGATATTCATCTGCGGCACTGGCAGGCTCATGGGCGCGGCACCGCCCAGATAACGGTACAGCGGCAGCCCCGCCTCCTCGGCGGCGGCGCGGGCGCAGGCCAGCGACACCGAAAGCAGGGCATTGGCGCCCAGCCGGGATTTGTTGTCGGTGCCGTCCAGTTCAATCATGGTACGGTCGATAAAGGATTGTTCTTCGACATCGAGGCCCATGACCGCCTCGGCGATCTCGGTATTCACATGTTCGACCGCATTCAGCACACCCTTGCCGAGATAGCGGGATTTGTCGCCATCGCGCAACTCAATGGCCTCGCGACTGCCGGTGGAGGCGCCGGACGGCACGGCGGCGCGGCCCAAGACACCGGATTCGAGCAGGACATCGGCTTCGACCGTGGGGTTACCACGCGAGTCGAGAATTTCGCGGGCGATGACATCAACGATAGCACTCATGATTTTCCTCAATAGCGGGGCGGCTGTTTACCGCCCGGTTCATAAACGGGCCTCGATAAAGCCCCTTTGCTTCACCAAGACATCAATTTCCATCAAGGTAAAGAGCAATTCTTTCATCATCGCCAGCGGCCAGGCATTGGGGCCGTCGGACAGTGCATTGTCCGGATCGGGGTGGGTCTCGGCAAACAGACCGGACACCCCGCTGGCCACCGCCGCCCGGGCCAATACCGGGATGAATTCGCGCTGGCCGCCCGAACGGGTGCCTTGGCCGCCCGGCTGCTGCACCGAATGGGTGGCGTCGAACACCACCGGGCAACCGGTCTCGCGCATCACAGCGAGGCCGCGCATGTCCGAGACCAGGGTGTTGTAGCCAAATGAGGCACCGCGTTCGCAGACCATGATGGTATCGGCGCCGCCGTTGGCCTGCTTGGCCTTGTCGACCACGTTTTTCATGTCCCACGGTGCCAGGAACTGGCCCTTCTTGATATTCACCGGCCGGCCGGAGGCGGCGCAGGCCTGGATGAAATCGGTCTGCCGACAGAGAAACGCCGGGGTTTGCAGCACATCGACCACCTCGGCCACGGCCGCGATTTCGGCTTCGCTATGGACATCAGTCAACACCGGCACGCCGATCTGTTTCTTGACCTCGGCCAGAATCGCCAAACCGCCCGCCATGCCGAGACCACGGAACGATGCGCCGGAAGAACGGTTGGCCTTGTCGTAGGACGATTTGTAGATGAACGGCAGATTCAGTTCGGCGCAGATTTCCTTCAGTGCGCCAGCGGTATCGAGCGCCATCTGGCGCGACTCGATCACGCAGGGGCCGGCTATCAGGAACAGCGGCCGGTCGAGGCCAACTTCAAATCCGCACAGCTTCATTTGGCCGCCCCCACGCCGTCCCAACACACGCCTACGCTGGTCGATCCCCGCAAGCGGGGCCCCTCGCCCGACGCTCCGGCGCGCCCGGCTATCAGGAACA
>JAIMKU010000006.1:21706-21831 GCA_020692235.1 Hydrogenophilus sp.
CGCCCGGCTATCAGGAACAGCGGCCGGTCGAGGCCAACTTCAAATCCGCACAGCTTCATTTGGCCGCCCCCACGCCGTCCCAACACACGCCTACGCTGGTCGATCCCCGCAAGCGGGGCCCCTCG
>JAIMKU010000006.1:21844-32728 GCA_020692235.1 Hydrogenophilus sp.
CGCGCCCGGCTATCAGGAACAGCGACCGGTCGAGGCCGACCTCGAAGCCACACAGATTCACTTGCTTTCCTTGCGCTTGATCGCCGCCTCGACGAAGGCCTTGAATAGCGGGTGACCATCACGCGGGTTGGAGGTGAACTCGGGGTGGAACTGGCAGCCGACAAACCAGGGGTGTTGGTCTTGCGGCAATTCCACCATCTCGCACAGATCGGTGCCGGGCGCCCGCCCGGAGACCTTGAGTCCCTTGGCCTCCAGTTTGGCCAGCAGGGTATTGTTGACCTCGTAGCGATGCCGGTGGCGTTCGACGATCTCGGCCTTGCCGTAAACCTCACGGGCCAGGGAACCGTCCACCAGTTTGCACAACTGGCCGCCCAGCCGCATGGTGCCGCCCAGATCGGACTGTTGGTCGCGTTTCTCGACATGGCCGTCGCGGTCCAGCCATTCGGTAATCAGGCCGATGACCGGATAGGGTGTTTCAGGGTCGAATTCGGTGCTGTGCGCCTTGGCCATGCTGGCGACATCACGGGCGAACTCGATCACGGCCAGTTGCATCCCCAGGCAGATGCCCAGGTAGGGCAGCTTGTGCTCACGGGCGTAGCGAATGGCAGCGATCTTGCCCTCGGTGCCGCGCTTGCCGAAGCCGCCGGGCACCAGGATGGCATCCATGTCCTGTAAGGGCGACAGGTTGCCATTTTCCAATTCTTCCGAATCCAGGTAGTGGACATTTACCTTGCTGTGGGTATGCATCCCGGCGTGGATCATCGCCTCGGTCAACGACTTGTAGGACTCGGTCAGGTCGACGTACTTGCCGACGAAGGCAATGTCGACCTCGTGTTCGGGGTGTTCCAGTGCGTCGGTGAGCCGCTTCCATACCGTCAGATCGGCGGCGCGAGCCAGTATGCCGAGCTTGTGGCAGACGATCTCGTCCAGCATCTGGTCATGCAGCATGGCCGGTATCTTGTAGATCGAATCCGCATCTAGCGCCTCGATCACCGCTTCCGGCCGAACGTTGGTGAACAGGGCGATCTTGCGCCGTTCCTCGGCCGGGATCGAACGGTCCGCCCGGCAGAGCAGGATGTCGGGCTGGATACCGATCTCGCGCAACTCCTTGACCGAGTGCTGGGTCGGCTTGGTCTTCAGCTCACCGGCAGCGGGGATGTAGGGCAGCAGGGTCAGGTGGATGAAGCAGGTGCGCTCGTGACCTTCCTCGATGCCCATCTGACGGATCGCCTCCAGGAACGGCAGCGATTCGATGTCGCCGACCGTGCCGCCGATCTCGACGATGGCCACCTCGGCATCGCCGGCACCCTGGCGGATGTGCAGCTTGATCTCGTCGGTAATATGGGGGATGACCTGGACGGTCCGTCCCAGGTATTCGCCGCGCCGCTCTTTCTTGATGACCGACTCGTAGATCTGGCCGGTGGTGAAGTTGTTGCGCTTCGACATCCGGACGCGGGAGAACCGCTCATAGTGGCCCAGGTCCAGGTCGGTCTCGGCGCCATCCTCGGTGACGAACACCTCGCCGTGCTGGAAGGGCGACATGGTGCCGGGGTCGACGTTGATATAGGGGTCGAGTTTGAGCAACGTGACCCGGATGCCTCGTGATTCCAGAATGGCGGCCAGGGATGCGGCGGCGATACCCTTCCCGAGGGAAGAGACTACGCCGCCAGTAACGAAAACGAATCGGGTCATCTGGAGTATTTGTGCGGGTGACGGCGAATTTTACCGGAACCGAGCTCAGACTGAAAACAGCCAGTCCATCGCCGCAGTAAAAATAAGTCCAAAAAACGCAATAGCGCGGCGCCGGTAGACAGCGCCCGACTCAGTGCATCCCGGTCATACCGCCCATGCCACCGAACATTCCGGCCACCGCGCCAAGCACCAGCGACACCACGATCGCGCAGACCACCACGACCGCAGTGTAGGCCACCGACTTATCCTCGGGCGCCTTCATCAACACCGGCAGGCCAAGATAGAGCAGGTACAGGCCATATATCGAGGCCAACAGCACCAGCATACCCAGCATGGGGATGACGTGCAGAACGCCCGCCAGCCAGGCCGGCGTATAGGCATAGGCCGATAGTTTAAGGGCCTGAATCTGATTCTTTTCGCCGCCGAAATTGGGCGCCAGGGCATCGATGATGAGGGCGATGATAAAGACCCCCGCCAGGGCCATCACATACGACACCACAGCCATGGAAAGCCCGGAAATAAAGGACATTTTGACCGTCCCCACCAAGGGCATGCTGACGCCGACCAGGGACATGCCCAGGAACAGGGCAACCGGGCCAATGGCCGCCAGCGGGATGATGTAACTCTTGTACAACTCGGCAACCGAGGTCGTCTCCCCGGCAATGACCGGCCACTCGTTTTTGGGTTGCAAGACGATATTCTTGGCGCGTTCGATCAAGTTCATGATTTCTCTCCCAGAAAAAAACACCGCCGGCACAGCGGCAAAGGCATCATATGCCGATCCATAGGCACTGGAAAGAATGCTTGCCGGTGACGCTTTACCCCAGCCACTTCCTGGCATTGCGGAATAGCCGCAGCCAGGGACCGTCTTCTTTCCAGCCGTCCGGCCGCCAGGAATGCTGTATGGCGCGGAACACCCGTTCCGGGTGCGGCATCATGATGGTGAAGCGGCCGTCGGCAGTGGTCAGGCCGGTGATGCCCTTGGCCGAGCCGTTGGGGTTAAATGGATAGACCTCGGACTTGCGGCCGCGATTGTCAACATAACGCAGACAAACCTCGGCGCGCTTGCGCTGGGCCTTGGACCCGAATACCGCCCGCCCCTCGCCGTGCGAGACCACCACCGGCAGCCGCGAACCGGCCATGCCATCGAACAGTATGGAGGGGGTCTTGGCCACCTCGACCATGACGAAACGGGCCTCGAACTGCTCTGAGCGGTTACGTTCGAAGCTTGGCCAGTCCTCGGCGCCGGGGATGATGGGCGCCAGGTGGCTCATCATCTGGCAGCCGTTGCAGACGCCCAGGGCAAAGCTGTCATCGCGCCGGAAGAAGCTCTCGAACTCGCCCCTTGCCCGTGGGTTGTGCAGGATCGACGCGGCCCAGCCGCCGCCGGCGCCCAGCACGTCGCCATAGCTGAACCCGCCGCAGGCCGCCAGACCCTGGAAGCCGTTCAGCTTGACCCGACCGGACAGGATGTCGCTCATATGGACATCGACTGCGGCGAAACCGGCCCGGTGGAAGGCGGCGGCCATCTCGACCTCGCCGTTGACCCCCTGCTCACGCAGGATAGCGACCTTGGGCTTGGCCTTATGGGTCTTCAGGTAAGGCGCCGCCACGTCTTCATCGAGATCGAAACTCAGTGCCGCGCGCAAGCCGGGGTTCTTGGCCTTGACCAGACCTTCGAACTCCTGCCGGGCGCAGTCCGGGTGGTCGCGCAGCGACTGCATCCGGTAGCTGGTCTCGGACCAGGCCGCCAACAGATCGGCACGCGTCTCGTCGAATACTCGACGACCTTCGCGCAGGATGCGGATGCGGTCTTTCCGGTTGAGCTGGCCAATGACATAAAACTCGTCGCGCAAACCCGCCTGGAAGAAGATGTCCATAATTGACTTGGTGTCGGCGCGGCGCACCTGGAGCACGGCGCCCAGTTCCTCGTTGAACAGGATACCGAACAGACGCGAGGTGTAGGGATTGTGGGGCACGGGGGCATCTTCGATGTCCAGCACCAGGTCTTCGCGCAGACGCTGATAGCGCAATTCATCGGTGTCCAGGTCGAGGCCGGTGCGGCCGGCGAAGGCCATCTCGCACAAGGTCGCAAACAGGCCGCCGTCGGAACGGTCGTGATAGGCCAATAGTTTGCCTTCACGGTTTAGTTGCTGGACGACGGCGAAGAATGCCTTGAGCCGCTGCGGCAGGTCCAGATCTGGGCACCGGTCGCCTATCTCGCCATAGCAGTTGGCCAACACCGATCCGCCCAGGCGATTTTCACCCGCGCCAAGGTCGATCAGGATCAGGTCGGTGTCGCCGCAGTCGGTTCTCAGTTGCGGAGTCAGGGTGCGACGGGCGTCCGGCGTCGGTGCGAAGGCGGTAACGATCAACGACAGGGGCGAGACCACGGCCTTGTTGTCCGCGCCGTCCTGCCAGGTGGTGCGCATGGACATGGAGTCCTTGCCGACCGGGATGCTGATGCCCAACTCCGGGCACAACGCCTTGGCCACGGCCTTGACTGTGTCAAACAAAGCGGCATCCTCGCCGGGGTGACCGGCCGCCGCCATCCAGTTGGCCGACAGGCGGATGTCGGAAATATCGCTCACTGCGGCCGCCGCCAGGTTCGTCACCGCCTCGCCCACCGCCATGCGGCCGGAGGCGGCCGGGTCGATCAGCGCCAACGGCGTGCGCTCGCCTATGGCCATGACCTCGCCCTGCTCGGTGTCGTAGCCCAGGGTGGTCACGGCGCAATCGGCCACCGGCATCTGCCACGGGCCGACCATCTGGTCGCGGGCGGTAAAGCCGCCCACGGTACGGTCGCCAATGGTAATCAGGAACGATTTGCCGGCCACGGTGGGATGACGCAGCAGCCGATAGCAGGCGTCTTTCAGGTCCAACCCCTCGGCACTGAACGGCTTGAGGGTCGGGGCGATATGTTTAACGTCGCGGGTCATCCTGGGCGGCTTGCCGAGCAACACGTTCATCGGCATATCGACCGGGGTGTTCTTGAAATGGCGGTCAGTGACGACCAACTGGCCCTTGCGCGTGGCCTTGCCGACCACCGCAAACGGGCAGCGCTCGCGCTCGCAGAGAGCCTTGAACAGGTCCAGGCTGTCCGGCGCGATGGCCAAGACGTAGCGCTCCTGGGCCTCGTTCGACCAGATTTCCCGGGGCGACATGCCGGGCTCCTCGCTGGGCACTTCACGCAATTCGAACTTCGCGCCCAGACCGGCGCCGTGGGCCAGCTCCGGCATGGCATTGGAAATGCCGCCGGCGCCGACATCGTGCACCGACAGGATGGGGTTTTCGGCGCCCATCTGCCAGCAGCGGTCGATGACCTCCTGGGCCCGGCGCTGCATCTCGGGATTGCCGCGTTGTACCGAGTCAAAGTCCAGCGCCTCGGCATTGGCGCCCGCACCCAGGCTGGAAGCGGCACCGCCGCCCAGGCCGATCAACATGCCCGGCCCGCCCAGTTGTATCAGCAGCGTGCCGGGGGCGAATTCCTTCTTGAAGACGTGGTCCTCGCGGATGTTGCCGACCCCGCCGGCCAGCATGATCGGCTTGTGATAGCCGCGCACCTGGCCGTCCGGCGTGGCCAGTTCAAAGGTGCGGAAATAGCCGGCGATGTTGGGCCGGCCGAATTCGTTGTTGAAGGCGGCCGCGCCGATGGGGCCTTCGAGCATGATGTCGAGCGCCGAGACGATGCGTCCGGGCTTGCCGTAATCGGCCTCCCAGGGTTGTCCGAAACCAGGAATACGCAGGTTGGAAACGCTGAAACCGGCAAGGCCGGCCTTGGGCTTGGAACCGGTGCCGGTGGCGCCCTCGTCGCGAATCTCGCCGCCGGAACCGGTGGCCGCGCCGGGGAACGGGGCAATGGCGGTCGGGTGGTTGTGGGTCTCCACCTTTATCAGGATGTGGGTCGGCTCGCTGTGGAAACCATAGCGGCCCTTGCCGTCCGGGTAAAAGCGGCCAATGGTCGCGCCTTCGATCACCGAGGCATTGTCGGAATAGGCGGACAGGGTGCCTTGCGGCCGTACCTCGTGGGTGTGGCGGATCATGGCGAACAGCGATTCAGTCTGTTTCTTGCCGTCGATGACCCAATCGGCATTGAATATCTTGTGCCGACAGTGCTCGGAGTTGGCCTGGGCGAACATCATCAGCTCGACATCGGTCGGATTGCGTTTGGCCTTCTTGAAATGGGCCAGCAGATAATCAACCTCGTCCGGCGACAGGGCCAGGCCCCAGTCGGAATTAGCCTTCTCCAGCGCCTTGCGACCGCCCCGAAGTATGTTGACAGTATCGAGCGGCGGTGGCGCGACATGATGGAACAGGCGCACTGCCTCACGTTCATCGAACAGCACGCTCTCGGTCATGCGATCATGCAGGCAGACCAGCACCGCTTCGGCCGTGGCCGACCGCCCCGGCTTGACCTTGATCTCGTAGGCGATGCCGCGCTCAATCCGCTTGACCGCGCTCAGGCCGCCATTGCGGGCGATGTCGGTGGCCTTGGACGACCAGGGCGATACCGTGCCCAAACGGGGAACCACCAGAATGGCCTTGGTCACCGGGTCGCACGGCTCGGCCTTGAGCAACTCGCCGAGGAAGGCCAGGTCGCGCTCGGCTAACGGCGCATCCAGTTCAACGAAGTAGCGGAATGACGACTCGATGCCGGTCACCCCGTAGGACTGCGTCTTGTCCAACAGCTTCGCAATACGGAAATCAGAGAGTGCGGCGGTGCCGTGGAGGAATAGCGTCTGGGTCATGGTCGCGTCGGCTGTAGACAGGTGCCCGGATTTTACACTTGACGCCTGGTTTTTCGCCGGCCGGACCATGGACTTTGACGTCCACCGGGGCTTTTTGCTACTGTCGGGCGGTCTTTCCAACAGGACCGCCATGAACTATTGCAGCCACTGCGGCACCCCCGTCAGTCACCGGATACCGGATGGCGACAACCGCCACCGCTACGTCTGCGACGCCTGCGGCGCCATCCACTACCAGAATCCGCGCATGGTGGTCGGCTGCCTGCCGGTCTGGGAAGACCAGGTGCTGCTCTGCCGCCGGGCCATCGAGCCGGGCTACGGCCTGTGGACCCTGCCCGCCGGGTTCATGGAAAACAGCGAGACCACGGCCGAGGGGGCGCAACGCGAAACCCTGGAAGAGGCCGGTGCACGGGTCGAGATTGTCGATCTATACACCCTCATCAACGTGCCCGACATCGACCAGGTCTCCCTATTGTTCCGGGCCAGGCTGCTCGACCTCGACTTCGCCGCCGGCGAAGAAAGCCTGGAGGTCGCGCTGTTCGCCGAGGCCGACATCCCCTGGGATGAATTGGCCTTCCGCACCGTAAAGAAGACCCTGGAACACTACTTTGAAGACTGCAGGTCAGGCCAATTTCCCTTGCACCTCAGCAACCTGGACCGGCGCCACTAAATAGGTGGCTCGATGTCCTCGAACACCGCATCCAGCTTTGCCTGAAAGTCGATGGACTTGAGGATGATGCCCTGTTCGCTCTCGCTGGCAGCCAGCAGCCAATCGCCTTGGCCAACCCGGCGAAACACCTCCACCCCGCGCCGATCCGGGTCGATCAGCACATATTCCTCCAGGCTATCCAGTTTCCGATAGCGGGCGAATTTATCCCCCCGGTCATAGGCCGCCGTGCTCTTCGACAGGACCTCGATGATGATCTTTGGGTGTTCCATCACGGTCTCGGCGCGCAAATCGTCGGGGTCGCAGGTCACCAGCACATCGGGGTAGAACACCGCCTCAACTGAGCGTACCGCCAGTTTCATGTCCGCAATGAAGGCGCGGCAAGGACCACCACGCAGATGGGCCTTGAGCAATGCGGCAAGGTTAAGCACGATAGTGACATGCACCCGGCGCGCGCCAACCATTGCGAATACCTCGCCATCGATGAATTCATGCTTGTCCGGCTGGGCATCCTCCCATTGGATAAATTCGGCCACAGACATGGCCGGGGGACGTTTTTGCGGCACACCCATGAGAACCTCCATTGGCAGATTGCATGGTCACATTCTATCCCACCCAACACGGTCCCCTGCGAACATAGCGGAGCGGGGAATCAAGCCCCCAGCAGCGTATTCATCCGCTTCACGAAGCCGGCCGGGTCGTTCAACTGGCCACCGTCCAGCAGCACGGCCTGGTCGAGCACCAGCCGGGCCAGTTCACCGAAACGCTCATCCGCCTCGCCTTCCAGCCGCTTGATGAGGGCGTGGCCGACGTTGATCTCCAGGATCGGTTTGCTCTCCGGCGCGGTCTGGCCCATGGCCTTCATCATGCGTGCCAGGTGGCCGCTCATATCGTGCTCGCCGGTCACCAGACAGGCGGGCGAATCAACTAGACGGCTACTGACCCGGATTTCAGTGACGTCATCCTTGAGCGCTTCCTGCATACGTTCGATCAGTGCCTTGGCCGCCTCGGCCTTTGGCGGTTCCTCAGCGGCCTTGTCGCCTTCTTCCGACTGCACGGCGGACAGGTCAAGGCCACCCTTGGCGACGCTGGCGAGCGACTTGCCGTCGAACTCGAACAGTTGCGAGACCAGCCATTCATCGACCCGATCGGTCAGCAGCAGGACCTCGATGCCCTTCTTGCGGAATATCTCCAGGTGCGGGCTGGCCTTGGCCGCGGCCACGGTGTCGGCGGTGACATAGTAGATAGCGTCCTGCCCCACCTTCATGCGGCCGATGTAGTCGGCCAGCGATACCGTCACATCGTCGCTGGTGGTAGTGCGGAAGCGCAACAGCCGGGCGATGCGATCTTTATTCGTTATATCCTCGCCGACGCCCTCCTTGAGCACCTCGCCGAAGTTCGCCCAGACCTTGGCATAGTCGTCCTTGCGGTTTTCGGCCAGGTCGTCGAGCAGGTCCAGGGCCTTCTTGACGCAGCCGGCGCGGATCATCTCCATGTCCTTGGTCTGCTGGAGGATTTCGCGCGAGACGTTGAGCGGCAGGTCGGCCGCGTCGATCACCCCGCGCATGAAGCGCAGGTAGGCCGGCATCAGCTTACGGGCGTCTTCCATGATGAACACGCGCTTCACATAGAGTTTGACGCCGGTCTTGGCCTCGCGATCCCAGAGGTCGAACGGGGCGTGAGTCGGCACATAAAGCAGCACGGTGTAGTCCTGGCGACCCTCCACCCGGGCGTGGGTCCAGGCCAGCGGGTCTTCATAGTCGTGACCGACGTGCTGGTAGAAGGCCTTGTATTCCTCTTCGGTAATGTCGTTCTTGGACCGTGCCCACAAGGCATTGGCCTTGTTGGCCGTCTCTTCCTCACCCTTGTCGTCGATGAACACGATGGGGATGGCGATGTGGTCGGAATACTGGCGGATGATGGTCTTGAGGCGCCAGTCCTCGAGGAACTCGGCCTCATCGTCTTTCATGTGCAGCACCACCTCGGTGCCGCGCGTTGCCTTCTCCACCGTCTCGATGCTGTATTCACCGGCGCCTTCCGATTCCCAGCGCACGCCATGTTCCTTGGCCAGACCGGCGCGGCGAGTGGTCAGGGTGACCCGGTCGGCGACGATGAAGCTGGAATAGAAACCGACCCCAAACTGGCCGATCAACTGGGCATCCTTCTGCTGGTCACCAGTCAGCTTGCCGAAGAATTCCTTGGTGCCGGATTTCGCAATCGTGCCGATGTGCTCGATCACCTCCTGGCGGTTCATGCCGATGCCGTTGTCGCGGATGGTCAGGGTCTTGGCCTCCTTGTCGGCGCGGATCCAGATCTTCAGATCGGGATCGTCCTCATACAGCGCGCCGTCGTTGAGCGCCTCGAAGCGCAGCTTGTCGGCGGCATCGGCGGCGTTGGAACACAGCTCGCGGACAAAGATTTCCTTGTGTGAATACAAGGAATGGATCATCAGTTGTAAGAGTTGCTTGACCTCGGCCTGGAAGCCCAGGGTTTCCTTAATGTTCTCGCTCATCGTTGCTTATCCTGAAAATGAAACCAGCCCGGTATCTGGGGCCAGTAGTGGGGGACTTCAAGGGGCTGGCTTAACGCAGACCCAGCACATCCTGCATGTCATACAGCCCGCTCTGCTTCCCAGCCAGAAACCTCGCCGCGCGCAGTGCACCCAGGGCAAAGGTCATGCGACTGCCGGCCTTGTGGCTGATCTCGACCCGCTCACCGACGCCCGCGAACAGGGCGGTGTGGTCACCGACGATGTCGCCGCCGCGCACCGTGGCGAAGCCGATGGTGGACGGCTGGCGTTCGCCGGTAACGCCTTCGCGGCCATACACCGCGCACTCTTTGAGGTCACGGCCGAGGGCCTGGGCGATCACCTCGCCCATGCGCAGCGCGGTGCCGGATGGGGCATCGACCTTATGCCGGTGATGGGCCTCGATAATCTCGATGTCGTAGCCTTCGTTCAGCACCCGGCTGGCCATGTCGAGCAGCTTGAACACCAGGTTGACGCCGACGCTCATGTTGGGGGCAAAGACGATGGGAATTGCACTGGCGGCCTCGGCGATGGCGGCCTTGCCGACTGTATCGAAACCGGTGGTGCCGATCACCATGGCCACCTGGCGCTGACGACAGACCTCGATATGGGCCAGGGTCGCCTCGGGTCGGGTGAAGTCGATCAGGACAGAGGCGCCCTTTAGCGCGACATCCAGGTCAGCGGAAATGGCAACCTGCTGGGCTACGCCAGCCATCTCGCCGGCATCGCGGCCGAGGAAGGGGCTGCCGGCGCGTTCCAGCGCGGCATGTAAACGCAGGTCGGGGGCGCTGGCAACCGCTTCCAGCAAGACCCGGCCCATGCGGCCGGAAGCCCCGGCAATGGCGATGTTCAGGGTCATGGCCCGACCTCAGCCTTGGCGGCGGCGGGCCTGACATCGCCCTCCAGCCCCTTGAACTTGTCGTTCTCGAACAGCACCGCAATGTGGCGTTGCTCAATCACCTTGCCGCCCTTTTCCAATCTATAGACATAATCCCAGCGCTCCTTGTGAAAAGGATCGACTATCAACGGGGTGCCGAGTACGAAGCGGACCTGCGACGGCGACATACCGGGCCTGAGTCGGTCCAGCATATCCTGGGTCACCAGGTTACCTTGCTGGACCTCGATACGGTATGGATGCAAACGGGCTATGGGGTTCCAACCGCCGCACCCCGCCAGCACGACCGCCAACAGAACCAAAGACATTAAAGTTTTCATGGATGAATCGCATGTTAGAGGCGCGCTATGATAACGTG
>JAIMKU010000006.1:32762-59264 GCA_020692235.1 Hydrogenophilus sp.
GATCATCTTAAAAGTCTGGGTCTCAAGATCACCGGCCCGCGCATGAAAATACTGCGCCTGTTCGAGGATACCAACCAATCGCATTTTTCGGCCGAGGAAATCTATCGTCTGCTGCTGGCCGAGAACGAAGATGTGGGCCTGGCCACCGTCTACCGCGTACTGACCCAGTTCGAACAAGCCGGCATCCTGGTCCGCCACCATTTCGACAACGACAAGTCAGTTTACGAACTCAACAAGGGCAGTCACCACGATCACCTGCTGTGCATCCAGTGCGGCAAGGTCGAGGAGTTTTACGACCCGGAAATCGAAAAGCGGCAGCGGCAAATCGCCGCCCAGCGCGGCTTCAAGATTCACGACCATTGCCTGTACCTCTATGTCGACTGTGTGAAAGACGACTGCCCTTGCAAACAGGCGCCAAGCAAGAAATCGAACGACGAATGAGCGGGATGATATGGAATTGACGCGGCAATTTAAAAGGCCCGAATCGCTGCGGGCCTTGGTATTGCTGGTGCCGGCACCCGGATTCGAACTGGGGACCTACCGCTTACAAGGCGGTTGCTCTACCAACTGAGCTATGCCGGCAAATATTACTTGACCACCCTGAGGCTGGGTTTGCCTTTGGGCCGGTCGGGCGCCGGTGATGACTCGCCTGGCGTTACCTCGGCCGGGTGGGCGTCCGGCGCCGATGCGGCATTGACACCCGTGCCGAACAACATGCCTTCCCCACTTTCCTTGGCGTAGATTGCCAGAACATTGCCCACCGGCACTTCGATAGTTTGCGATACGCCACCAAAGCGGGCGGAGAAGCTCAACCAGTTATTGTCCAGATTCAAATTGCGCACGGCCGATGGGCCAAGGTTCAGCACGATCTGGCCATCCTTGACATACGCGGGCGGCACCTTGGTCCCTGCGTCCACCTTGACCGTGACATAGGGCGTATAGCCGTTATCCACGCACCACTCATACATGGCGCGGAGAAAGTAAGGCTGTTGCGAGGTCGTTGCGGCGCTCATCTACCGGGTAGCGAAAACGAGGATAAACATAGGCTCACTTGCGCATGGCCTTTTCGATCGGGGTCAGCGTGGCAATGAAGGCCGGGCGGCTAAAGATACGCTCGGCGTACTTCAGCAATGGCGCGGCCGGCTTCGGCAGGTGGATGTCATAGTGGTCGAGCCGCCACAGCAAGGGGGCAATGGCCACGTCCAACATGCTGTATTCATCGCCCAGCATGTATTTTTGCTTAGCGAAGATCGGCGCGATCTGAGTCAGGTTGTCGCGAATGATGGTCCGGGCCTTTTCCGCCGTTTTACTGGTGCCATTGACGACATCGGGTAGGTGGCTGAACAAATCGCGCTCGATGTTGAACAGAAACAACCGCGTGCGGGCCCGCATCACCGGATCGGCGGGCATCAGTTGCGGATGCGGAAAGCGTTCGTCAATATATTCGTCGATAATGTTGGACTCATACAAGGTCAGGTCGCGCTCGACCAGAACCGGCACCTGGCCGTAGGGGTTCATCACCGCGATTTCCTCGGGTACCTCGCGGAGGTCGACATCCTTGATCTCGAAATCCATGTCCTTCTCGTGCAGCACGATGCGGCAGCGATGGCTGAAGGGGCAGGAAGTCCCCGAATATAGAATCATCATTTGAGCAAGCCTCTAACATCCGGCCAAGCCGGATTAATGCACGTCTTTCCAATATTCCTTCTTGAGATAGAAGGCCACAACCGCGAATACCGCCAGGAACAAGACCACGACAAGGCCAATATGCAACCTTTGGGACTTGGCTGGCTCGGCCATCCAGGCCAGATAATTGACCAGATCAGCCACCGCGCCATTGTACTCCGCCAAGGTCATCTTGCCCGACTTAAACCGCCTGACTTAAACCGCCACTGCCCCGCTGTATGTATGCGTTAGAATATTCAGCGATTTTTTGTCTTCGACCCGAGGGACGCACCCATGAAGAAATACTGGCTCGACTTTGCCCAAATCGTTGCCGCATTGGCCATCGTTCTGGCCGCAGCCCTCGCCCTGGACAAGGCATTTCCGGGCCTGCTGCCCTTGACTCATGGCAATGTGGTCATCCAGGAGGTCGCCCACGGCGGTTCGGCGCACAAGGTCGCCACGTTCGCCGACGCGGCGCAAAAATCGCTGACCTCGGTCGTCAACGTATTCACCAGCAAACAGGTCCGAGCGCCGACCAACCCGTTGCTGAACGACCCGCTGTTCCGGCAATTCTTTGGCCAGGCCTTCGAAAACCAGTCGCGCACCGTCACCAGCCTGGGCTCGGGGGTCATCGTCAGCCAGGACGGCTACATTTTGACTAACCATCACATGGTCGAGGCGGCCGACGAAATCCAGGTCGCCCTGCCCGATGGCCGCAAGGTCAAGGCCACGGTGGTGGGCAGCGACCCGGATACCGACATCGCGGTCCTGAAGATCAAGCAAGACGGTCTGCACCCCATTACCTTGGCCAAACCCGACACGCTAAGGGTGGGCGATGTGGTGCTGGCGGTCGGCGACCCGTTCGGAGTGGGTCAGACCGTGACCATGGGCATCGTCTCGGCGCTGGGCCGGAATCATTTGGGCATCAATACCTTCGAAAACTTCATCCAGACCGACGCGGCCATCAATCCGGGCAATTCCGGCGGCGCCCTGGTCGATGCGTCGGGCAATCTGGTGGGTTTGAATACCGCCATCTATTCCCGTACCGGCGGCAGCCTGGGCATCGGCTTCGCCATTCCGGTCTCGCTGTTGAGCAAGACCATGAAACAAATCATCCGCCATGGCGGCGTCGTTCGGGGCTGGATCGGGGTCGAGGTGCAGGACATCACGCCGGATATTGCCGAATCATTTAACCTGAAATTAGCCAAGGGCGCGCTGATTGCCGGCGTGTTACAGAATGGCCCGGCCTTCCGCGCAGGCATCCGTCCGGGAGATGTGCTGCTGGCGGTGAACGACCATGAGATCGCCAACTCCAGCTCGGTGCTGGAGCGGGTTTCAGCCTTACCGCCAGGCGATAGCGCCAGGTTGAAGCTGATACGCCAGCAAACCGAGTTGACCCTGAATGTCAGGGTCGATCGGCGCCCGCCGCAACAGCGGCAAGGGCAAGCAGACTAAGGCCTGGCCTGGCCGCGAATAGAACGGTCGCTTACACGCTATTGCGCCACTCGGTATCCTCGGCGTCAAACAACCGGTTGGTCTCCAGCGGGCCCCAACTGCCGGCTGGATAGGTGTGTATGAAGTCCCGTTCCTGAGCCCAGCACTTCAGGATCGGATCGACCACTCGCCAGGCCCATTCCACCTCGTCGAAACGCAGGAACAGGGTACGGTCGCCCTCGATCACGTCGAGCAGCAAGGCCTCGTAGGCATCGAGCGGTAATGCGTCGGCATCGTTGCGGTAACTGGCATTGAGTCGGACCACTCTGGTTTCCATGCCCAGCCCCGGCTGCTTGGCGTGAATCTCCATGTGCATACTCTCCTCGGGCTGGATGGACAGCACGATCCAGTTCGGTTCCAGGGTCTCCAACGGCGTTTCCCGGAACAACTGCTGAGGCGGGTAGCGCAGGCGGATAGCGATGCTGGACAATTGTTTTTCCAGTCGCTTGCCGGTCCGCAGATAGAACGGCACGCCACGCCAACGCCAGTTGTCGATGTAGAACTTGGCGGCGGCAAAGGTCTCGGTCACCGAATCGGCCTCGACGCCGGGTTCCTCCTGATAGCCCGGCGCCAGCGTGCCGTCGATCACGCCGGCCTTGTACTGGGCCCGGAAGGCATGGGCATGGACCGATTGTTTGGCGATCGGCCGGATGGAGCGCAGCACCTTGACCTTCTCATCGCGCAGGGCATCCGCTTCCAGTGCCGGCGGCGGCTCCATGCCGACCAGGGTCAGCAACTGCATCAGATGGTTTTGCAGCATATCGCGCAACGCGCCGGCCTTGTCGTAATAGCCCGCCCGGTTGCCGATACCGACCTGCTCGGCCACGGTGATCTGGACATGGTCGATGAAGTTGCGGTTCCAGAGTGGCTCGATCAGGGTATTGGCGAAGCGGAACACCAGCAGGTTCTGCACGGTTTCCTTGCCCAGATAGTGGTCGATGCGGAAGATTTGCGACTCGTCGAAATAGCGGTGCAACAGCTGGTTCAGCATCTGCGCCGATTCGATGTCGATGCCGAATGGCTTTTCCACCACGATGCGATGCAGGCCGCGCGGCTTGGACAGACCGGCGCCGTCCAGATGCTTGATGACCGACTGAAAATCGTCGGGCTTGACGGCCAGATAGAAGACCACATTCGAGCACACGCCCAACTTGGGCTTGGCCAGAACCTCCTTCAGCCGCTGGTAGGCCGCGGGGTCATCCAGATCGCCGCGCAGGTAATCAAACCGGTTGGCGAATTTGGCCAAGGTCTCGCCACTGGCCTTGAGCCCTACGGCCAGGACGGTCTTGACGTTTTGGCGCCAGCCGGCATCGTCCCAATCGCGCCGGCCGAAGGCCACGAAGTTGAGCGAATCCGGTAGTTTGCCGGCCAGTTCAAGACGGTACAGTGCAGGCAGCAGCTTGATGCTGGCGAGATTGCCGGCCGCACCGAAAATAACGAAGTTGCACGGCGGCAGCGGCATTTCCTGGTCGATCACCTCAGCCCTCCTTGACCGCGTGACCGCCAAAGCCCTTACGCATCATGGCCAGCAGCTTGGCCGTGTAGTCCGCCCTGCCCTGGCTGGCAAAACGCATCATCAGGGCCAATGACATGACTGGCGTCGGCACGCCGCGCTCGATCGCTTCGGCGGCGGTCCAGCGCCCCTCGCCCGAGTCCGCGACAAAAGGCTCGATGGCCGCCAGCGTCTGGTCATCCTTGAGGAAATCGGCGGTCAGGTCCAACAACCAGGAGCGAACCACCGAACTGTGCCGCCAAAGTTCGGCAATGGCGGCCAGGTCGAGATCAAACTCATCCTTGGCTTGCATGAGCGCGAAGCCTTCAGCCATGGCCTGCATCATGCCGTACTCGATGCCGTTGTGAACCATCTTGGTGAAGTGCCCGGCACCGACCGGGCCGACATGCGACCAGCCTTGATCTGATGCGGGCGCGAGCACCTTGAGAAAGGGTGCGACCCGCGCCACCGTGGCCACATCGCCGCCGGCCATCAGACAATACCCCTCGGCCAGACCCCAGATGCCACCGGAGACACCGACATCGGCGAAGGCAATATCCTTTGCCGCCAGTATGGCCGCGCGCCGCTGGGCCTCTTTGTAATAGCCGTTGGCGCCATCGACGATGAGATCACCCGGCGACAGCCTGGCCGCCAATGCCGCTAACGCCTGGTCGGTCGCGTCGCCGGCCGGCAGCATCAGCCAGACGATCCGCGGCGCGGCCAGTCCGGCGACAAGCTCGTCCAGTTCCCGGCAAACGACGACATTGGCCTCTTCCGCTGCCAACCGCTCAGTGACCTCGACGCTTCGGTTCAGGGCCGCGACGCGTACCCCGCCCCGACTCAGCCGACGGGCCATGTTGCCGCCCATTCGCCCGAGGCCATACAAACCGATTTCCAACATACTGGCCTCCTTTATTTATCGTCTAGGAGCCTGTCGGACTTAAAGGAAATCGGCTGCAAAACCGTCGGAACGGTCCATATTCCGCCGCTTTCTTGGGCAATAGAATGACTATTGCCCAGCGAAATCGTCGAAATCTGTCCTCGTTCAGACAATTTTTCGCTTCGATTCTCCAAGTCCAACCGACCCCTAACGACAAATATCAACCTGAACGAGTAAAACTGCAAGCGCCGTCGCGGGGCCTTGGCTGGACCATCTATTTCCAGGTGACGATACGGTCGAAGTCGTCGCCTGCCGCAATGGAGTGGGTCTGTTCGACGTTCCAGTAACCACGTTCCGAATTGAATACCTTGAAATAGAAGTCCTGGTCGAGCCCCGGTCGTTCGCGTATGTCGATCTTCCAGAACAGGTGGGCCAGCCCACGCACCGCGCCCACGGCCAGGAAGGAGAGTTGTTTTTCCGTGGCCTGGGGGTAGAGACGGCGATAGCCGATACCTTCGTAAGAATTGTAGATACGGATCACCAGTTCTTTGCCGGGGGCGATCTTCTCCACCCGCCAGGCCCCCCAACCGAGTGCGTTGATGACCGCCACCATGCCATGCACCCAATCCTCGGGGCTCTTGCACATGGGCACGACCAGGGCATGGAATTCGGGACTCTCCATGATGCCGCCGAAGGTATTGAAGGCACAGACATGGCCACACTGTATAAAGGCCTCGCGGGCCATGTCGGCAGGCACCCCGGCGGCGATCATGCGGCTATAGGTTTCGTAGCTGATGAGGTTGTAGTAGTCAGCATAGTGGTTGGTCAGAACCACGCCGAAGGCCGGTATGAGGCCATCCCCTTGCTCGCTCGGCGGCTTGCCGTAAAGCGGCAAGGTGGCGACGGTAGCGACGATCTTGTCCTCATCGACCGGGCTCGACAATATCTCGCAGCCACGAAAGCCGAAGCGGGCCGGCACCCGGACAAAGGGCGGCGGATTAACCAGCGGGTCGGTCATGGCCGGCAGCGGCGCGCCGAACTCGAACACGTCAGTGCGTGCCTTCATGTGCCGGCAAGCGGTTTCAGTCACCACCCGGTCAACCGCCCCCTGGAGAAAGCCGGCGTTGAAGAAGCAGGATTTTTCCGGCGCCCCCATCAGGTAAGTGGACTGGCCGTAATGCGAGCCGGGCGTCTCCACCTGGTTGTCGGTCACCTCCTTGATGTAGCCGAAGCCGCACCAGGTAAACTCGTCGAACAGGTCCTGCCGGCTATAGCCCTGCCGTTTAAGCGACTGTGTCAGACGGGTAGCACTGTCGCGCAACAGATGGCGAGGGTCGAAACCCTCTTCCGCGCCCTCCGCCAACATTACCGACATCTGCAAGTGGGCGTTGTAGTGATTGCAGTGATAGACATGGCTCAGCCCGCCTATGAAGGTCTGGCCATGCTTGGATTCCGGTGCTTCCCTCATGTTTCTTCCTCACAATCCTTGGGTCATTCGGTTGGTTTCTTGTTCTTGCCCAGCAGATCGTCCATATCCTCGAACATGATCTCGAATTCACTGCGGATGACTTCGGCGAAGGCATCGAGCTGCTCGTGCTGCAATGCGATTCTAGGGTCATTCATATCCACCTCCAGATCCAGCTCGGCCGACAGCGCATTGCCACAGCGGCTCCTCACCTTGTCCGGGGTGATGGGTTTGTGGCCCAGATAGGCGCGACGGGTGACGATAGTCAGCAACAGCGCGCTGGTATCCAACGTGTAATGATGGGTGTCTTTGGCAACAGCATGGTCGCCCTGTTTGCCGACCAGACGGTTCATCAGGCGCGCCAGGAACCCTTCCGGCTCGGCGTCTGCCACTACGGAGCCGGCCTTGGCGGGCTGCGGGGCGCTCGTCAAGGAACGGCAGTGGCTCAGCAAACCATTCGGCACGACCACGTCAAATTGCTGCGCCACAATGTCGTCGAGCGCCTCCAGGTCAGCCTGGTTAAGCAATAACTCATCGCCGCGGAAATTGAGCGCGCGGCGCCGCATGATGGAAAACTTGATGCCGGTACGCACCGAGATGGCCGCCGGTTCGATCGGCCGCAGATTCTTGGCCCGGCGTTCCCGGTTGATCGCGGCATAGAACTGGAACAGCGGCAGGCTGAACGTAGCGCCGTCGTCGGCGCCCGCCACGCCATCGAGCGGGAGGGCCGCCCGTTGCTCCAAGGCGGACCTGGTCTTTGACTCGTCCTCATCGTAGTGCAGATCGACATTGAACAAGTCACCCAAGATTTGGCAGAAGGCATCGGCATCGCCCTCGTCCATCTCCGCCTCGCCCGTGTTTTCGTCTTTCAGATTCAAATGCTTCTGTCGGCGAATGGCGAACCTGATACTGGCGCGGACCGCCATGACGGCCGGCTCCACCAGCGGCAGCCTTTGTTCCTTGCGGCGTTCGTTGACCCGCTCGAACAGGGTGGGCAGATTGATACGAAAGGTCTTTTCTTGACTCATTAACCCTCCTCCAAGATAACGGCAATCTCGGCCAATAGACGCCTGCGTTCAGGCGCCCCGGCGATCTGAAAAAAAGTAACCTTTATCTCCGGGAAGCCCTGTACAGGTATCTGGAAAAAGCCCCATGGCCCTCTCACCGTGGTCACCCCGAAAGCGGTGTCCTGGCAAATGCCCAAGGCACGCAGCCGCTTCACCCGCTCTTGCCAATGCGACGCATCGAAGGCCGGTAAGGGGCAGACGTAAACAATGTAGTCGACGCAAGCCTGGCGCCAGCGCCAATTGCCGACATCGACAGCGTCACCGTCGCTCTCCACGATCGTCACTGCACACCTCCCAAATAACAGAGCTGACGGTGAAGCAAAGCCAGTACGAAGGGACCATCATAACCACTTGTGAACGGCAAAATCAAATAGCCGGCATCGGCAGCCGCCAATTGTTTTTGGTAATGCCCGGCGGCTACCTCATCTTCAAAAACGCAATCTATACTCCACCTATTGCCCACGGAAGCCATACCATGACCTCAATTCTGTTCGCCACATCTGAAGCCCGTCCACTGGTCAAGACCGGCGGACTGGCCGACGTCTCGGGTGCCCTGCCGGCCGCGCTTCGAGAGATCGGCGTCGATTGCCGTATCCTGCTGCCCGGTTACCGCCAGGTTATGGCGGCCTTGCCCGACTTGACCGAGGTCGCCCGTTTCGACGAACTGCCCCATTTCGGCACTGTCAGGCTGCTTGAAGGCCGCATCCCCGCCAGCGAGACGCCGGTCTATGTCATCGACTCGCCGTGGCATTATCTGCGCGACGGCGACCCTTATCAGGATGCGCTCGGCCAGGACTTCCCCGACAATGCCTGGCGTTTCGGCCTGCTGTCCTACCTGGCCGCGCTGCTCGCCGGCCCGGACTCCCCGCTGTCATGGCGGCCCGATCTGCTGCACTGCAACGACTGGCTAACCGGCCTGGCGCCTGCCTATCTACACTATGCGGGGCAGCGCACACCCAGCGTCATAACCCTGCACAATCTGGCCCACCAGGGTATTTTCCCGCCCACACTGGTTGCGGAACTGGGGCTGCCGGCCGAGAGCTTCGCGGTCGAGGGCGTGGAATATTACGGCAACATGGCCTTCCTCAAGGCCGGGCTTTTTTTCGCCGACTGGATCACCACGGTCAGCCCAAGTTACGCATTGGAGATACAGCAACCCGACCTTGGCATGGGCATGGACGGTCTACTGACTACCCGGCGCGATCACCTGACCGGCATCCTCAACGGCATCGATACCGCCGACTGGAACCCGTCCAGCGACCTGCACCTGAAATGCGACTTCTCGGCCCGCGCCACGGCCGGCAAGCGGCGCTGCAAGCAAGCGCTACAGGTCGAGCTGGGTCTGGCTGGCGACGCGAATGCACCCTTGTTCGGCGTGGTATCGCGTCTGGTGCACCAGAAAGGCCTGGACTGGATATTGGCGGTCGCGCCGGACATCTTGCGCCAGGGCGGCCAACTGGTGGTACTGGGCACCGGCGAGAAGGCTATCGAACAGGCTTTGCGCAACCTGGCCAGGAATCATCCCGGCCGGGTTGCCGCCTTCATCGGCTATGATGAATCGCTCTCACACCGCATCGAGGCTGGCATCGACATCTTCCTGATGCCGTCCCGCTTCGAACCCTGCGGCCTTAACCAGATGTATAGCCTGCGCTACGGCTCCGTGCCTATCGTCCATGCCACCGGCGGTCTCAAGGATACGGTGCGGGACGGTGTAACCGGCTTCGTCTACGATCAGGCCGACGCCGACGGTCTGCGCCTGGCCATCGAACGGGCGCTGGCGCGGTTCACCGACAAGCCGGCCTGGCGCAAGACAATGCTGGCCGGCATGAACCAGGATTTCAGTTGGGAGAAGAGCGCCCGGCAATATGCCGCGCTGTACGCCCGCCTGCTTGCCTAGGAGCCTGTCGGAGTTGCAGGAAATCGGCTGCAAAACCATCAGGCGCCCAGGGTCATAGGGCGGCCCATGGCCGCCATTTACCCGCTACGACCCGAGTTACAACCAGAGCATCAAACCCAGTTCGAACCGATGGGTCAGCAGTTCGTGGTGTGGGTAAACACGAATACGATAGACCAGGCGGCCGCAGTATTCCGGGGTCATTTCCAGGGTGAACACGTTTTCCTTGCCGGCCATGGCGGTGGGGCTGAATGACAGCAGGCGCAGCTCGTGTTCCTGGCCCTGCTTGGTGGCCCGCCCGACCAGCATTTCGACTCGAACGTCGGCCGGATTCAGGCCGTTCAGGTCCACCGCGACCTGGATTTCCACATTTTCGCTGAAGGTAATCCGCTTGGTCGGCTCGTCCAGACGACGGATAGTGACGCCGTTCCAGGCGTGCTGGACGCGCGCCTTCCAGTCCGCCAGGGTCCGTGCGGCAGCGAAGTCGTTGTTGTGGTAACGGTGCCACTGGCGACTGGCCGGGCCATAGAACTTGTCCATGTATTCCCGCACCATCCGGTTGGAGTTGAACTGGGGCAGCAAGGTGGCAATGGAATGTTTGGCCATGCGCACCCACTCGGGCGAGAAGCCGAGCGCACCGCGCCGGTAATACATGGGGATGACCTGGTCCTGGAGCAGTTCATACAAGGTCTGGCTATCTTCCCGATTGCGCCGCTCATCGTCGTAGTACTCCGGCGCCGGTTTGATGGCCCAGCCGTTCGAGCCGTCATAGCCTTCATCCCACCAGCCGTCGGTCACCGACAGGTTCAGCACGCCGTTCATGGCCGCCTTCATGCCTGAAGTGCCGGACGCCTCCAGTGGATAGATGGGGTTGTTGAGCCAGATGTCGCAGCCGGAAACCAGCCGGCGCGACAGTCCCAGGTCATAGCCTTCGACCATCATGAACTTGCCCTCGAATTCCGGCCAGCGCGAGATTTCGTGGATACGCTTGATGAGCTCCTGACCCGGCTTGTCGGCCGGGTGGGCCTTGCCGGCGAAGATGAACAGCACCGGTCGGTCGGCGTCGCCGATGATCTGGCGCAGCCAGTCCATATTCTCGAATATCAGCGTGGCCCGCTTGTAGGTGGCAAAGCGGCGGGCGAAGCCGATGGTCAAGACGTTCGGGTCGAGCGGATTGGCCAGCTTGAGCATCCGATCGAGATGGGCCTCGGAACCGTGGTTGCGCAGGTGTTGCAGGGTCACCCGATGCTGGATCGAATACAGCATCTGGGTCTTGAGCGCCTGGTGCACCGACCAGAAGTGATGGTCCGGGATGTTTTCCACCTTGCGCCAGAACGCCTCGTCGGTCAGCCGCCGGCGCCACTCGTAACCCAGCTTGGTATCGAACAGGTCCTGCCACTCCTGGGCCAGGAAGGTGGAGACATGAACGCCGTTGGTGATGTAGCCCATCGGCGACTCTTCTGGCGCGATCTGCGGCCAGCGGTCGGCGCAAATTTGCGAGGATACGCTGCCATGGATGCGGGATACGCCGTTATGATGACGCGAACCGGCCAAGGCCAGCTTGGTCATGTTGAAGTCGTGGCCATGGCCGGCGCCGCCCATGCGCATGAACTCGTCCCGACCGATACCCATCTCGTCGCAACAATGGCTGAAATAGTCCCAGATCATGGTCTCGGAAAAGTGGTCGTGGCCGGCCGGCACCGAGGTATGGGTGGTGAATACCGTGCTGGCCGCAACCGCCTCCAGCGCCGCCTGGCTGCTGAGGTCCCGCTGCTGGACCTTGCGCCGCGTCCGCTCCAATACCAGAAAGGCGGCATGACCTTCGTTGATGTGATAGACGGTCGGATGGACATCCATTTCCTTAAGGGCGCGGACACCGCCCACGCCAAGAATAATCTCCTGCTGGATGCGGGTCTGCTTGTCACCGCCGTACAGTTGATGGGTGATGTGACGGTCCTCGGGATTGTTTTCCGGAAGATCGGTGTCCAGCAGCAACATACGCACCATGCCGATCTGGGCCTCCCAAACCTTGACGATCACTTTGCGGCCCGGAAAGTCGATCTCGACATGGGCCTCGCTGCCGTCATGGCGCATGGCCGGATGGATGGGCAGGTCGTCGAAATCGGAATCGGCATAGGTGGCGATCTGGTTGCCGTCGTTGTCGATACGCTGCGAGAAATAACCCTGACGGTAGAGCAGACCGACCGCAACGAAGGGCAGGCGCAGGTCGGACGCGGCCTTACAGTGGTCACCGGCCAGGATGCCCAGGCCACCGGAATAGATTGGGAAACTTTCGTGGAAACCAAATTCGGCGCAGAAATAGGCCACCATGTCGCCGGCCACGAACGGTAGCGCGGCATCGCGGTACAACGGCTCGTCCATATACGTATCGAAGGCCGACAGCACCCTGTTAAAGCTGCCCATGAAGATATGATCGGCTGCGGCATCGACCAGTCGATCTTCGTCCACCCGCTTCAGAAAAGCCTTTGGATTGTTGCCGACCGCACCCCACAGGCCCGGATGCAGCCGGGCGAACAAGGTGCGGCAGGGCCGGTCCCAGCTATACCACAGGTTTTCGGATAGCTCCTTGAGACGCAGTAGACGATCCGGGATATGCGGATTGACTTCCATGGAGAATGGGGTGCCTGGTTTCATTGTTCAATTTCCATTGGTGACGATTTCTAGGGTATAGCCTTACGGCGGCGTTCTGATGCCCGGACGCTCAATCGAGCCGAACGAAATGCTCGCGGTAGTACTTCAGTTCCTCGATGGATTCCAGTATGTCCGACAGCGCGGTGTGCTTATTCGCCTTCTTGAAGCCGGCCATAATCTGTGGCTTCCAGCGCTTGGCCAATTCCTTGAAGGTGGAGACATCGAGATTGCGGTAATGGAAATAGGCCTCCATCGTGGGCAGGTAACGGGCCAGGAAGCGGCGATCCTGACAGATCGAATTACCGCACATGGGCGAGGTTCGCGCCGATACGTGCTTCTTCATGAAGACGATCATGGCGTCCTCGACATCGCCCTCGGTCAGCAGTGATGCCTTGACCTTGTCGATCAGACCGGACTTGCCATGGGTACCCTTGTTCCAGTTATCCATGGCGTCAAGCACCGCGTCCGGCTGATGAACCACCAGCACCGGGCCCTCCTCGACCAGGTTCAAATCCTTGTCGGTCACCACCAGTGCGACCTCCAGAACGCGGTCGCTGTCCGGGTTCAAGCCGGACATTTCCATATCGATCCAGACCAGATGAGTATCATTCTTTGCCATGAGCGTTCCAGAATTGAGTAGATGTCAATTGTGGCATAATCAACCGCCCAGAGTCATTCAGCCAAGCTAATGCCTTCATTTTCAAGCGTTTTTATTGCCGCTTTCATACTCACATTCGGTCTTAAGCTATGGCTTGCACTGCGCCAGATGCGTCATGTCTGGCAACACCGGGGCCAAGTGCCGGTTGCCTTCGCCGAGAGCGTCAGCCTGGACCAGCATCGAAAGGCAGCCGACTATACCCTGGCCAAAGGCCGCGTCTCATTACTCAATCTGGCGCTGGAAGGCGGTCTGCTGCTGCTATTCACCCTGGGCGGCGGTCTGCAATGGTTGCAAGACCGGGCCAGCGGCCTCATCGACAGCCCGATCTGGCAAGGCGTTCTGCTGCTGCTCGGGCTGATGTTTATTTCGTCGGCGGCGGAGTTGCCGCTGGCCCTCTACCGTCAGTTTCGCATCGAGGCCCGGTTCGGCTTCAACCGCCAAACACTGGCCGGCTTTTCCCTGGACCTGATTAAACAGGTGCTGCTCGGCCTGGCCATCGGCATACCACTTATCCTGTTGACCCTGTGGCTGATGGCCCGCATGGGCGGTAACTGGTGGCTGTGGGTCTGGCTGACCTGGATGGCCTTCAACCTGCTGGCCCTGGCAGTGTATCCAACCTTTATCGCGCCGATTTTTAACACCTTCACGCCCTTGCAGGACGCCAACTTGCGCAGCCGGATCGAGCGGCTGCTGGACCGGGCCGGCTTCCGATCCAGCGGCGTGTTCGTCATGGATGGCTCCAAGCGGTCCAGCCATAGCAACGCCTATTTCACCGGCCTGGGCCAGGCCAAGCGCATCGTCTTCTTCGACACCCTGCTGGGACAGCTCGACCCCGACCAGACCGAGGCGGTGTTGGCCCACGAGCTCGGCCACTACAAGCGCCGCCATGTAGTCAAGCGCATCGTCCTGATGTTCGTCTTCAGCCTGGTCCTGCTGCTCGCCCTGGCCTGGCTCAAGGACGCCGCCTGGTTCTACTCCGGACTCAACGTCGCCGATCGGACCGACGCCACCGCACTGGCGCTATTCTTTCTGGTATTGCCGGTGTTCCTATTCCCGGTGATGCCGCTGATGAGTTCTTATTCCCGGCGCCACGAATTCCAGGCCGACGCCTTCGCGGCCGAGCATAGCCGCCCGGAACACCTGGTCTCGGCCCTGGTCAAAATGTACCGCGACAACGCCTCGACGCTGACCCCGGACCCGATCCACTCAGTCTTTTACGACAGCCATCCACAGGCGGCGGAACGGATCGCCCGCCTGCAAGCGATGGTTGTTTAACCAGGAGATAAAGCCATGAAATCGCACGCCCTATTGCTGGTCTTGACGATGCTGGCCGGCGCCGCCCAGGCGGCGCCTTTTGCCGATGGCAAACCGGCTCACGGCAAGGCGCTGCACGCCAAGGATTGCGCCGGCTGTCATGCCAACCGCTACGGCGGCGACGGCTCGATCATGTACACCCGGCAGGATCACACGATCAAGAACCCTTCCAGCCTGGCCCAGCGGATCAGCACCTGCAACGCCAACCTGGGCAACAAGCTGTTCCCCGAGGACGAGGCCGACATCGGGGCCTACCTCAACCAGACCTATTACAAATTCAGATGAGGCGCGGCGTTTGACGGCTCAACAAACGGGCCGCGTCACCGCCGTCCACGGCAGTCGTTTTCTGGTCGAGACGCCCGAGGCTGTCTTCGACTGTGTCACCCGCGGCAAGAAGGGCGGCATCGCCTGCAATGACCGGGTCGAGATCACGCCTACCAGCTCGACCGGCGCGGTCATCGACAAGATACTGCCGCGCGCCAACCTGCTCTATCGCTCCGACCGCTTTCGCAGCAAATTGCTGGCCGCCAATATCGATCAGGTCTTTATCGTCACGGCGGCGGTCCCCAGCCCCAACCCCCAACTGCTCAACCGTTGTCTGGTCGCCACGGAAGCGGCCGGCATCCCGGCCCGGATCGTGGTGAACAAAACCGATCTAGCCGAAACCGCCGACCTGCTGGCCCGATTACGGCCTTATGTAGCGCTGGGTTATCCATTGATTGCGCTGGCCGCCAAGCAGGATGCGGCCGCCATGCAACCCTGGCTAACGGGCAAAACCTCGATCCTGATCGGCGCCTCGGGGGTCGGCAAAAGCACGCTAATCAACCGGTTGATACCCGAGGCAGAGATCGCCACGCGGGAGATTTCGACCGCCCTGGATACCGGTAAACACACCACCACCCATACCCGCCTCTACCCTTTGCCGGATGGCGGCACACTGATCGATTCGCCCGGTATGCAGGAATTCGGCCTTGGCCATTTGGACTTGGCCGGCCTACAGGACGCCTTCCCCGAATTCCGGCCGCTCATCGGCCAATGCCGGTTCTACAATTGTCGCCACTTGAAGGAACCGGGCTGCGCCATTCTGGCCTCGGTGGCGGCAGGCCAGATCATGGCCGAACGCTGGCATGGCTATGTCTCCTTGCTCAAGGAACTGGACGCGCCCAGATATTGATGCCATAAAGACAAAAAAGCACCGTTCGCAGAGCGGGCTATATTTCGCTCGGTCAACCATCAGTAGAAACTCATGAGCCTCGCCACCCGTGCAATTTTGATCGCTTCAGTCAGCGCATTTGTCCTGCCGGCCATTACCGACGCGGCCGATATGCCAAAGCGCAAATCCGGCCTGTGGGAGATCACCTTGCAAGCCGATGGCCGATACATCATGACCATGCAAACCTGCGTCGACGAAAAACAGGATGACCTCAGCGCCCAACAAAACAAGGTCAGCAAACGCTGCGCGAAGTTCGATAGCCAGCGCGTCGGCGATCGCTTCGAGATCAACTGGGTATGCAAATTTAGCAAGGCCACGGCCACGACAAGATCACTGGCTATGAATCCTTCGAGGTCTGGGCCATCGACCCAAAAAAGTGGCTCGACACCTGAGCTGGGTCAATCGTTCCATAACCAGGCCGCACCCCGCACCCCGCTGGAGTCGCCCCATTTCGGCGGCAGCAACCGGGTTACCACCGCATCCGAAAAAACATAGCGCCCCCAGAGCCGGGGCACGTTGTCGTATAACCGGGCGACATTGGCCAGCCCGCCGCCCAGGACGATGACCTCCGGGTCCAGTATGTTGATGACCTGGGCCAACCCCCGCGCCAGCCGGTCTTCATAACGTCGCAGCGCGGCATCACAAGCGACGTCGCCCCCGGCGGCCCGTTCGGCAATCGTCGCCGCCGCCAGTTCGATCCCGGTCAGCGCACGCAAATCCCGGCTTAGGCCCGGCCCCGACAACCAGGTTTCCAGACAGCCGCGCCGGCCACAGTAACAAGCCGCGCCTGGCCGCTCCTCGTCGCGCGGCCAGGGCAGCGGGTTATGGCCCCATTCCCCGGCGATGGCATTGGCCCCGGTCAGGATATGGCGATTCACCACCAACCCGGCCCCGCAACCAGTGCCGAGTATCGCCCCGAATACCACCGCCGCGTCGGCCGCCGCGCCGTCGGTGGCCTCGGACAGTGCGAAGCAATTGGCATCGTTGACCAAGCGCACCTCGCGCCCCAGCGCAGCCTGCAAATCGTTCGCCAGCGGCTGGCCATTGAGACAGGTCGAATTGCAATTCTTCATCCGCCCGGTGACCTGCGACACCGCCCCCGGTGTGCCAATGCCGACACGACCGCGCTGCCCCAGGTCGGTCTCGGTCTGCGCAACCAGGTCGGCGATAACGCGCACGGTCGCACGGTAATCGCCTTGTGGCGTGGCCACCCGCCGGCGCAATAATTCCCGGCCCGTGTCATCGAGGGCGATCAACTCGATCTTGGTGCCGCCCAGGTCGATCCCGATTCGCATTGTCGAATTCCCCGTGTGCTTTCCAGGATGCTATTCTGACGCCCTTTAATCAAGGGGCCGACAGCATGGACGACACACCCTTTGAACCGCGAAACGACCTGGAACAACTGCTTCTGGATATGATCGCCTTGGAGGTCGAGCCGGAGGTATTCGCCCACCGTATGCTTAGTTTACAGGTCTTCATGCCGATCAAGGATGAGAAGCATCCGATCGCCGTCTTTCAGCGCTCCACCCAGGCCGAACCCTTGCTCTTGGAGGACGCCGAGGGCCAACGGGCGATGATCGTGTTCAGCGCCCCGGAACGGGCCAAGACCTTCCTGGCCGAGCACCCCGGCTATAGCGGCGGCCTGCTGACCGAGTTCGCCTGGATTCTGCGCCGCATGAGCGAGGGCCTGAGCATCGCCCTGAACCCCGGCCTGGACATAGGCTTCGACTTCGACCCGCAGATGATCGCAATGATGGCGGCATTGCTGCCCGAAGAAACGATATGAGCGAGATACACACCTTTGTCCGGCCGGAAACGACCGCCGATCTGGCCAAGGTCGGCGAGCACTATGCGCCCGGTTTCAACAAATTCGACCCCGGCGCGCGCTATGTCTATGCCAACGGCGCTCACCAACTGACCCTGTTCTGGAGTGAGCCCAGCCCGGCCGAGATTGCCGGCCTGCGCGACCGGCCAGTCGCGGCGGGACTGTTCATCAATGGCCCGGCTGCCTTCCTGCTTTACCAGATCGAGGATGTTTGCGAATGGTCCGATGTAGCCTTCAACATACAGCTATTGCCCGCAGCCGAACGCGCGGTTCCCGATGAGGCCCCCGGCGATCGCGCCCGTCTGGTTGTCACCCTGGTCGACGCCGCCGACGGCATCGTCCAGGGCCGCCGCCTGGTCTCCCTGGACAAGGTCATGACCCAGGCCCTGCGCCATGTCATGGTCGGGCAGATCAAAGCCGGCTTTGTCCATACCCTATACGATATCGCCGTCCAGGAGACCTACGCCCGTTTCCCCGATACCGATGCCATGGTTCAGGCCGCCGAAGTGGTCGAGGCCGCGCTCGGCTGATGCTGACCGACCGTTTACGCGCCGAATTCGTCACCCTGCTGGGCACGGACCGGGTCTACACCGACCCGGTCACCCTGGCGCTCTACGCCAGCGACGAGACCCCAAAATCCTGCATCCCGGAAGCGGTGCTGTTTCCGGCCAGCCACGACCATGTAGTCGGCATCATCGCCATCGCCGGGCGGGAAAAACTGCCCATCACCCCGCGCGGCGCCGGCTCCGGCAACGTCGGCGGCGCGCTGCCGACGCCCGGCAGCCTGGTGCTCAGTTTCGAGTGCATGAACCATATCCTGGAATTCGACCCGGACAACCGCCTCATGGTGGTCGAACCGGGCGTGGTCACCGGCGACATCGACGCGCTGGCCGCCACGGCCGGCCTGATGTACGCCCCCGACCCCGGCTCCGGCGCCTACAGCCGGATCGGCGGCAACCTGGCCATGAATGCAGCCGGACCGCGCACGGTGAAATACGGCGCCAGCCGCGACCACGTGCTGGGCCTGCGCGCGGTGACTGGCGACGGGCGCGAGATTCGCACCGGCAGCCGCACCACCAAATACGCCACCGGCTACGACCTGACCCGCTTGTTGGTCGGTTCGGAAGGCACCCTGGCACTGATTACCGAGGCCACCCTGAAGCTGATCCCGGCGCCGCGCCGAATCGCCAGCCTGCGGGTCTGCTACAGCGACGACCGCAGCGCCTGTGAGGCGGTCATCCGGGTCATGCGCCAACCCATCGTGCCCTATGCCCTGGAATTCATGGACCGCCGCGCCATCGAGGCAGTGCGCGAATACGGCGCGGCCGACGGCCTGCCGGACGGCACCGGCGCCATACTGATGGTGGAAGTCGAAGGCGACAGCGAAGACATCCCACGCCATCTGGCGGCACTGGAAGCAGCGCTGCGCGGCACGGGTCTGCTGGCAGTGCAGAGCGGTTTTTCGAAGGCCGAGATCGCCCACCTGTGGACGGCGCGCAAGTCCTTGTCGCACGCGGTCAAGAAGATCGCGCCGCTCAAGATCAACGAGGACGTGGTGGTACCGGTCGGCAAGCTGGCCGACCTGGTAGCCGCCATCGACGACCTGGGACGCCGCCATGGATTGCCGATGGTAGCCTTCGGCCACGCCGGCAACGGCAACCTGCACGTCAATCTCATGGTCCATCCGGACGACGCCGAGGAAATGAACCGCGCCCGCGCCTGCCGGCTGGAACTGATCGAAACGGTATTGAAGCTGTCCGGCAGCCTGTCCGGCGAACATGGCATCGGCAGCGAAAAAAGGGCCTTCGTCGCGCTGGAATTCGATGCCGCCACACTGGGCCTGATGCGCGACCTCAAGACCCTGTTCGATCCTTACGGTATCCTCAATCCCGGCAAAAAATTGCCGGACTGACGTTCGCCCCAGCCACTCAAAAAAATCCATTTACCGTTCGAAAGGAACCTCACAATGCCCTACCCAGCCGAATTCCTCAAACTGGTCGACCAGTTCATCGACCTTACCAACAGCTTGGCCAAGGACCGCTCGAGCGGCGAGGTAAGCGCTGCCATCCTGTTCGCTGCCGGCCGCTACAACGCCTTCAACTTTTTGAGTCAGGGCGGCACCGATCAGGCCCGTGCGGAGCAAATGGAATTTTATGTCTCAGAGTACCGCAAGGCACTGGCGTCGAATCTGGATGGCGTCGCCGGCCCGGTATTAAAGGGCGACTAGGAGCCGGTCGGACTTGGAGAGAATCGTATGGGACGGGACGGCCATGGCCTTGGTCGCCCACCTTGCGATTACCCCGGTTGCGACGCATCGCATTCCGGGCGACGATAGCCGCCGCCCTTGCCCAACCCAGGAGAACACAGATGCCGACCCGCCGCGATTTTCTGCTTGCCTCCCTGGCCCTGCTCGGTCTCCCGCATCGGGACGCGCCGACGCACCGGACATGGACCGTATCGACGCCCTGCTGGCCGCCAATACCTGCCGCACCCGGCCGGACGGGATCATTCGGGTAACGATGACGCCGCGCGCAGCGGGGGAGTTGCGTTATCAAGGTACCCACACCCTCGCCCAACCGGATCGGCGGGTCGAGCCGGGTCAGCATTTCGGCCAGCGGGCCGCCGGCCTTGGCCTTGCCTCCTTCCATGACCACCAGATGGTCGGCCAGCCGCGCCACCTCGTCCGGCGAATGGCTGACATAGAGCACCGGGATGTTCAGCTCGTCATGCAGACGTTCCAGATAAGGCAGGATTTCCTGCTTGCGCTTCATGTCCAGGGCCGCCAACGGCTCGTCCATCAACGACAAACGCGGGCTGACCGCCAAGGCTCGGGCAATGGCCACGCGCTGACGCTCGCCGCCGGAAAGCCGGTCCGGTTTTCGGTCAAGTAAGTGGCCAATACCCAGCAATTCAATGACCTGGTCCAGATTGACCCAGCGCGCGTCAACCATCCGGCGCAGGCCGTAGCGCAGATTGCCCAGCGCCGTGAGGTGCGGGAACAGGCTCGCTTCCTGGAACACATAGCCGATGGGCCGTTTGTGGGTCGGTAGCCAGCGGCCGGTGTCCTGCCAGACCTCGTCCGCGACGACAAGCCGGCCGTTGCGCACCCGTTCCAGCCCGGCGATGCAACGCAACAGCATGGTCTTGCCCGAGCCGGAATGGCCAAATAGCGCGGTGATGCCGCGGCCTGGCAAGTCCGGATCGACATCGAGGCAAAATCCCGGCCAGTCGAGATGGAAACGCGCTTCGATGCCCGCCATGTCAGCTCCATTTCCTTGAATTCGGACGCCAGGTGTACAGGGCCAACAACACCAGGAAGGAGAAGATCAGCATCGCCGCCGCGAGCCTGTGGGCCTCCGAATACTCCAACCCCTCGACATAATCGTAGATTCGCACCGAGGCCACTTGAGTGACGCCGGGAATATTGCCGCCGATCATCAGCACCACGCCGAACTCGCCGACGGTATGGGCGAAGGTCAGGACCGAAGCGGTCAGAAACCCCGGCGCGGCCAATGGCACGGCCACCGTAAAAAATGCATCGAGCTTGGTTGCGCGCAAGGTGGCGGCCACTTCCAGCGGTCGCTCACCCACCGCATCGAAGGCGGTTTGCAGCGGTTGCACCATGAATGGCAACGAGTAGAACACCGAGGCTATAACCAGACCCCAGAAGGTGAAGGGCAACGGCCCGATGCCCAACGCCTGGGTGAAGTGTCCCACCGGGCCATTCGGCCCCATTGCCAACAGCAGGTAAAAACCCAGAACCGACGGCGGCAACACCAGCGGTAGCGCCACTACCGCCCCGACCGGCCCCTTCCACCAAGCCTTGGCGCGGGCCAGCCACCAGGCGATGGGCGTGCCGATCAAGAGCAGGATCAGGGTGACGATGCCGGCCAGGCGCACGGTCAACCAGATGGTTTGCAGATCGCTGTCGGTCAACATGGCAGGCCCCGGCCAAATCTCATTTTGCCAGGGCTGATGGAGATAGCTTTACCAATATAGCCACGCGGACGCAGCAAAACAGTTGCTGATCTGGATGGGTATTTTATGACGGCGGGCCACTCGCCACGATCGGCAACCAGACCACCACCTCGCCGCCAGGTCCTTCGCCCAGTTCCATTTCGCCACCATGGGCCTCGACGATGGCCAGACAACTGGCCAGACCCAGGCCGCTACCGCCACGTTTCGTGGTGTAAAAAGGCTCAAACAGGTGGGTGCGAGCCTCGGCGGAGAAACCCGGGCCTGAATCCCTCACCCGGATTTCAGCCCAGGCGCTTTCCCCCATGCCGGCCGTCAGGACAATCCGGATCGGACCGCCAGCGGCGCAGGCATTGTCCAGCAGGTTATCCATGACTCGTTCCAGTTGCAGTGCATCGACCTCCACCGGGAGGGGCGTAGCGGCGGGGCTGAAGATCAAGTCTTGATCGGGGTGCGATTTTTGCCAGCGCTCGGACATCTCGGTGCATAGACGGTTGAGGTCTTGGCGCTCGGCGACCAGACGCACCGGCCGACCATAGGCCAGCAGTTGTTCCACCGTGCGCTGACAGCGTTGGATGTGGTGCAGGATCAGGCCGGCGTCGGCCTTTGTCTGCGCGTCAGCGGTACCGGCGGACTGTTTTTCCAGTAGTTCCGCCACGCCGCGCACCACCGACAATGGGTTGTTGATGTCGTGGGCAACCCGGGCGGCCATGCGACCGATGGCAGACAGACGTTCCTGCTGCCCCAGACGGCGCTCCACATCGCGCAAGCGAGCCAAGTCGGCGGTCATGTCATTATAGGCACGCACCAGACGGGCGATCTCGTCCTCGCCTCGCCGCGCCGCAACGGGCGTCAACTCGCCGCGCCCCACACCCGCCACGGCGCGGGTCAGTTCCGCCAAGGGTTGCAGTTGGCGATGCAGGGTCAAGCCCAGCAGTAGCATGAGCAGCGCCACCGATGTCGGCATCAGCCAGAGAAGCAGCCGCTTCACCCTGGCCAACGCCCGACCGACGCTGTCCTCGACCGTCACGTCGAGCCAGACCGGCTGGCCGGCCACACCGCCGAGCGCTATGCGCAGGCCCTGGGCCGGCTGATCGGGGCGGGCTATCCGCACGCTAACCTCGCCGCCAGCCGGAAAGATGTTGGCCAAGACGCGGGTCAGCGGCCGACCGATGAAAAGCACTGCCATGATGTTGCCCGCCCGCACCAGCGGCTGCTGGGCGGTGAGCCAGGGCTGGCCGTCCACCCAGACCACCCGCGCCAGCGCCTGTTTCGGGTCAACGGGCGGCGAAATGGGCGGCAAGATAGATGATGCGGGGATGACGGGTGCGGCGGCAATGAGGCGGCCGCCGGTGTCCCATAGGCGCACCGCGTCGAGATGGAACCCCTCGGCAATACGCCGCGTGGCGGCGGCGGGGTGTTCCACCTCACCATCCAGGTAGAGATGATAGTAGGTTGCGTTATTCAGCTCGGCATCGTTGCCGAGCAGATCGCCCAGGTTACCTAGTGCATCCAGTTCACGCCTCACGCCGTCGCGCACCAGTCGTTCGGTATTGGCCAGGCGCTCGTTGCGCAGGTGCGCGAATTGCTGGCTGACCACGTGATCGATGCCAAGGTAGAGTAAGGCGCTGGTGGTCAGCACGCTCACCGCCGTCGCCGCCAGCAGGGCGAAGAGCAGCGAATGATGCCAGGCGGCGCGTGGCGGTGAGGAAATAGCGGTGGCCGACGGCAGGGAGTGCTCGCTCATGGCAAAATCACATCTCAATACTTAAACGATGGCCGAACTTTAAACCATGTCCACACCGGAAGCGCCACTCACGCCTGAACGCCCATTGTCCATCCTGCTGGTGGAGGACGAGCCTGACGTGGCAGCCCTGTTGGCACGCATGATTAAGGCCTGCGGCGCGCACCGAGTGCGGGCGGAAACCGCGCCGACCGACCTGCCCGGTCTGCTGACCGAGACCCGGCCCGACCTGGTGCTCACCGACCTGATGATGCCGGGACTGGACGGCTTCGACGTGCTTCGCGCCGCCCACGACTTCGACCCGGAACTGCCGGTAATCGTGGTCAGCGCCCACGCCAGCCTTGACAACGCCGTGGCGGCGGTAAAGGCCGGCGCCTTCGACTTCCTCGCCAAGCCCTTCGGGCTGGAGTCGGTGGAACTGATGCTGGCCAAGGCCCGGCGCGAGGCCGACAGCCGCGCCCGCCAGGCCGCGCTATGCCGCGCGGCGCGGGCCCGCGACGGCGACCTCAACGCCCTGCTGGGCGACAGTCCGGTCATGCGCCGTCTACGCGACTGGGTCGTGCAGGTGCGGCCCGCCCGCGCCAGCGTCTTGATCGAAGGCGAGTCCGGCACCGGCAAGGAACTGGTGGCCCGGGCACTGCACGGCGGCCAGGGCCCGTTTGTGGCCCTCAACGTGGCAGCCATTCCCGATGAATTGGCCGAGGCGGAATTGTTCGGCCACGCCAAGGGTGCCTACACCGGCGCGACCAGCAACCGTGTCGGCCTCATCCGCGAGGCCCACGGCGGCAGCCTGTTTCTCGACGAGATCAACGCCATGAGTCCGCGCATTCAGGCCAAGCTGCTGCGCGTGTTGCAGGAGCGCCGGGTGCGGCCACTGGGCGCCGACCGCGAATATGAGGTCGATATTCGCCTGCTCGCCGCCAGCAGCGTAGTGCTGGAGCAGCGGGTGGCCGAGGGCGCGTTCCGGCGCGACCTGTTCCACCGTCTCAACGTCCTCCATGTCCGTTTGCCGGCCCTGCGCGAACGGCGCGAGGACATTGCAGACCTGGCCGACTTTTTCGTCCAGCGCTATGCCCGCGCCCATGGCCGCCGGGTCCGGCAAATGGCTCCTGATGCCCAATTGGCCCTGACTACCGCCGATTGGCCGGGCAACGTGCGGGAACTGGAAAACGCCGTTGAGCAGGCGGTCATTCTGTGTCCGGAAAATGCAGTCGAGGCCCCCATGAGCCTGTTGCCCGAGCGTCTGGGCGGCCGCGGCTGGCAGACCAGCGCACCGCCAGAGGCTGGAGCGGGACGGCCCGCGACCCTGGCGGAAATGGAGCTGCGCTACATCCTGTCGGTACTGGAGCAGGCCGGCGGCAACAAATCGGAGGCCGCCCGTATGCTGGCCATCGGTTACAAGACGCTGTTGCGCAAGCTGGCTCAGCCGAAGGATGCCGACGCCTGAGTGGGTCAAAACGACCTAGCCGTTTTTTAGGGTTGAGCCAATCCGACCCATAGCCCAACCGCCGGCACGCCCTATAAAGCGGTAAATATCTAGTTGGAACAATAGGTTCCCACATCCTGAAGGTGTTGGCACGGCTTCTGCATTAGTCGAATGCTTGGACCTATCGTCCGTAACTCACAAGGAGACCCTAACAATGAAGAAAACTCTGCTTGCCCTGGCGGCTACCGGCGCGCTGTGCGGCGCCCCGCTCGCTCAGGCCGCCGATGCGCTGCCGGCCAATTTCCTGTACGACACCGGCACCAAAAACAAAACCATCTGGCCGAAACCGGTTGCCAACAGCGGCGTGGTCAAATACAACGAACACCGCCAGGATCTGTCCCGCTGGCCCAGCCTGAGTTATCAAGACCATCGCTCGACCAAGAAGCCGGAAACGGTGGCCCTGCAAGGCCCTCTCAACGGCAACGCGGACAACGGCAAGAAGCTGGCGATGAACAACCAGAAGGGCAACTGCTGGGCCTGCCATGCACTGCCCGGCGACCCACAACCCGGCAGCGGCGGACCGACGCTGTTGAACGCCGGTACCTGGCGCTACACCGACGCCAACATGTACCAGCAAATCTGGGATCGCCGCGTCGCCAACCCGGCCACGGTAATGCCTCCATTCGGTACTAACGGCGCGCTGTCCGATCAGGAAATCCGCGACATCGTCGCCTATCTGCAATCCCTGAAGTAAGCCACGGAGGAATATCATGAAAATTGCCAACCTAACCCTCGCGCTCACTCTGCTTGGCGCGCTCGGCTTGGCCGCCGGCGCCAACGCCGGCAAGGCCACCGACACGACCTACCGCGAATACACCCCCTACATCAATTATGGCAACAACCCCAAGGCCAGTGACGATGCCAGGTTCAGCAATACCTACCAATACTGGCAGGACAACGCCAAGATCGACCCTAAACGGGCCGCTAGCCTGACTGAATTCTGGACGGTGAACTGGAAATACCGCGAAGCGCCCTTCGACGGCAGTCTGCATGGCGGTCACGTAGCGCAAGACCGAGGCGCGGGACTATACAAGCAGCTCAACGCCAACGGTGCATTCGCCGGCTGCATGGGCGCCAAAAAGGGCGAGCTAAAAGGCCTGCGCCTGACCTATCCTCATATGGACAAGGCCATGGGCAGCATCGTCGGCATGGAGGCCAAGATTGAATACTGCGCGGCCAGGCAGGGCATGAAGCTGGAAAACGGCAGCTACGACAACAGCGCGGTTTCCATGTACATCACCGCCTTCAGCAACGGTCTGCCGATCAACATCAATGTCGCCAAGGGACCGTTGAAAGGCGCCTTCGAACGCGGCAAGAAGTTGTTCCACATGAAGGCCGGCTGGACCAACTTCTCCTGCGCCACCTGCCACGTTTCCCTGGTCGGCAAGAACCTGCGAGGCCAGACCCCCACCACCCATTACGGCGATGCCTCGCACTGGCCGACCTGGCGTTCAAAGGATGAACTACAATCGCTGCACATCCGCCTCACCGAATGCAACCGTAACTCCGGCGTGCAGCCGCTCAAGATTGGCAGCCCGGAATACACTGATCTTGAAGTCTTCCTGACCGCGCTGTCCAACGGTTACCCGGTTGCATCACCCAGTCAGCGCGACTGACTTAACAACTCAATGTTACTGAAAGGAAACTAAATGAATCACCAACGTAGACAGATATTGAA
>JAIMKU010000007.1:0-7757 GCA_020692235.1 Hydrogenophilus sp.
ATTCGGCTGCCCAGACTGAGTCCTCGGTAAAACTTGCAGACGACGACATGAAGCTGGGTTTCGATCTTGAGCCGAGCACCGAGGCGCCTGCCTTCCGGCCCGACAGGAACGAATTCGACTCGCTGGCCGAATCATTTCCCGCCTTTGGCAAGGAAGTCCCGGCAGCCGGCGCCGGTATGGTTGAAAGCAGTGTCCCGGCGCTGACCGAGACTGAATCGCCGGTTGCCCACGGTGAGGAGTTGGGCGATCTGGACTTGATGCCGGAATCTCTGGACCTGACCATGGCTACCACGCCGGTCATGCCAGAGCCGGCTTGCGAACCGCTCAAACAGGATATGGCAGTAAAACTGCCGGACCTGGACTTCTCCGGTCTGGACCTGGAATTGGCGGCGCCTTCCGAGTCGCCATCCGAAACGGTCGTTGCCCAGCCGGTGGCTGAGATGGCTGCGCCTTTGACCGCCGCTTCGGATCTGTTCGAGGAGGCCAGTACAAAACTCGACCTAGCCAAGGCGTATCTCGAAATGGACGATAAGGAAGGCGCCCGCGAGATATTGAGCGAGGTGCTCAAGGAGGGCGATAACCAGCAACAAGAGGCGGCCAGGGCGCTGATGGCCGAGATCGGGTAATTGCATCCGTCGCTGAGAATCGCGCTTTATGTCTTTTCAGCCCTGGCCTTGCCGGGGCTGAGTTTTTTTGGCCTGGCGTTGGTCGCCGCGCTAAACCTGCTGCTGTTCCATGACCATCTGATCGGTACGCGGCGCTTGATTTGGCGCGCGCGTTGGCTGTTCCTGCTGTTGGGCGTCGGCTATGCTTATAGCTTGCCTGGGCCGGCGGCTATTTCCCAACTGGCCGATTGGTCGCCCTCCTGGCCGGGACTTTGGTTGGGAGGAACTCAGATGCTGCGTTTGTCATTGCTGCTGTGGTTGCTCGATGGCCTGGTTATCTCGATGGGCCAGGCCCGCTTGATGACCGGTTTGTATGGCCTGCTTTCACTGCTTAGTGGCATGGGTTTCCCGGTCGAACGCAGCACGATTCGACTTGGCCTGACGCTCCAGGCCATGGAGGGCAATCTGGGCCGGCGCCGCAGTCTGCGGGCGGCGCTGGCCCGCCTGGATGAGCCGGCATCGGGCCACAGTCAGTTCGAAATCCAGCCCAGGGCCTGGCGAATTTCCGATTCGCTGCTGTTGCTGCTCGGACTGGCGTTGCTGGCTGGCATATGGCGCACCTAGCACTCTGTCTGGAGTATGACGGCAGCGACTTCCATGGCTGGCAGACCCAGCCCGGCGGCAATACCGTCCAGGATCGCCTGGAACACGCCCTTTCCCAGGTGCATGGCGCACCCATCGCCACCATCGTGGCCGGTCGGACCGATGCCGGGGTCCATGCCAGCGCTCAGGTGGTCCATTTCGACAGCCTTCATCCGCGCCCGGAATCGGCCTGGGTCTGGGGCGTCAATGCGCTGCTACCGCCGAGCATTGCCGTACTTTGGGCGCGCGAGGTCGATCCGGGGTTCCACGCCCGCTTCGGCGCGCGAGAGCGGGCTTACCGCTATATCCTGCTCAACCATCCGGTCCGCCCGGCAATCATGGCGGGGCGAGTCGGCTGGCTACACGGCGACCTCAATGTGCCGGCCATGGCGCAAGCCGCCGGCGGCTTACTCGGCGAGCACGATTTCTCCGCATTCAGGGCGGCCCAATGTCAGGCCAAATCGCCGGTTCGTGAGCTGCGTCAGGTCGCTGTGCAAAGGCAGGGCAGCTATGTGGTCTTCGATTTCCGCGGCAACGCCTTTCTGCACCACCAGATTCGCAACATGGTTGGCGCCTTGGTCTGGATTGGTCTTGGCCGGCGGCCGCCGGGCTGGCTTGGCGAATTGCTGGCTTCCCGCGACCGGGCACAAGGAGCCGCAACCTTTGCCCCGGACGGACTCTATCTGGTCGACGTGCGTTATGATAAACAATGGAATCTGCCTGATATTAACCATGGGACGTTGACCTTGCCATGAGAACACGGATCAAGATTTGCGGCATCACCCGTATCGAGGATGCCCTGGCCGCCGCCCAAGCCGGCGCCGATGCCATCGGCTTGGTCTTTGCCGAGTCCAGTTCGCGCCGGGTCGATATTGACCAGGCGCTTCGGGTCGTCCGCGCCTTGCCGCCCTTTGTCTCCAGCGTCGCCCTGTTTGTGAATCCAACGACCGCCGAGGTGGCTGAAGTCGTCCGTAACCTGAAGCCGGACCTGCTGCAATTTCACGGCGAGGAAACGGCGGCCTTTTGCCAATCGTTCGATTGGCCTTTTTTGAAGGCCGTACGGGTAAGACCGGGGCTGGATTTGCTACAATGTGTCGCTGATTTTGCTGGCGCCCGGGGCATTCTGCTCGATGCCCACACGCCAGGCGCTCACGGCGGGACCGGTCGCTGTTTCGACTGGTCGCTGATCCCCGCCAAATTGCCCTTGCCGGTGATCCTGGCCGGCGGCTTGGAGCCCAGCAATGTAGCCGCTGCCGTGCGCCGTGTCCGGCCCTGGGCGGTTGATGTCTCCAGCGGTGTCGAGGCCACCAAGGGTATCAAGGACACGGCGAAGATTTTTGCTTTCATCAAGGAAGTCCAAAATGCAGATGTATGACCTGCCCGATGCCCAGGGCCACTTTGGCCCCTACGGCGGCGCGTTCGTCGCCGAGACCCTGGTGACCGCGCTCGACCAACTCAAGCGCGAGTACGAAGTTGCCCGCCATGACCCTGAGTTCCAGGCCGAATACCGTCATGAACTCAAGCACTATGTCGGCCGCCCCAGCCCGATCTATCATGCCAAACGCTGGTCGGAAGCCCTGGGCGGCGCGCAGATCTACCTCAAGCGCGAAGACCTCAACCACACCGGCGCGCACAAGATCAACAACACCATCGGCCAGGCCCTGCTGGCCCGGCGCATGGGCAAGAAGCGGGTGATCGCCGAGACCGGCGCCGGCCAGCACGGCGTCGCCTCCGCCACCGTCGCCGCCCGCTACGGTATGGAATGCGTGGTTTACATGGGTTCGGAAGACATCAAGCGGCAATCGCCCAACGTGTTCCGGATGAAACTACTAGGCGCCAAGGTGGTGGCGGTCGAATCCGGCTCCAAGACCCTCAAGGACGCGCTCAACGAGGCCATGCGCGACTGGGTCACCAATGTCGAATCCACCTTCTACATCCTCGGTACCGCTGCCGGCCCGCATCCTTACCCCATGCTGGTGCGCGACTTCCAGCGGGTCATCGGCGACGAATGCCTCACCCAGATGCCCGAGATGATCGGCCGCCAGCCGGATGCGGTGATCGCCTGCGTCGGCGGCGGCTCCAACGCCATCGGCATCTTCTACCCCTACATCCCGATCGACGGCGTGCGCCTGATCGGCGTCGAGGCCGGCGGTCGCGGCATCGCCAGCGGCCGGCACGCGGCGCCGCTCTCCGCCGGCAGGCCCGGCGTGCTGCACGGCTTCCGCAGTTATCTGATGCAGGACGGCAACGGCCAGATCATCGAGACCCACTCCATCTCCGCCGGTCTCGACTACCCTGGTGTCGGCCCGGAACACGCCTGGCTCAAAGACAGCGGCCGCGCCGAATACGTCAGCATCGACGACGACGAAGCCCTAAAGGCCTTCCATAACCTGTGCCGCTTCGAGGGCATCATCCCGGCCCTCGAATCCAGCCACGCCCTGGCCCATGCCGCCCGGATCGCGCCGGCCATGGACAAGGATAAGGTGCTGTTGGTCAACCTGTCTGGGCGCGGTGACAAGGACATCGATACCGTCGCCCGGCTTTCTGGAATCGAGCTCTGACATGTCGCGTATCACTGCCACCTTTGCCGCTCTCAGTGCGGCCGGCCGCAAGGCCCTGATCCCTTTTATCACCGCCGGCGATCCGGCGCCCGAGCGCACCGTGCCGCTGATGCACGCCCTGGTGGCGGGCGGTGCCGACATCCTGGAGTTGGGAGTGCCGTTTTCCGACCCGATGGCCGATGGGCCAACCATCCAAAGGGCCAGCGAGCGGGCGCTGAAACACGGCGTCGGTCTCAAGGATGTGCTGGCCATGACCGCTGGGTTCCGCAAGACCGACACGGCCACGCCGGTGGTGTTGATGGGGTATGCCAATCCGATCGAGGCCATGGGCTGGGACGCCTTCTGCAGCGCCGCCGCCCAGGCCGGCGTGGACGGTGTGCTGACCGTGGATTATCCGCCCGAGGAATCGGCCGAGTTTGCCGCCAAGTGCGCCGCCGCCGGATTGGACAATATCTATTTACTGGCACCGACCACGCCGGACCCGCGTATCTCGGCCATTACCCGGCTGGCTCGCGGGTTCGTCTATTACGTCTCGCTCAAGGGGGTGACCGGCGCGGCCACCCTTGATCTTGCCGAAGTGGCGGCGCGGGTCGGCATGATCCGCGCCAGCGCTGGCTTGCCGGTTGGCGTCGGCTTCGGTATCCGCGACGCTGAAACGGCGCGCCGGGTCGCGGAGGTCGCGGACGCAGTGGTGATCGGTAGCCGCATCGTCGAGGAGATCGAAAACTCGACCCCCGATGCCTTGCTGGCTAACGTGAAACATTTCGTGGCCGGTGTGCGCGCCGCACTGGATAAATAAGGACGAGACCATGAGCTGGTTCCAGAAGATCATTCCGCCAAAGATTCAACGTCGTGTCCAGGCCGCCCGCAAGGTCGTGCCCGAGGGGTTGTGGAGCAAATGCGAGGCATGTGAGGAAGTGCTTTATCGGGCCGAGTTGGAAAAACACCTCGATGTCTGTCCGAAGTGCGGTCACCACAACCGGGTCGGCGCCCGCCAGCGGTTGAACTATTTTCTCGACGAGGAGGGGCGTAAGGAAATCGGCGCCAATGTGCTGCCGGTGGATAGTCTGAAGTTCAAGGACAGCCGGCGTTATAGCGACCGGATATCGGAAGCGACCAAGGCGGTGGAGGAGACCGATGCGTTGGTGGCGATGCAGGGCACCGTGCTCGGCGAGCCGGTGGTCGCGGCGGCCTTCGAATTCCGCTTCATGGGCGGTTCCATGGGTTCGGTAGTGGGCGAGCGCTTTGTCCGCGCGGTCAAGGCTGCGCTGGCCGGCAAGCGGCCTTTTGTCTGTTTTTCCGCCAGCGGCGGGGCTCGGATGCAGGAAGGGTTGCTATCGTTGATGCAGATGGCCAAGACCGCCGCAGTGCTGACCCAGCTTTCCGCGCATCGCTTGCCGTTCATCTCGGTGCTCGCCGATCCGACCATGGGCGGGGTCTCCGCCAGCTTTGCCATGCTCGGCGATGTCATCATCGCCGAACCCAACGCGCTGATCGGCTTTGCCGGTCCCCGGGTGATCGATCAGACAGTGCGGGAGAAGCTGCCCGCAGATTTTCAGCATTCCGAGTTTCTGTTGGAACATGGCGCTCTGGACCTGATCGTCGATCGCCGCGAATTGCGCCCCATGATCGCTAAACTCACGACGCAGTTGATGCGTCGGCCGGCCGTCACCTGAATGGTTCTGACGTTGGGCTTGCCGGATTGGCTGGTCCTGCTGGAAACCCGCCACCCGAAAACAATCCAGCTCGGTTTGGAACGGGTCGGCCGGGTCTGGTCGATGCTTGGGGCCGGCGTCGACTTTCCCGTCGTTACCGTGGCCGGCACCAACGGCAAAGGTTCGGTTTGCGCGTATCTCGAAGCCATATTGACGGCCGCCGGCTACCGGGTCGGTCTTTATACCTCGCCCCATATCCGGCGCTTCAATGAGCGTATCCATGTCGCCGGCCGGGAGCTCGACAACGAGGCCATCGTGCCTGCCCTGAGCGTGGTCGAACAGGCGCGTGGCGATACCTCGTTGACCTATTTTGAGCATACTACGCTGGCTGCCATGTGGTTGTTCTGTCAGGAGAAGATTGACGTCGCGGTATTGGAGGTTGGCCTCGGCGGCCGCTTGGATGCGGTGAACCTGTTCGATACCGATTGCGCCGTGGTCACGCCGGTGGACCTGGATCACATGGATTATCTCGGCCCCGACCGGGAGACCATTGGTCATGAGAAGGCGGGAATCTTCCGCCCGAACCGCCCCGCCGTATGCGGCGACCGTAATCCGCCCGACAGCCTGATCGCCCGCGCCCAGGCCCTGGCCATCCCGTTGCTGCGCCTTGGCCGTAATATCGAGGTCGAGCGCCGGACGAACGATTGGTTGTGCCGGGTCGAGGACAAGGTGTTTCCAGCCTTGCCCTATCCGGCCATGTTGGGCGCTTATCAGCAGGAAAACGCGGCGATCGCCATCGCTGCCCTCTATAGTTTGCGGCGGAGACTGCCGGTGCCGATGGCCGCGATCCGGTTGGGCGTGGCTCAGGCCTGTTTGCCGGGGCGCTTCCAGATCGTCGGCAGCGAACCCTTGCGTATCCTGGATGTGGCGCATAATCCTCATGCCGCGTGTGCCTTGGCGGCTAATCTGGCGGCGCTGCCGCGCACTGGGCGGCGGCTGGCGGTGTTCGCCATGTTGGCGGACAAAGATGCCGGGGCGGTTATCGATGCCTTGGTCGGGCAGTTCGATCAATGGCACCTGGCCGGACTGTCCGGGCCCAGGGGCAGGACGGCGACCCGGCTGGCGGAACAGTTCGCGGCCAGGCGACTGCCCATCTCCATTCATGTCGATGTGGCCTCGGCCTGGCAAGCGGCCTGCCATGAAGCCAAGGCCGCTGATACAATCGTAGCCTTCGGTTCTTTCCACACAGTCGCCGAAGTCACGGCACTTATTTCAGGCAAATCAGATGGCTGAATCATCTCCTTCTCCCGAACAACTGGCCTTACGCCGCAGGGCGCGGCGGCGTCTGGTAGGCGCCATCGCCTTGGTCTTGCTGGCGGTCGTCATCCTGCCCATGGTGTTCGACCCCGAACCAAAACCCATGGGCAGTAACGTTGATATTCGCATCCCGGGGCAGAATGCGCCGTTCGAACCGGCCGCCCCGGCGCCCGTTCCGCAACCCGCTGAGGTCGCGCCTGAGCCGGCCGGCGCAGTAGTCGCGCCTGAACCAGCGCCGCCGGCCGAGATGGCGCAACCCGTGCCGGACGAGCCCCGGCCCGCCGTGGCGCAAGGCAAGGCCACGGAAAAACTCAAGCCTGCGGGGAAAGCCAAGACAGCTAAGCCGCCTGTAGCGGCGGGCCAGCCAAAGCCGCCCGGAGTCAATGCCGAGGTCAAGCCGAGCCACGCCGATCAAGGCTATCTGCTGCAAATAGGTTCTTTCGCCAGCGAGGCGAACGCCAGGCAATCGGTCGCCCAGGCCAAGACGGCTGGATTCAAGGCGTCGGTGGTCAAGATTGCCGGCCAGTTCAAGGCGCGCGTAGGGCCTATCTCCGATAAGGCCAAGGCACAGGACTATCAGGCCAAACTAAAGGCCAAGGGTCTGGTAACGGTGCTGATCGAGCCATGACCGCGATCGACTGGATCGCCCTTGCCATCGTGCTCGGCTCGCTAGCCACCGGGCTGATGCGCGGTTTTGTCCGCGAGGCATTCGCCCTGGCTGCCTGGGTAGTCGCTTTTTTGGCCGCGCAGATGTTTTCCCCGGCCGTCGCCACGTTCATACCGGGGATCGGCCAGGCGGGTTTACGCTATGCTGCGGCGGTGGTCATTATTTTTGTCCTGGTGCTGATCCTGGCCCAGTTGCTGGCCACCACGTTGGCCAAGCTTACCCATGCCGTCGGTCTGGGCGGCCTGGATCACCTGCTGGGCATGTTCTTTGGTCTGGTGCGCGGCGCCGCATGGCTGATTTTTTTGACCCT
>JAIMKU010000007.1:7767-18934 GCA_020692235.1 Hydrogenophilus sp.
TTGCCGCGTTCCGCTGCCTGGCATGGCTAGGCGGTCGGCGGTCCGGCTGTGGCTGCGGCTGAACGGATTATTCCCTGGTTGCCGCACGACTTGGCGGCCCTGATTAGATTTCGATAGGATGAACTGACATGTGCGGAATCGTCGGTGTCGTTTCCAGTCTGCCGGTCAACCAACTTCTGTATGACGGACTGCAACTGTTGCAGCATCGCGGCCAGGATGCCGCCGGCATCGTCACCATGGACGGCAGCAAGTTTCATATGCACAAGGACATGGGCATGGTGCGGGATGTGTTCCACACCCGCGATATGCGTAATCTGATCGGCAACGTCGGCATTGGTCACGTTCGCTATCCCACTGCGGGCTCGGCATCGAGTCCGGCCGAGGTGCAACCGTTCTATGTTAATTCCCCATTCGGCATCGTCCTGGGCCATAACGGCAATCTGACCAATACCGAGGACTTGCAGCAGGATATGTTCATGGAGGACCTGCGTCATGTGAATACCGGCTCGGACTCTGAGGTATTGCTCAATGTCCTGGCCCATGAACTCCAGGAGGCGGTGCAGGGCCATCGCTTGATCGTTGATGACGTCTTTAAGGCGGTTTCCGGGGTCCATCGTCGCTGCCGGGGCGCTTATGCGGTGGTGGCTATGATCGCCGGCCTCGGCCTACTGGCCTTCCGCGATCCGCATGGCATCCGGCCATTGGTTTTCGGCGTTCAGACCGGCGCCGATGGCCAGAGCTGGATGGTGGCCTCGGAAAGCGTCGCGCTGGAGGCGACGGGCTTCAGGATTCAAGGCGATGTGGCGCCCGGCCAAGCGATCCTGATTACCATGGATGGTGAGGTGCATACCCGCGCCTGTACCTCGAAGGTCGAGTTCACGCCCTGCATCTTCGAATATGTCTACTTCGCCCGCCCGGATTCGGTCATGGATGGCGCCTCGGTTTATGAGACCCGCTTGCGGATGGGTGAGTATCTGGCCGACAAGATACGAAATCAGTTCAGCCACCTCAAGATCGACGTGGTCATCCCAATTCCCGATACCAGCCGGCCATCGGCCCTGCAACTGGCCAAAAAGCTGAACATTTCCTACCGCGAGGGGTTCATAAAGAACCGCTATATCGGCCGCACCTTCATCATGCCTGGCCAGTCGGTGCGCAAGCAGTCGGTGCGCCAGAAACTGAATGCCATGTCCATGGAGTTCCGGGGCAAGAATGTGCTCTTGGTGGACGACTCCATTGTGCGTGGCACCACCAGCCGGGAGATCATCCTGATGGCGCGCGATTCGGGTGCCCGCGCGGTGTATTTCGCCTCCGCCAGCCCGCCGGTCCGGTTTCCAAACGTCTATGGCATCGATATGCCGACCCGCGCCGAGTTGCTGGCTAATGGCCGCAGCGACGAGGAGATCGCCCGCGAGATCGGCGCCGACGCGGTTATCTATCAGGACCTATCCGACCTCATCAAGGCCGTGCAAGAAGTAAATCCGAAGCTCACCGCCTTCGATGCCTCCTGCTTCGACGGCAAGTACATCACCGGCGATGTGACCGAGGCATACCTGGCCCGGCTGGAAGGTATGCGCAACGGGACCGTGCCGATCACGGCTTCGCCGCCGACCCGTCAAATGGATCTGAACCTGGCTAGCGCCGACAGGAGTAATAACCATGAACGATAATTTCGATCCCGACACCCTCGCGGTGCGGGCCGGTACCCTAAGGAGCCAATTTCAGGAACACTCCGAAGCGATGTTCCTGACCTCCAGCTTCGTGTTCGGCAGCGCGGCCGAGGCCGCCGCTCGCTTCTCTGGCGCCGAGCCGGGCAACATCTACGCCCGTTTCACCAACCCCTCGGTTACCATGTTTGAGACTCGCCTGGCCGCCCTGGAGGGCGCCGAGCGCTGCATCGCCTTCGCCTCGGGCATGGCCGCCATCTTGGCGACGGTGATGGGCCTGCTCAAGGCCGGCGAGCATATCGTCGCCTCGCGCTCGATCTTTGGGTCCACGGTGCAACTGTTCAACAACATCCTGGGCCGCTTCGGGGTGACGACCAGCTTTGTCCCGCCGACCGAGCCGGAGGCCTGGCGTCGTGCCGTTCAGCCCAATACCAAGTTGTTTTTTCTGGAGTCGCCCTCCAATCCACTGACCGAGGTGAGTGACATCCGGGCGATCGCCGACATCGCCCACGCCGCGGGCGTCTGGCTGGCGGTGGATAACTGCTTTTGTTCGCCCATCCTGCAACGTCCTCTGGAAATGGGCGCCGATATTGTCATCCACTCCGCCACCAAATACCTGGATGGTCAGGGCAGGGTGCTGGGCGGGGCTGTGTTGGGCGGCAAGGCGTTAATGGAAGGCGTGTATACCTTCCTGCGCACGGCCGGACCGACCTTGTCCGCCTTTAATGCCTGGGTCTTGTTGAAAGGCATGGAGACGCTGCCGATCCGGATGGCAGCGCATTCCAGTAATGCCCTCGAATTGGCCACCTGGCTGGAGGCGCACCCCAAGGTTAGCCGGGTGCTATATCCCGGTCTGCCGTCGCATCCGCAACATGAACTGGCCATGGCGCAGCAAAAGACCGGCGGCGGCATCGTCGCCTTCGAGGCGGTGGGCGGCAAGGCTGCGGCCTGGACGGTGATCGACCAGACCCGGTTGCTATCCATCACCGCCAATTTGGGCGATACGCGGACCACGATCACCCACCCGGCGAGTACCACCCACAGTCGCATGACCCCGGAACAACGCGCCGACGCCGGCATCGGCGATGGCTTGATCCGGATTGCGGTGGGCTTGGAGTCGGTCGAGGACCTTAAACGCGACCTGGAGCGCGGTCTGGCCCTAATCTGATCAACTTGGCCAGTCCATCAATCGGCAGCCGGCGCGGTCACAACGGAGATAGCCGCTGGTCTCATACCAATCCGGCAATACCCAGCGTTCGCGTTCACGGCCATCGACGAGATGGCTATGGCGGGCCGGGCGGTGGGTGTGGCCGTGGATCAGTCGCAGGCAGTCATGGCTGCGGAACGCCTCGGTAACGGCTTGCCGGTTGACGTCCATGATCGCCATGGCTTTGCCGTCCTTGGCGATACTGCTTTGATCGCGCATCTGGCTGGCCATGAGTCGGCGCTCGGCCAGCGGCCGGGATAGTACGGCCTGCTGCCAGACGGTATCGCGCACCTGGCGACGGAATTGCTGATAGATCAGATCGTCGGTACAAAGGCTGTCGCCATGCATGAGCAGGGTAGGCGTGCCATAAAGGTCGATCAAGGCCGGTTCGGCCAATAGGCGTGCGCCGCTAGCCTTACAGAAGCCAGCGCCGATGAGAAAATCCCGGTTGCCGTGCATGATGAAGACGGCCAGACCGGTATCGGCCTGTCGGCGCAGTGCCTGGCAGACCGCGCCAGGCAACGGCGAGGGTAGATCGTCGTCGCCCACCCAAGTCTCGAACAGGTCGCCCAGGATATATAGCCGGCGGGCCTGGCTGGCGGGCCCGTCGAGAAATACGAGAAAGCGATTCAGGGTCGCCGGGGTGTCCGGCGCAAGGTGCAGATCGGATATAAGGAGGTCGGCCTCAGCCCTCAACGACTTCGACCCGCTCGATCAGCACGTCTTCCATCGGTACGTCCTGGTAGCCGGCGCGTGAGCCGGTACACACCTTCTTGATGGCATCCACCACGTCCATGCCGTCGGTCACCTTGCCGAATACACAGTAGCCATAGCCTTGGGCGGTAGACTCCCGGTAATCGAGGAAGTCGTTATCGCTGACGTTGATGAAGAACTGGCTGGTGGCTGAATGTGGGTAGGGGGTACGGGCCATGGCGATGGTGTAGGCCTGGTTTTTCAGGCCATTATGGGCCTCGTTCTGGACCGGCTGACGGGTGGATTTTTGTTCCATGTCGGGGGTGAAACCGCCGCCCTGAATCATGAAACCGTCGATGACTCGGTGGAAGATCGTGCCGTCATAGTGGCCGTCGCGGGCGTACTGGAGAAAGTTGGCAACGCTGTCGGGCGCCTTTTCGGCATCAAGGACCAGGCTGATAACGCCATGATTGGTGTGTAGTTTGACCATTTGATTGTCTGCGGTGGTGGGTGGGTTAATCTTTTCTGAGCGCGAGCACTGGTGTGGATTGCAGATTTTTTTCCAGGACGACGCGCCACTGACCTGCTTGCTGTCGGAAATATATCTTCTTGCGTGTTACGTCGTTGAGTTTGTCGCTGCTGTAGTGCTGGGTGACGGTAATCGCAGCGAGGTTGTCGTTGCCGTTGTTGTATAGGAATAGGCTCATGTCGCTTAGACCGACCTTGATCCAGTCTTTCTGGGTGATATTGCGCTGTTTGGCGGTCACCCATGCCTTGCCCAGACTATTCAGGTAATCGGGGGCGTAATGGTCAAGAAAGCCATTGACATCGAGTTTCTGCCAGTCGTCTTTCCAGCTATCCAGCGTGGCTGATAATTCGTGCCGCTTGGCTTGCCAGGCCTCCCGATCCAGCCAATCGATATGATCTGTAATAATGATCGGCGTGCCATCCGGTTGGATGTAATGGGCGATTGCCTGCCAGTCCGGATTGGCGACCACGAGACAACCGTCGCTGGCCTTCGGTGGTCGGCTGTAGGTGTTGGGCGGCACGCCGTGCAGCCAGATGCCATGGCCACTGTTGCCTTGCGTCGAGTCCCACTCGTTGGGATAGCTGATCGTGAACGCGCCGGCACCGTAGAACGGTGTCAATTGTTGCCGGGGCAATCCCGCCTTGATCGTGTAGACGCCCGATGGCGAACGTTTATCGCCCTCGCTATGCTTGCCTAGACCATTCTTGCCGATCGACAGGTAGTAGTCATGGATCAGGCGGGGTTCGCCGTCAAGATTCTCGAAGATATAGATGCGCGACCGTCCGGCATCGACCAACAGGGCATACCGTTGCCCCTGCGCCAGTTGCAGTATCTGGGCCGGGAGCGTATCCGGGTTTGGCTGGTCGAGATAGCCTTGCAACCTGACCCGCGCCTCGTCCTTGAAATCTTTGATGGCCTGACTTGATGTCGCTCGCGTGCCGCCGAAGCCGGGTAGTTCGCGGTTTTTGGCAAGCAATAGATCACCCTTTATCAGATACGCCAGCTTGAAGTCGGGACGCATGGCGATCAGGCGATTGACACTGGCCAGGGCCGAGTCCGGTTTGCTGGCGCGGATATCCTCGATCGTTGCGGCTAGAAGTTTGTCGGGCGAGGAGTGCGCTTGGCCGGCCGGCATGAGGGCCATCCCGGCGGCACCAAGCGATCCGGCGCAGAGGACCAGAAGCAGGGTGAGGATCGGCAATATCAGGCGCATGGGATGGCGGGACAAATTATTTTTCGGCAACGATTTTTCAGACTTCGCCCTGTAATTCCAGGGTCAGCGCCTTGCCGGTATCAACTTTCAGGAGATTGGATTCATAGCGTTCCCTGAATGTTGCGCTTGCCCGGCTGCCATTACGTTGAATCTTGAAATCGGACACGGCGACATGGATATATTCGGGTGCGTTCAGCCGTTGTTTGCGCAAGGCATCCCAGGCGGGGCGAGTCATGCCTTGCGGCGGGACGAAATTGGCGGCATAGAAGGCCAGATAGGCGGCTACGTTGCGCGAACTCCAAGCCGCCCAATCCTTGATGACCTTTTCCACAGCGGCGTTTGCCTGATTGGCGCCGCTGTCGGGCTGAACTGTTGTCGCTGTCTTGTCGGTATCGTCAGCCTTGGTGACGACGGCCGCCACGGGTTCGGTTACCCGTGGCCTATCCTGGGCCGGGGTGGCCGTTTTAACTGGATTATGCTGTTTACCGGGCTTGGCCTTTTCGGAAGCGGTCGGGGTGAAGAGGTCTTTGACCAAGGCTAATTTCATTTTGGCGGAGGTGTTGGACTTATCCAACTGGAGTGCCTTGTCGTAGGCCTGTGAGGCCATCTTGGCGTATATGTCGCCGAGATTTTCATGGGCTGTGGCATAGGTCGGATTGGTGCGAATGGCCTTTTCCAGACTGTTTTTCGCTTGCTCATATTGCCCTTGGGTGGCATAGAGTACGGCCAGGTTGTTATATGGTTCGGGTAGTTCGGGATAGTCATTGGCCAATTCGGTAAAGGTCTTGATGGTCTCCGGGGCGCGATTCATCTCCGCCAATATCAGGCCCTTCAGGAATCGGCCCTGGGGGTCTTTAGCGTTTCCGGCCAGATAACCGTTGACCTTTTCCAGCGCTTGAGCGCTTTTGCCCTGGCGGAAAAATTGCGATGCCTCTTGCAACGATGTGGTAACCGCCAGGGCAAGGCCAGGCAGCAGGCTGACGAGTAAGGCGAGCGCGAATTGATTAAAGGTCATTGGTGCTATACTTTTCCAGTCGCTTTTGGATGTCTTGCCAAGCAAATTCTAACCGTTCGGATGCGTTTTATCAGCCCCGGATGCAAATCGAACTTATATCAAATAATCATGAGCGACACCACGCCGATACAGCATTTCATTCGTACCATCATCGACGGCGATCTGGCCTCCGGCAAGCATCGAACGATCACCACCCGGTTTCCCCCGGAACCCAACGGTTATTTACATATCGGCCACGCCAAGTCGATCTGCCTGAATTTCGGCCTGGCTCAGGATTACCAGGGCGCCTGCAACCTGCGTTTCGATGATACCAACCCGGAAAAAGAGTCCGAGGAGTATGCCCTGGCGATCCAGGACGATGTGCACTGGCTGGGTTTTCAATGGAGCGGCCCGGTCCACTGGGCGTCGGATTATTTCCAGTCACTGTACGACTATGCCGAGGAACTCATCAAGCTAGGCAAGGCCTTCGTCTGCGACCTGACGCCCGAGGCGATGCGCGAATATCGCGGTACGCTGACCGAGAAGGGGCGCAATAGCCCGTACCGCGACCGCTCGGTCGACGAGAACCTGGACCTGTTCCGGCGCATGAAGGCCGGCGAATTTCCCGACGGCAGCAAGACCCTGCGGGCCAGGATTGATATGGCTTCGCCCAACATCAACCTGCGCGACCCGGTTATTTACCGGATCAAGCGGGCGCACCACATCCGCACCGGCGATGCGTGGTGCATCTATCCGATGTACGACTACACCCACTGCATCTCCGACGCCCTGGAAAAGATCAGCCATTCGTTGTGCACCCTTGAGTTCGAGGACCACCGGCCGCTCTATGATTGGGTGCTGGACCAGTTGCCGGTGCCTAGTCACCCGCAACAGATTGAATTTTCCCGACTGGAACTGCATTACACCGTAACCAGTAAGCGCAAGCTGCTGCAATTAGTCACTCAAGGCCATGTGGCGGGTTGGGACGACCCCCGGATGCCCACTCTGCACGGCATGCGCCGACGCGGTTACACACCGGAAGGCATACGTGAATTTGCCCGGCGCATCGGCATCTCAAAATCGGAAAACATCGTCGACATGGCGGTCCTGGAAGGTGCCATCCGGGAGGACCTGGAGACCAAGGCGCCGCGCGCCATGGCGGTCGTCAATCCGTTGAAAGTGGTGCTAAGCAACTACCAGGACGGCGTCACCGGCAGTCGCTTGGCCGGATTCCATCCGCAACACCCGGAATTCGGCGAGCGCGAGGTGTCGATCAGCCGGGAAATTTGGATCGAGCAGGACGATTTCAGTGAAGACCCGCCGCCGGGCTGGCGGCGGCTGAAACCAGGCGGCGAGGCGCGGCTACGTTATTCCTATGTCGTCAAGTGCGACGAGGCGGTGAAGGATGCCGATGGCAAGGTGGTCGAGTTACGCTGTTCAATCGACCACGACACGCTGGGCCAGAACCCAGTCGGGCGCAAGGTCAAAGGGGTCATCCACTGGCTATCCGCCAGTCATGCGCTGGCGGCGGAAATACGCCTCTATGACTGCCTGTTCACCGACCCGGAGCCGGACGGCCACAAGGACCGGGATTTCCTTGAATTTTTCAATCCGAATTCACTGATGGTGGTCCAGGGCTGGGTGGAGCCGGCGCTGAAGGACGCTGCACCGGAGGCCCACTACCAGTTCGAGCGTATTGGCTATTTCTGCGCCGACCGTTTCGATCATCGTCCGGGCGAGAGACTGGTGTTCAACCGCACGGTAACCTTGAAGGATACCTGGAATAAGGGGCATGGCTGACCTGGGTCGGTGAACGAAATCAGGATCAAACCCCTTGCTTGAGGCTGGCAGCGATGAAGTCGTCGAGATCGCCATCGAGTACCGCCTGGGTGTTGCCCACTTCGTAGTTGGTGCGCAGGTCCTTGATGCGCGACTGGTCCAGCACATAGGAACGTATCTGGTGGCCCCAGCCTATGTCGGACTTTGAGTCTTCCAGCTTTTGCTGCTCGGCCTGACGCTTGCGCAATTCCATCTCATACAGCCGGGCGCGTAGCATGGACCAGGCCTCGTCGCGGTTGCGATGCTGGGAACGGTCGTTCTGGCACTGGACCACAACACCAGACGGGATGTGGGTCAGCCGCACCGCCGAGTCGGTCTTGTTGATGTGCTGGCCACCAGCCCCGGAGGCGTGGTAGGTGTCGGTGCGGACATCGGCCGGGTTGATGTCGATCTCGATGCTGTCATCGACTTCAGGGAAGACAAACACGCTGGTGAAGCTGGTGTGGCGGCGGGCATTGGAGTCGAACGGCGATTTGCGCACCAGTCGATGCACGCCGGTCTCGGTGCGCAGGTAGCCGTAGGCATAGTCGCCGTCGATGCGGATGGTGGCGCTTTTGATGCCGGCCACGTCGCCCTCCGACTCTTCCATTAGCTCGGCCTTGAAACCCTTGTGTTCGCAATATTTCAAATACATGCGTTCGAGCATCTGAGCCCAGTCCTGGGCCTCGGTGCCGCCGGCGCCAGCCTGAATTTCCAGGAAACAGGGGCTGGGGTCCATTGGATTGGAAAACATACGGCGGAATTCCAGATCGGCCACTTTGCCCTCGACCGCCGCAGTATCGCCGATCAGTGCCTCCAGTGTGTCATCGTCGTTCTCGGCCCGGGCCATCTCGAACAGTTCGGCGGCCGAGGCCAGATCGGTGTCGAGGGTTTCCAGGGTTAGCACTACATCTTCAAGCGCCTTGCGTTCCTTGCCGATCTCCTGGGCCTTCTTGGGGTCATCCCAAAGGGCCGGGTCCTCGGCAATACGGACGACTTCGTTTAGACGATCGCGTTTGCCAGGGTAGTCAAAGATACCTCCGCAGTTCCTGAGTCCTGTGGGCCAGGTCTTCGAGCGAGTTGGCGAGTTGGTTGAGGCGTTCGGCTTCCATGGGATTTCCTGGTCTTGCGGATTTTAAAGGCTCGGAATTATAGCCGCTTAGACAAATAACCAGCCGATTACCGCGCCGGTTGCGACACTGGCAAAGCCCGGCAGAGCCAGGCTGGCCAGCCGGGTGCCGCCAATGGCCAGGGTCAGGCCGGTTTTGAACACGATATTGGCCAGTAGCGCGAGCAGTATGGCGGTGGCCGCCTGGTGCTGGGTGAGGGTGCCGATAGCCAATAGGCGTAGGCTGGACAAAGTGATTGCATCGACATCGGTCAGACCGGAGACCATGGCTACGTCGTAAACCCCCTGACTTCCGACCAGGTTGGATAGCCAGGCCGAGGCCAGCAGGATGGCGGCATAAAGCAGACCGAAGGTCAGCGCGGCGCGAATCTCGGTCGGGTTTTTGATCTCCAGTGTCGGTGTTTCGGCACGAGCCTCTAGGCGGCGCCAGATCAGCAGATAAAAAACCGCCATGCCGGCCAGGGCGGCGCCACCCAGGATCGGCACTAGCTCTGACAGCAGCGTTGGCGCCACGACGGCGACTATGATGCCGAGCCGAATCAGCACCATCCAGTTGGCCAGCAGAATCACCAGGACGGCCGTTCCGACCAGGGCCGGATCGGCGCGACAGTGGCGGGAAAAGGCCAGCGTGGTTGCCGTGCTGGAGGCGATGCCGCCGAACAGGCCGGTCAGAAGTGCGCCGCGCCGCTGGCCGACGATACGCAGAGCGGCATAGCCGGCCAGCGACAGGCCTGAAATCAGCACCACCATCCACCAGATATGATGCGGATTGAGGACTTCATAAGGACCGAAACTCTGGTTGGGTAAGACCGGCAGAATGACGAACGACAGTACCGCGAATTGCAGGATGGAGACCAGATCGAGTCGGCTGAGACGCTGGCTGACACCGCGCATTTCGGTCTTGAAGTAGAGCAGTATCGTGGTAAGGATGCCTAGAGTTACGGCTAGCTGGGTGTAGTCGTACCAGACCAGCGCGCCCAGGCCGTAGCAGACCACGACGGCGGCGATGGTGGTGGTGCCGGGGTCTTCCTTGTCGCCGTCCCTGGCATAGGCCGCCACCATCATGCAGCCCATGATGAGCAGGCCGGCGCCCAACAACCAGGGTGCGCCGCTCTTCTCCGACAGCAATGCGCCCAAGGTGCCGGCCATGGCGACCAGCGTAAAGGTGCGCAGCCCGGCCTTGGCCGAGGGGTTGCGTTCCCGTTCCAGACCGATCAATAGACCGATGGCCAGGCTGGTAAGAAAACGAGCCAGGGATGCGAATTCAGGCGAGTCGAAGGTGTACATGGTTTTACGGCGCCGGTAAGGGTACCGGCTCGGTCTTCCAAATATCGCGGCAATATTCCCGGATGGCGCGATCGGAGGAAAAATAGCCGATGCGGGCGACGTTGCGGATGGACATTCGCGACCAGTGTTCCCGGTCGCGGTATTGCCGATCAATGTCGTCCTGGCATTCCATATAGGCTCGATAATCGGCGCAGGCCAGATAATCGTCCCGTTGTCTGAGGGCATCGGTGAAGGGGCGGAACAGGTCCCGGTCGCCATGCGAGAACAGGCCAGAATCGATCAGATCGATTGCCGCCCGCAGTTCCGTATCCTGATCGATGAAGCGGCCAGGATGGTAGCCGCCGTCAACCATGGCCTTGACCTCGCGTTCGGTTAGCCCGAACAGGAAGAAGTTTTCCGGGCCAACCGCTTCGCGAATCTCCACGTTGGCGCCATCCAGGGTGCCGATGGTCAAGGCACCGTTCATGGAAAACTTCATGTTGCCGGTGCCGGAGGCCTCCTTGCCGGCGGTGGAAATCTGTTCCGATAGATCGGCGGCGGGGTTGATGTGCTGGGCCGTCTTGACGTTGAAATCGGGTATGAAAACCACCTTCATATAGCCATTGATCTGGGGGTCGCGGTTGACGATGT
>JAIMKU010000007.1:18991-35966 GCA_020692235.1 Hydrogenophilus sp.
CCTTGCCGCCGAAGATAAAGGTGCGCGGTGTCGGGGCCAGGCTGGGGTCGTGCTTGAGCCGGTGGTACAGGCTGACGATGCGCAGCAGATTCAGGTGCTGGCGTTTGTACTCGTGGATGCGCTTGGTCTGGATGTCAAACATGCTGTCCGGGTCCACCTCGACGCCGATAACGGTCTTGACGTAGTCGGCCAGGTTGGCCTTGGCCTCGCGTTTGACCTGGCGCCAGCGCTCGCGGAAGCCGGCATCCTCGGCCAAGGGTTCCAGGCGGTTGAGTTCGTTCAGGCCGCGCAGCCAGCCATGATCGATAGTTTCCTCCAATAAGGCCGCCAACGGGCGATTGGCAAGGGCGATGAAGCGGCGCGGACTGATACCGTTGGTCTTGTTGCTGAATTTATCCGGCCATAGTTGGTAGAAATCCTTGAGCACGGTCTCCTGCAAAAGTTCGGTGTGCAGTTTGGCCACGCCGTTGATGGCCATGCTGCCGACCGCGGCCAGGTGCGCCATGCGGATGCGGCGAGGTGGTGTCTCATCGATCAGCGACATGCGGGATAGATACGCCGAATCGTTTAGAAACCGCATCCGCACCTCGTCCAGGAAGCGGGCGTTGATCTCGTAGACGATCTCCAGGTGTCGGGGCAGAAGTCGCTGGAACATATCCAGGGGCCAGGTTTCAAGGGCCTCCGGCAACTCAGAAATTCCGCCGACAGGTAGGCCACGGTTCTGGCGCTTTGCCGCTTGTAGTTCTGCGCGGTATCGATGAAACGTTCCAGCAACCGGTCGCGGATGGTGTAGGCCAGCGCGCTGTAATGGTCCAGCGGCGTCGCCTTGGCAAAGGTACGGCCGGCGACATAGAACAGGTTGTCGGTGTAGGCCTCCTTCAGCGCCTCGACCGAGCGGCCGGTACGAATACGTTTGAAATGTTTGGGTGGCGGGTTCATCGTCGACCTTTGATAATCGTTTAATCGTTTATAGCTGTTAATACGGCCGAGAGCCGTCTGAAACCTATCGATCCACCCCTTGCCATCGATCCAGCGTGAATTGCAGGTTGAGCGCGCCGTTCCACTCGTTTACGTCCAGGCGATACACCGCTCGGATGCGCTCGGGCAGCGGCGTGTCCTGATTGAACAGTATCGCGTCGGCGTCGAGTCCATTGCCGGAAAGGCGTAGTTTCAGATGTTTTTCACCGACCAGCCGTTGTCCGGTTACAGTGAAATCGCCATGAAAGGTCGGGTAGGGAAAGCCCTGACCCCAGACCGCTGCGCGCAGTGCCTGGGCTTGATCCAGCCGACATTCCTCTGGACTTAATTCGCCATCGGTCTCGGTGACCCTAAGTAATGCATTGGGGTCGAGCAGCTCGCGGCATACCGCCTCGAATGCGGCTGTGAAATCGGCCAGTCGGTTGGCCTGGATGGTCAGCCCGGCCGCCGCCGCATGGCCGCCGAATTTGACGATGAGGCCAGGCTGGCGCTTGGCCATGCTATCCAGCGCGTCGCGCAAATGCAGCCCCGGAATGGCACGGCCAGAACCTTTGAGCAGACCGTCACCACCGTCGGCGAAGGCGATGACCGGACGGTGGTGACGGTCCTTCAGACGCGAGGCCAGGAGACCGACCACACCCTGGTGCCAGGTCGGCTCAAACAAGGTCAGGCTGTAACCGTCGGCCACCACGACGGACTCCAGCAAGGCCTGGGCCTGTTCCTGCATATTGGTCTCGATCTCGCGCCGTTCACGGTTCAGGCGGTCCAACTCGCCCGCCAGGGGCATTGCCGTTGCCTCGTCGTCGGCCAGCAGACAGGCAATGCCCAGGCTCATGTCGGCCAGCCGGCCAGCGGCATTGAGACGCGGTCCAATCGTGAAGCCGAGGTCCTGGGTGGCGGCCTTGACCGGGTTGCGTCCGGCGGCCTTGAATAGCGCCCGGATGCCGGCTACGGCCTTGCCGGCGCGCATCCGTTTCAGGCCTTGATCGACCAAGAGTCGGTTATTGGCGTCCAGTTTGACCACGTCGGCTACCGTGCCCAGCGCCACTAGGTCGAGCAATTCGGCCAGGTTGGGTTCGGGACGGGTCTTGAACCGGCCGCGTCGGCGCAATTCGGCGCGCAGGGCGATCAGGACGTAGAACATCACCCCGACCCCGGCCAGCGACTTGCTGGCGAAACCGCAGCCGGGCTGGTTGGGGTTGACGATGAGTGCATCGGGCAGGGTGTCGGCGGCCAGGTGATGATCGGTGACCAGGACCTCGATGCCTAGTCTACGGGCCTCTTCGATGCCGGCGTGGGCGGCGATGCCGTTGTCCACGGTGATAATCAGGTCCGGCTTGCGCGCAGCCGCCAGGTGGACGATCTCCGGACTCAGACCATAGCCGTATTCGAAGCGGTTTGGCACCATGAACTCCACGGCCGCGCCCATGGCGGTCAGCCCGCGTACCGCCACCGCGCAGGCGGTGGCGCCGTCGGCGTCGTAGTCGGCCACTACCAGCAGCTTCTCGCCCCGGCCGATGGCGTCGGCCAGCCGTTCACCGGCGGCGGCGCAGTTCAGTATGGCATCGAATGGCAGCAATTCGGTCAAGGAGGTCTTGATCTGGTCGGCCTGGCCAATGCCCCGCGCCGCATACAGGCGGGCCAACAGGGCCGGGTGACCGGCATCGCGCAGGTGCTGGGCAACGACGGTGGACCAGGGGCGGGTGATGATGTTCAGCATCTCGTTATATTAACGGGCACTGTTTGGTTTGTGCCGCCTGACGCACTATTATTCCACCTATGAGCCACTACCTGCCCCTTGCCCGCGTCGCCCGTCTGGTCGGGGTCACCCGTTCGACCTTGCAGCGGATGATCCGCGACGGCGAGATGATGACCTTTGACGGCCAGATCGAGCTGGATGAATTGCTGCGCGTCTTTCCAAATGTCAAATGGCAGGCGGACGGCGAATTCGAGCGGGTCGAGGAGATCAAACGCAAGGCCTTTGGTAAGCGGGTCATGGAGCGGGCGCTGCCGGACAAGGAGGTGTTGGCCGAACGTTTGTTCGAACTCGGCAAGGAGTTTGCCGGCGCCAAGTCCATGCTGATTTATTACGACCAGATATTCCGCTGGCTGGAAACCAAGATGGATGCCGTGGCCGAGGACGATCCCGAGGCGCTCGATGCCCTGCAATCGCTGAAAATATGGCTGCGCCAGGAACTGGATGCCGTTCCCGAAGAGGTAGAACGCGGCAAGGCGTTGCTCGCCGAGGAGAGTGTTATGCGCGTCATGTCCGCCCGCGTCACGGTTCAACCGAGCGGCCACGAGTTCTTCGTCGAAGGTAACGACACCCTGCTTGAAGCCGCGTTAAGGGCTGGCATCTCGCTTAATTACGGTTGCAGCAACGGCAACTGCGGCGAATGCAAGGTCCGACTGGTCTCCGGCAAGGCCAAGAAGGTTCACCCTCACGACTATGTATTCCATGACAGCGACAAGGCCAATGGCGCCATATTGATGTGCTCTTACACTGCGATCACTGATCTGGTGATTGAGGCCAGCGTGACCGAGGCCGCAGATATTCCGCACCAGTCGATCCCGACCAAGGTCCGCTCCGTGGAGCCGCTGGACCCCGATCTGGCTTCGTTGCATCTCACCACACCGCGCAGCCAACGCTTGCACTTCCTGGCCGGGCAGTCGGTCACGCTGACCGTCGATGGTTGCAGCGGTGAGTTCTATGTGGCCAGTTGCCCGTGCGAGGATAGGCACATCGAACTGCATATTCGCCGCGACAACACGCCATTCTCCCGCAAGGTGTTCAACGATCTGGCCAAGAAGGCGCCGGTCACCCTTGAAGGCCCGCATGGCCACTGCGTCATCAAGATGGATTCCCGTCGGCCGGCGATCTTCGTGGCCTGGGACGAGGGCTTCGCGCCGATCAAGAGCCTGATCCAGCACGCCTTGTCGCTGGAGATGGCGGAGGGCATGGAACTGTTCTGGATTTCCGAGCACTTGCCTCATTACCAGGAAAACCTATGCCACTCCTGGGCCGATGCCCTGGACAATTTCCACTATCGGCCGTTGTTTGCCGCAGCGGGTGCAGAGGCCAATGTGGCCGTCATCCTGGCGGAACATCCGGATTTGAGTCGAGCTGATTTTTATGTTGCCGGCCCGACTGATTTTCTTGAGTAGCTCAATGTGGCTGCCATTGCCCGCAATATGTCGCCGCTGGGCTGGCATGGCGAAACACTGCTTTGATGACCGCGCTCTTTCGCCGGCTTAGAGCATGAGCGCCCGGGTCATCGCGGTCGTCAACCAGAAGGGCGGCGCCGGCAAAAGTACCTTGTCCATGCTGCTGGCTGGCGCCTTGGCCGAGAAAGGCCATCGCGTCCTGGTGGCCGATGTCGACCCGCAGAATACCGCTCTGCGCTGGGCGACCGCCGGCGAGCGTTTTCCGGCTGCGGTGGAGGACTTGTCGGGCGAGGATGCCAAGTTGCACAAGCGCCTGCGTAAACGTCTCGACGACTATGACTATATCGTTATCGACAGCCCGCCTGCCGCCGCCGCTCCCGTGACCGCCAGCGCCTTGCGTCTCGCCCATCTGGCCCTGGTGCCGGTGATCCCGTCGCCACTGGACCTATGGGCCAGCCTGCGCATCCGCGACGCTATTTATGCGGCCCGCGCCAAGAATCCTCTCCTGGCTGCGCGCCTGGTGGTCAACCAGGCCCAACCCAACACCGTGCTGGCCCGCGAGGTGTTGGCCATGTTGCCGGAATTCGGCATCCCCATGCTGGCCGCGCAACTAAAACAGCGCACCGCGTATCGCCAATGCGCCGCATTGGGCGGCACGCTTTCCGAATTGGGTAGCAGGGCCGCCATCGCCAGCCTGGAATTGGCCGCGTTGTGCCGGGAAGTTGAATCCATATTGGCGCCCTGAACAGACAGTATGGCACGGACTGGCATATGAATGACTTCTGGACGTTTTTGCCCTGGTTGAAGGAATTCGGCAACGACCTCGGCGCGGTTGTGGCCATCTGTGTCTGTTAGGAGCCTGTCGGACTTAAAGGGAATCGGCTGCAAAACTGTCGGAACGGCCCATATTCCGCCGCTTTCTTGGGCAATAGAACGGCTATTGCCCAGCGAAATCGTCAAAATCTGTCCTCGTTCAGACAATTTTTCGCTTCGATTCTTCAAGTCCGACCGGCTCCTGGCTGACATTTATCGAGATTCGACCGGTTTTCGGTTAATCTTGGCCGGCTATTGGATTAGAAAAGGTTTTCGATGCGTTTGCTGGTAACGGGGGGAGCGGGTTATATCGGCAGTCACACCTGCGTTGAATTGCTGCACGCGGGTTATGAGCCAGTGGTGGTCGATAACTTGAGCAACAGCAAGCTGGGGGTGTTGCGCCGGGTGGAACGCATTAGCGGCCGGCCGCTGACCTTTTATCGGGCCGATGTTCGCGACAAGGCGGCTTTGCGTGACATCTTCGCCCACCACGCAATCGATGCCGTGATCCACTTCGCCGGCCTGAAGGCGGTGGGCGAGTCGGTGGCCAAGCCGTTGCTGTATTACGACAACAATGTGGCCGGCACGGTCAGTCTGTGCGAGGTCATGGCCGAGGTTGGGGTGAAACGCATCGTCTTCAGCTCATCGGCCACGGTCTATGGCGACCCGCACGCGGTGCCGATCCGCGAGGATTTTCCGGTTGGTGCGACCACCAATCCCTATGGTCGCAGCAAGTTCATAATCGAGGAAATCCTGCGCGATCTACAAGCCTCCGATCCAGCCTGGCGGATCGGCCTGTTGCGCTATTTCAATCCGGTCGGGGCGCACGAGTCGGGCCTGATCGGCGAAGACCCCAACGGCATCCCCAACAACCTGATGCCCTACATCGCCCAGGTGGCGGTAGGCCGCCGGCCCTATCTCAACGTGTACGGCGATAGCTATGCCACGCCGGACGGTACCGGGGTGCGGGATTACATCCATGTGGTTGACCTGGCGCGGGGCCATGTTGCGGCCTTGCGTTATCTCGAAAGCCACGACGGCGTGCTGACGGTGAACCTGGGCACCGGCCGAGGTTACAGCGTGCTGGAAATGGCCAGGGCCTTCGCTGCGGCGAGCGGCCGCGCAGTGCCTTACCAAATCGCCCCGGCACGGGCTGGCGACATCGCCTGCTGTTATGCCGACCCGACCATGGCGGCTCAGTTGCTGGACTGGCGTGCGGAGCGGGACATAAACGCTATGTGCGCCGATACCTGGCGCTGGCAAAGCCAAAACCCAAACGGTTTTGAAAACGATTGAGGGCGTAACCATGTTGATTCCTGTGATCCTCTCTGGCGGCGCCGGCACCCGTCTGTGGCCCGTCTCCCGCGAGGGCCGGCCCAAGCCTTTCATGCGGATGACCGATGGTGGCAGCCTGCTCGGCAAGACCTATAGTCGCGCCCTGCCCTGTCTGGGTGTGAGCGAGGTGCTGACCATTACCAACCGGGATTATTACTTCCAGAGCAAGGATGTCTGGCAGGCCGAGACCGACGCCAGCTTGCCACTGCGCTTTTTGCTGGAACCGGTGGCTCGCAACACCGCGCCGGCGATCTTGCTCGGGGCCCTGATGCTGTGCGCCGAGCACGGCGCCGAGGCGGTAATTCTGCTACTGGCGGCCGATCACCTGATCCAGGATGTACCGGCCTTCGTCGCCGATGTGGCCAGGGCCGATACTTGGCCAAGGCCGGCTATCTGGTGACCTTTGGTATCCCACCGACGCATCCGGAAACCGATTTCGGCTACATCGCGGCCGGCGCCGCGATTGGCGATAGCCCTGGCTGTCGGGTCGCCGGGTTTATCGAGAAACCGAGCCAGGACAAGGCCGCCGAGATGATCGCGACGGGCGGCCATTTCTGGAACTCGGGCATGTTCTGTTTCCGGGTCGGCGACCTGATCGATGCCTTCGCGCGCCATGCGCCGGACCTCCTTGCGGCAGGTGAGGCCTGTTGGGCCGCGACCCTGCCCGGTTGCTCGGCGGCCTGTTGCGAGCTCGACGCGGACACCTTCTCCGTCCGGCCGGATATCTCCATCGACTACGCCATTATGGAAAAGGCCGACAACGTCGCCGTGGTACCGGCCGGCTTCGACTGGACCGATGTCGGTTCCTGGCGGGCCCTGGCCGATCTGGTCGAGGCCGATGCGGCCGGTAATCGCAGCCTGGGCGAGGTAATCCATATTGGCTCGCGCAATTGTTATGTCCAGAGCGAGGACCGGTTGGTGGCCACGGTTGGTATCGACGACCTGGTCATCGTCGATACCCCGGACGCGCTCTTGATTAGTCACCGGGACGAGACCCAGCGGGTGAAGGAGATCGTCAAGCTGCTCAAGGATTCAGGCCATGCCTGCTATAAGCTGCATCGCACCGTGGCCCGGCCATGGGGCACCTATTCGGTGCTGGAGGAGGCCGAGCGTTACAAGATCAAGCGCATCGAGGTGAAGCCGGGGGCATCGCTGTCGTTGTAGATGCACCACCACCGCAGCGAGCAATGGATCGTGGTCAGCGGTACCGCGCGGGTGACCAATGGCGAACAGGTCATGCTGGTGCATAGCAACGAGTCCACCTATATCCCGGCCGGCCGTGCCCACCGGCTGGAAAATCCCGGCATCCTCAATCTGGTGATGATCGAGGTTCAGAGCGGCGAGTATCTGGGCGAAGACGACATCGTCCGGTTCGAGGACATCTATGGCCGGGGTTGACCGGCTGTGGCAATATGTTTGGATGTTGCCCAGTGTGAAGGTCTTATCGTGTTGAAATCGCGCGCTTTGCCGAAATTGCCTGGCTTGCCTGTATCGTTGCCTCGCCTTGTCTCGGCCCTGCCGGCCTTGCCGGTGACAGTGGCGTTTGTGACGCTATTCAATCTGGCCGCTTGGCGAGGCCTGAAAGATTTGGACTGGGCCGCGCTTAACGGCAAGCGCTTTTGTGTCCAGGTCCGCGACTTGGGGCTAAAAAGCTATTTCTCAGTGACCGGAAAGGGTCTGCGCCCGGAGATGGCCGATCATGCCGATGTCACCTTTACCGCAACTGCGCAGGATTTCACCCGCCTGGCCTTGCGCCTGGAAGACCCGGACACCCTGTTTTTCAACCGCAGGCTGGCGATCGAGGGTAATACCGATCTGGGTCTGACCGTGAAAAACATGCTCGACGCGGTGGAACTGGACACGCTTCTGGCGGCCATGCCGATGCCCATGGCGCGACTGTTGACCGGGATGCGCCGGCGCATGGTCGAGGCCGACAAGACCGTCGCCGAGCCGGCTTGATCTTGCGCAAGTCCTGAATGGCGGGAATGGGCGATGATGCCGGCCCATCGTCGTCTTTGGAGTTGATATGTCCTTCCCCGATTTTTTCGCTGCGGTTCCACCGTTGCGCCTGTATGACCCTTTGGCCGAGCTGCTCGGCGCGGCCGAGGGTGGACTGCTCGAATATCGCTATGAAGAAGCGGTGAAGCTGGCCGGCCATTCCTGCCCGACCGTCGCCGGCGCCTGGCTGATGACGCGGCTGGCGCTCGGCCGACTATACCTGGATGACCTGCCCCGGCGCGGTGGCATCAGCGTTGAATTGCGCGATCGCCAGGATGTCGGGGTGGCCGGCGTCGTGGGCGCGGTGATCGGCCTCTTGACCGGGGCGGCGGGCGAGGGTGGGTTTAAAGGCGTCGAAGACCGTCATGGTCGCCGGGGCCTGCTGCATTACGGTGTCGACATGGCCGCTGAGGTCCGCTTTACCCGCCAGGATAGGGGCGCCAGCGTCGCCGTGACCTACAATCCAGCATCGGTGTCACCGGACCCGGCCCTGCCGCCGCTGATGAAAAAGTGTTTCGCTGGCGAGTCGAGCGTCGCAGAACGGGCCGCCTTTGGACAACTGTGGCAGGCGCGGGTACGGCGCATACTGCTAGGAGTCGGTCGGACTTAAAGGAAATCGGCTGCAAAACTGTCGGAACGGCCCATATTCCGCCGCTTTCTTGGGCAATAGAATGGCTATTGCCCAGCGAAATCGTCGAAATCTGTCCTCGTTCAGACAATTTTTCGCTTCGATTCTTCAAGTCCGACAGGCTCCTAGAGCATGGCGACGACCCCGAGGTAGTGCAGATCGTTGCTTGAGCGGTTGTCGGCCGCTCGGGTATAACCGCTTCTTTTTTGTATCGCCGGTTAGCCAAGGCGGTGAGAGACCCAATGGCCAAAGACAAAACCCTCTACGTTTGCGCCGAATGCGGCGGTCAGACCACTAAATGGCAAGGCCAATGCCCGCATTGCCTGGCCTGGAATGTCCTCAGCGAGACCGTTGCAGAGATCAAGCCGCGCCGCTTCCAGGCCCTGGCCGCCAGCGGCAAGGTGCAGCGTTTGTCCGAGGTTCAGGCGCGTGAGATACCCCGCATCCCGACCAGTCTGGCGGAGTTCGACCGGGTGCTGGGCGGTGGTCTGGTGGCCGGTGGCGTGGTGCTTATCGGTGGCGACCCCGGCATCGGTAAGTCGACCTTGCTGTTGCAGGCACTGGCGGCACTGGCGGTTCAGCGCAAGACGCTTTATGTCAGTGGCGAGGAGTCGGCCGACCAGATTGCGATGCGCGCCAACCGCTTGGGGTTGAAAGGGATCGATATCCCGATCCTGACCGAGACCCGCCTGGAATCGGTTTTGGCGACACTGAACCATGAACAGCCTCAGGTTGCGGTAATCGATTCCATTCAGACGCTCTATACTGAGGCCCTGCAAGCCGCCCCCGGCAGTGTCTCCCAGGTCCGCGAGTGCGCCCAGGAGCTGACCCGACACGCCAAGCAGACCGGCACCACCGTGGTCTTTATTGGCCACGTCACCAAGGAAGGCGCCTTGGCTGGTCCTCGGGTGCTGGAGCACATTGTCGATACCGTGCTCTATTTCGAGGGCGATACCGGTTCCAGCTTCCGCTTGATCCGGGCCTTCAAAAACCGTTTCGGCGCGGTTAACGAACTGGGTGTGTTCGCCATGACCGACAAGGGTTTGAAGGGTGTGAACAATCCGTCGGCACTGTTTCTCAACCGCGCCGAGCAGGAAGCTCCAGGGTCTTGCGTGGTGGTGACCCAGGAGGGCACTCGGCCGATGCTGGTCGAGATTCAGGCCCTGGTCGATAGTTCGCACACCCCCACGCCACGCCGGCTTACGGTGGGTCTCGACCCGAATCGCCTGGCCATGCTGTTGGCGGTATTGCATCGCCACGGTGGCATCGGTTGTTTTGACCAGGATGTCTTCGTTAATGTTGTCGGTGGGGTACGAATTGTCGAACCGGCGGCTGATATGGCGATTCTTACCGCTGTCGTTTCGTCTATTAAAAATAAGGTGTTGCCGCACAAACTTGCCGTATTCGGTGAGATTGGGCTGGCGGGTGAGATACGCCCGGTGCAACGTGGCCAGGAGCGTTTGAAAGAGGCTGCCAAGCTGGGTTTTAATCTGATACTGCTACCCAAGGCCAATATGCCGAAGCAAATGCCGGCTGGTATCCAGGTCAGAGGCTTATCGACATTGCAGGAGGCGCTGGAATGTTTGCGTAACCTGTAAGTAAACTAGAATTCAGTTTAAGTTTTGTTGATTAACCAAGTCGGGCGCGGCAACATGGGAAGCCGGCAGCATATTGGTTAACTGCGCGCTGGACTCGATCCCGGTTGCCTGGCCCTGGGCCGTGGCCGGTCCGCCCATCGGTGGATAGAGTGCGAACAACCGTTCGGCAATGTCAGCCAGTTTCGAAACCTGCCTGGCTACGCTATCCGGGGCGGCTTCGGCGGCCCCGACGTTGGCGGTGCGAGCAGTCGTGCTGCCGCCTTTTTTCGCTTCGCCGATATGGCCTGGCGAAGCATCTGTCTTCTTCGCTGGTGGCCGCTGAATCGGTTTCAGTGGCGCCAGCAGATGGTTGAGTTGCGCATACAATTGACCGTAGTTGGCCTGCAAGGCGTTACCGAATTGCCGGTAAAGAATCGCTCGCATGTCATTATTGAAATCCAGCTCACGCAGGGTGTCTTGAAAGGTCAGACAGACCGACTGAGGGCCGAACGGGTCGTTATGCGGACCAATCGGCACGGCGCTAAGGCGGCTGAAGCGTTGGGCGAACTGATACATGGCCGATCGGTTGTCGACATCGATACGGTTGAATATGGCGGAGATGCTGAGCCAGTCCTCGAAGCTGTCCTCGTCCAGGATGCTCAGTTCATCGCTGTTATTGGGCGTTGTATCTTTCTCGATCTCGCCGATCCTGTGCATACGCTCGATCAGCATGTCGAAGTGGCGCCGGCTGATTTCCTTGATCCGTATTTGCATATCGGCCAGACCGATCAAATAACGCGAATGGTCGGCCAATGGCAGGTGGTCGGTATTTTGTTCCGCTATATTCCATTCGATATCTTCAAGCAGTGTCTGCCAAGCCTGGCCGAGAAAAATACGGAACAGATTGATGCAATCCCTCAGAATGGCCTGGTTTTCCTCCGGGAATAGGGCATCTTCGGCCTGGTCATCTTGTGGCAGCTCGGCACGGGCCTGGACCAGGGCCTGGAATATCTCGGCCGATAGGTCCTCGGACAAACTGAGACCGAAATCGGCCGCCGATTTGTGGCTCAGTTTGCCCTGTAGGGGGCGATAGCGTTGACCCGATTCGCTTTGAAATTCGACCGAAACGACCTCGTCCCTTGGCTGGCTGGCGGTAATGCGCGCGGCGAGAGCGGGATCAAGCGGTTGAAGATTCAGCCCTCTTTGGCTGAAATCGTGAACCTGGCAGGCGATCGTTTCGCCGTTGGCAAAGGCGAGATTGGCTAATTTACGCGTTCTCAAGCGGGCAAAATGTCGTGGGGTATCGCTCATTGCTGAACCGTCCGTGCCCATTCGATGATTTCGCCACGGCGTCCGCGACCCTCGGGACCGACCAGCCGGGCTAGATCGGTGGCCAGTGCTTCCGGACTCGGCAGGTCATCCTTGGCCTCGCCCGGGTGACTCAGCGCCCGCTGCGGTGAATGGATCGGGCCGGGGATGACCAGGTTGATCCTCAAGTTGGTTAAGTCGCCCCATTCCTGGGCTTGGACCAGGAAATACGCTTCCAGCGCCGCCTTGGCAACGGCAAATCCGCCCCAATAGGCCTTGGGCGCATGGCCGTGGCTTTCGCCGACCAGGATAACCGAGGCATCCGGGGCTGCACCAAGCAGCGGCTGACAGGCCCGGTTGATGGCAAATGGGGCGATTGTGTTGACCTTGAACAAGGTCTGCCACTGAGTCACCGTTTGTAGCCCGAGCGGACTCGGCCGGGCGAAGCTGGCAGCACAATGCAGGATGCCATCCAGGCGACACAGTTGCTGGCCGATGGTCTGGGCCAGGGTTTCGAAATCGGGGTCACCAGCCTTTTCCAGGTCCATGGGGAAGATGGCCGGCATGGGACCGCCGGCGGCGATGATTTCGTCATAGACCCGTTCCAGCTTGGCCGTACTCCGGCCCAGCAAGATCACTGTTGCGCCCTTGGCTGCGAAGGCTAGTGCGGCGGCCCGGCCGATGCCTTGGCCGGCGCCGGTGACCAGTATTACCCGGTCCTTGAGTACTTGATTATTTCCCATGGCTGGACAGTAATTTGGGAGCTACGCCTCACGCCTCACCAAGAATCAGTTGGGCGCATCTTACGCCGCTTCTAACCGCGCCTTCCAGGGTGGCGGGGTAATCGCCGGCGGTATAGTCGCCGGCCAGGTACAGCCCCGCCGTCGGGGTGGCATGGTCGGGCCGTATCAGGTTTGCTACAGAGGCAAATGTGGCCCGCCTATCGATGATGACCTTACTGGCGAGCAGCGCGGGCAATGGGCCCAACTCGATGGCCAGTTTATGCAGTAGATCGTCCCGCAGTCTTTCGGGCTCCTGATTCAGATGCGGTCCCTCGGCGCTGATAACGATGGCCACCAGTCCCGGCGCCAGGTCGCTGCGTTCGAAAGCCCAGGGCGCCGCGCCGTGGCCCAGTGCCAGCATGGGATACGGAAACCGGAGCGGCGCGGCGAAATGCAGCCAAAGAGTGAAAATGGGTTGCCAGGTGAATTGCCGCAACCGGGCCGTTACCGCCTCTGTCCCGTCTATCCCAGCGAGCAGGCCGGATACCTGGGCCGGGTGACTGGCGATGATGACCCTATCCGCGCTGTACTCAGGCCCAAGTAGCTTGAATCGGCCTGCTTCCAGGGTGAGGCCGTTTACTCGACTGGATAGCCGGACCGTACTGCCCCGCTCGGTCAGATACCGTTGCCCGGCCTCGGGTACTAGGCGACCCATGGCGGCCCGGTTGAACAGCATGTCGCTGGCGTCCCGAGCGCCAGCCAGAGTGTCGCGCAGTACATTGCAGAACACCTGGGCCGAGGCCATGGTCAGCGGGGTATTGAGGGCGGCAACGCAAATCGGCCGCCAGAGACGCTCGATTAGCCTGAGTGGTTGCCGGTATTCGGCCAGTAGTAGGGCGGCGGAGCGGTCCGAATCGAGTTTGAAATGGCGCCTTTGTAGCGCCCGCATAAAGCGAGCGGCGGCCAGCTTGTCGGCCCAGGTCAAGCCTCGGGCAGTCAGCAGACCGGCAGCCAGATGGAACGGCGCTGGCAGCCTTGGCAGGGCCAGCCGGAAACCGGGTGCGCGCAAATCGATCCGGTGCCGTTCCAGCAAGTCGAGCGTGCCCAGCCGTGTCATCAGTGCCAGCGTTTGACGATAAGCCCCGGCCATCAGGTGTTGACCGTTATCGATGGTCAGGCCGGCCCAGTCCACGCTTCGAGCTCGTCCGCCGAGTTGTTGGGCGGATTCGAACAGGGTCACCGCTCGGCCGGCGTCGGCCAGTGTCACGGCGGCGGCCAAACCGGCCCAGCCGCCGCCGATAATGGCAATCTTCAGGCGGTCAACCACGTCTTGGCAGCGAGCCAGAGCTTTCTGGTCGGCGGCAGGGCAATCCGGCTACCCAGCACCGGATAGCCGGCGGCGCGGATTTCATCCAGCAGGGCGCGGTAAATCGCCGCCATGATGAGGCCCGGGCGCTGGGCCTTACGGTCGCTATCCGGGAGTAAGGCGTATGCCTGCTCGTAGGCCGTGACGGTGCGTTGATACTGGAATTCCATCAGCGTACCGAAGTTTGTGGTCGCCCTGGCTTGAAGCAGGTCGGCTTCATTGACGCCATGCGCCGCCAGTTCGTCGAGGGGCAGGTAGATACGGCCGCGTTGGGCATCCTCGCCGACATCCCGGATGATGTTGGTGAGTTGTAAGGCCAGGCCGAGCTGAGCGGCGTATTCCATGGTGGCGCGGCTGCTGGCGCCGAAAATACCGGCCGCAACCTCACCGACGATGCCGGCCACCCGGTGGCAATAGAGGTGCAGCGCCCTGAAGTCGGCGTAGCGGGTCTGCTCCAGGTCCATGGCCATGCCGTCGATGACCTCTTCCAGTTGCTCGCGGGCGATGGGGTAGGCGGCGATGGCCGGGACCATGGCCAGGCTGATCGGATGGCTGGGCTGGCCGGCATAGAGGCGATCCAGCTCGGAACGCCACCAGTCCAGTTTTGCCCGCGCCACGTGCGGCTCGCGACATTCGTCGGCCACGTCGTCGACCTCCCGGCAGAAGGCATAAAAGGCGGTGATCGCCTCGCGTTTGGGTCGGCTCAGAAACAGAAAACTGTAATAAAAGCTGGAGCCGCTGGCGACGACCTTGTCCCGGCAATATTGCCTGGGGGTCACCGGCCGCAGCCCGAATTCGAACCGCAACTGCCGCAGCCGCCTTGTCCGGCGCTATGCTTTTTCGCCGGCCAGAGCGCGTGGCGCAGCATATAGAACCAGTCGCTTAGGCCAAGTACCGGTCGGTGCTGGAACATATCGCCCTGGCTGGTATGTAGTTTTTCCAGGATGCGGCTGCCGCCCAGTACGATGAGCCGGGTTTCCAGACCGCCCCGGCCCTTCAACGCCAAGCCTAGAGGCGCCCCGGCCGTCAACATGCGCCGGGCGCGTTCGATCTGGGTCTTCATGAACTGTTGCCACAGGGCGTCGACCCGACCCTCGGCGATCTGGCGTTCAGTGACGCCAAACCTGGTCATCTCGTCTTGGGGTAAATAAATGCGGCCCTTCTTATAGTCGATGGCCACGTCTTGCAGAAAATTAATCAGTTGCAGGGCGGAGCAGATACCGTCGGACCAGGCTTGATGCCGTTCGTCATGGTCGCCATAAAGTTTGAGCAGGAGCCGACCGATCGGGTTGGCCGATTTCCGGCAATACGCCATAACCTCGCCGAAATCGGCGTAGCGTGTCTTACCGATATCTTGGCTGAAGGCGTCGAGCAGGTCGTGAAAGGGGGCATAAGGCAGGTCATATTGCCGTATCGTCCTCGCCAGGTCGTTGAATATCGGGCCGACCGGCGGTTTGCCCAGCTCCAGCGCATGCAATTGGCAGCGAAATTGTTCAAGGCCGGCCAGGCGTTCCAGCGGGCTGATCTCGCCCTCGTCGGCGATGTCATCCGCCGCGCGGGCGAAGGCATAGATGCTCCGGACCGCGCCCCGCAAACGACTGGGCAGGAAGATTGAGGCTACCGGGAAGTTTTCATAGTGATCGGCATCGATAGCCTGAAAATTTAGATTAGTCATTTCAGATCACGAACTTATTGGCATGGGCCAGCGAGATGCGGCTGACAGCGAGGAGGCGCTATATTACACTTCGTCGTTTTCGCGAAAGTGGCGGAATTGGTAGACGCACTGGATTTAGGTTCCAGCGCCTTACGGCGTGGGGGTTCGAGTCCCCCTTTTCGCACCAAGTTTAGCAATCCAATTAAGGAACTGTAATGTCTGTGACCGTAGAAACCTTGGAAGGACTGGAGCGCCGCGTAACCCTCGGATTGAACCCCGCCGAGATTGAGTCCGAAATCGCCAAGCGCCTGAAAAACTTGGCCAGGAACGTCAAGCTGGACGGCTTCCGTCCGGGTAAGGCGCCTCAGAAGATGGTGGCTTTGCGCTACGGTGCCGAGGTGCGGAACGAAGTCCTGGGCGATGCCTTGCAGACTCAATTCATCGAAACCATCAAGGCCAACGATCTGGACGTGGCCGGTTATCCCCAATTCGTAGCGGCCGGCGATGGCGTTTTTACCGCTACTTTCGAAGTATTCCCGGTCATTACCGTCGGCGACGTCAGTCAGATCAAGGTGACCCGCCCGACTGTCGAGGTGAGCGATGCCGACGTTGACCGTACCCTGGACGTTTTGCGTAAGCAGCGCATCCACTTCCATGCCGTCGAGCGGCCGGCGCAAACGGGTGACCGGGTGCATATCGATTATGTCGGCACGATAGACGGCCAGCCTTTTGCCGGCGGTGAGGCCAAGGATTTCCCGATGGTTTTGGGCGAGGGCCGGGCCCTGCCGGAATTCGAAGGCAGTCTGGTCGGCATGAAGTCGGGCGAGAGCAAGACCTTCGATGTCACCTTTCCGGCGGACTATTTCGCCAAGGAAATGGCCGGTAAGACCGCCCGCTTCGAGACCGTCGTAAAATTGGTTCATGAGCCTCATTTGCCTGATCTGGACGAGGGCTTTGCTCAATTTTTGGGTATCCATGAAGGCGGTATCGCCAAGTTGCGCGAGGAAGTTGCCGACAACCTGCGTCGCGAGGCCAAGCGTCGCATCCAGACCAAGGTCAAGGAACAGGTGTTGGATGGCATGTTGGCCGTGACCCCGTTCGATATTCCCAATGGACTGGTGGCGATGGAGCGGAAGAGTATGTTGGAGCATGCGGTGTCCGACCTGAAGGCCCGTGGCATGAAGGAGTCGGAGATCAAGTTGAACGATGATATTTTCGATGCTCAGGCCCGGCGTCGGGTGTCGATCAGCCTGATGCTAAATGGCTTCTCCGCAGCCAACAACATTCATGCGGAGGAGGAAAAAGTACGCACTTTGGTCGATGAATTCGCCCAGAGCTACGAGGATCCGGCCGAACTGGTGGCATGGTATTATCAAGACAAAGCGCGGCTGCAGGACGTCAAGGCCATGGTGGTCGAAGATACGGTGGTCG
>JAIMKU010000007.1:35976-56151 GCA_020692235.1 Hydrogenophilus sp.
GGGGCGCGCCCAGGTCACGGATGAGCCGACCACACTGGAACAACTGATGGGGAAAGCATGATGTTCGACAAAGAACGCAATGCCTCGATGCCCGATCCCTCCATGCTGGGCTATATCCCCATGGTGGTTGAGCAGAGCGGTCGTGGCGAACGCTCCTATGACATTTACTCGCGCCTGCTTAAGGAACGGGTAGTCTTCCTGGTCGGTCCGGTCAACGACATGACCGCCAACCTGGTGGTCGCTCAATTTCTGTTCTTGGAGTCGGAAAACCCCGACAAGGACATCTACTTCTATATCAATTCGCCAGGCGGTTCGGTGACGGCCGGCATGGGCATCTACGACACCATGCAGTTCATCAAGCCGGACGTGTCCACCCTTTGCATCGGCCAGGCCGCCAGTATGGGCGCCTTCCTGCTGACCGCAGGCGCCAAGGGCAAGCGCTTTTGCCTGCCTAGTTCGCGGGTGATGATCCATCAACCCTTGGGCGGCTTCCAGGGTCAGGCATCGGATATCGAGATTCACGCCAAGGAAATCCTATACTTGCGTGAGAAGCTGAATGGCTTGATGGCCAAGCATACCGGTCAGTCGCTGGAAGTGATCGAGCGCGACACGGATCGCGACTTCTTCATGGGCGCCGAGGATGCGGTCAAATATGGCCTCGTCGATAAAGCGCTGGCCAAGCGCAGCAATGCCGTATAAACTTGACTAATATATTTGGGTATTTGGGGCGGCGATATGGCTGACAAGCAAGAACACGAGAAACTCCTTTACTGCTCGTTCTGCGGCAAGAGCCAGCATGAAGTGCGCAAGCTGATCGCCGGTCCCTCGGTGTTCATCTGCGACGAGTGCGTGGAACTATGCAACGCCATCATCCGCGAAGAGGTGCAGACCGCCGCCGGGGGTAAGGATGAGTCCGACCGGCTGCCCACCCCGCAGGAGATACGCAATGTTCTGGACCAGTATGTGATCGGCCAGGGCATGGCCAAACGTACGTTGGCCGTTGCCATATATAACCACTACAAGCGTCTGCGTTCCCCCAGCCTGGGTAAGGACGACGACGTGGAACTATCCAAGAGCAACATATTGCTGATCGGCCCGACTGGCTCGGGTAAAACCCTGCTGGCCCAGACCCTGGCACGGCTCTTGAACGTGCCGTTTGTGATGGCCGATGCCACTACGCTGACCGAGGCGGGCTATGTCGGCGAGGATGTCGAAAACATCATTCAGAAGCTTTTGCAGAAGTGCGACTACGATGTCGACAAGGCCAAGAACGGCATTGTTTACATTGACGAAATCGACAAGATTTCCCGTAAGTCGGACAACCCGTCGATCACCCGCGACGTATCGGGCGAGGGTGTCCAGCAGGCCCTGCTGAAGATGATCGAAGGCACTACTGCCTCGATTCCGCCCCAAGGCGGTCGCAAGCATCCCAACCAGGAATACATCCAGGTCGACACCACCAATATCCTGTTTATCGTCGGCGGCGCATTCAGTGGTCTGGATATGGTGATCCGCAACCGCACCGAAAAGTCTGGTATCGGCTTTGGCGCAGAGGTGAAGAGCAAGGACAACCGCAAGGATATAGGCGAGGTCTTCAAGATGGTGGAACCGGAAGACCTGATCAAGTATGGCCTGATCCCCGAATTCGTTGGTCGCCTGCCGGTCATTGCCACCCTTGAAGAACTGGACGAAAAGGCCCTGGTGAGGATACTCACCGAACCCAAGAATGCCCTGGTCAAGCAGTTTCAGAAACTGTTCAAGATGGAAGGGGTCGAGCTGGAATTTCGCGACGAGGCACTGCTGGCCATCACCAAGGCGGCCATTAAGCGCAAGACCGGCGCGCGCGGCCTGCGCTCGATCATCGAACATGCGTTGCTGGACATCATGTTCGATCTGCCTGGTTTGCAAGGCCTGCAAAAGGTGGTATTGGACGAAAACGGCATTAGCGGCGAGGGCAAGCCCCTGCTTATGTATGCCGACCAAGCCAAGCAGTCGGCTCAGGCAGGCTGAAAACCATTATCCCGCGTCGGGTTGAAATATCGCCCGACGTCATAATATAGCCACCATCGGAAACTTGGCGTTCCGCCAGAGTGAGATCATGACCCCAAACTTGCAATTCACTACCCCCGCCAACCTGCCATTGCTGCCTTTGCGCGATGTAGTGGTCTTTCCCCACATGGTGATTCCCTTGTTTGTGGGACGTCCAAAGTCGATCAATGCCTTGGAAAATGCCATGGCAGGCGGCAAGCAGATACTCCTGGTGGCCCAGAAGTCGGCGGCCAAGGATGAGCCGGTGTTCGAAGACCTGTACGAAGTCGGGACCGTGGCCAGCATTCTGCAGATGCTCAAGCTGCCCGATGGTACCGTAAAGATTTTGGTGGAGGGCGCGCAACGGGTTCAGGTCACCGAATTCATCGATGAGCAGACCTATTTCGCCGGCCACGCCGTGCCGATCAAGGAAAACGTCGAGCTTGGCAGCGAGTTGGAAGCCTTGCGTCGCGCCTTGCTCGCCCAGTTTGACAACTACGTCAAACTAAACAAGAAGATACCCCCGGAAATATTGGCTTCGTTGGCCGGGATCGACGATGCCGGGCGCATGGCCGACACCATCGCCGCCCACTTGCCGCTGAAGCTGGAGCAGAAGCAGACTATCCTGGAGATGTTCGAACTCAAGGGCCGTCTGGACCACCTGATGGGGTTCATGGAGGCCGAGATCGACATCCTCCAGGTCGAGAAGCGCATCCGCGGCCGGGTCAAACGCCAGATGGAAAAGAGTCAGCGCGAGTACTACCTGAATGAACAGGTCAAGGCGATCCAGAAAGAACTGGGCGAGATTGAGGAGGGCGCTGAACTGGATGAACTGGACAAGCGCATCAAGACCGCGCACATGTCCAAAGAGGCCGTCAAGAAGGCAGAGGCCGAGTTGAAGAAGTTGCGCATGATGTCGCCCATGTCGGCCGAAGCGACCGTGGTTCGCACCTACATCGACACCCTGGTCAGCCTGCCCTGGAAGAAGAAGACCAAGATCAGCAAGGACTTGGTTAAGGCCGAGGAAATTCTCGAGGAGGACCATTATGGTCTGGAGAAGGTCAAGGAGCGCATCGTCGAGTACCTGGCCGTTCAGCAACGAGTGGACAAGCTCAAGGGTCCGATCCTTTGCCTGGTCGGGCCGCCCGGTGTCGGCAAGACCTCGCTGGGACAGTCCATCGCCCGCGCCACCAACCGGAAATTCATCCGCATGGCCTTGGGCGGGGTTCGCGACGAGGCCGAGATACGCGGCCATCGCCGGACCTACATCGGCTCATTGCCGGGCAAGATTTTGCAGAGCATGGCCAAGGTCGGCGTGCGTAACCCCATGTTCCTGCTCGATGAGGTGGACAAGCTGGGCCAGGATTTCCGTGGCGATCCGTCTTCGGCCCTGCTTGAAGTGTTGGACCCGGAGCAAAACCATACCTTCCAGGATCACTACATCGAAGTGGAATATGACCTTTCCGACGTCATGTTCGTGGCCACCGCCAACAACCTGAACATTCCCGCTCCCTTGTTGGACCGGATGGAAGTGATACGCCTGGCCGGCTACACCGAGGATGAGAAGGCCAATATTGCGATCCGTTATCTGCTGCCAAAACAGATGAAAAGCAATGGCTTAGCCGAAGGCGAACTGGCCATCAGCGAGGCCGCATTACGCGACATCGTGCGCTATTACAGCCGTGAGGCGGGGGTGCGCAACCTGGAGCGCGAGATCGCCAAAATCTGCCGCAAGGCCGTCACTGCGCACACGCTAAAGAAGACGCGCGGCAAGATCAATGTCACGCCCAAGAATCTGGATAAATACCTGGGGGTGCGCCGCTATACCTATGGTCTCGCCGAGTTGTACAATCAGGTGGGTCAGGTAACCGGTCTGGCGTGGACAGAAGTGGGCGGCGAGTTGCTGACCATCGAAGCCTCGATCATGCCTGGCAAGGGCGTTATTATCCGTACCGGGCAATTGGGCGATGTCATGAAGGAGTCGATCGAGGCCGCTCGTACCGTGATGCGTAGCCGTTCGCGTCAGCTCGGCATCGCCGGCGACAAACTCAACAAGAACGACCTGCACATCCATCTGCCCGAGGGCGCTACGCCCAAGGATGGTCCTTCAGCCGGTATCGCCCTGACCACGGCGATGGTCTCGGTCTTTACCGGTATCCCAGTCCGCTGCGATATCGCCATGACCGGTGAGATCACCCTGCGTGGCGAAGTGCTACCCATTGGCGGGCTCAAGGAAAAGCTCCTGGCTGCCCATCGCGGTGGCATCAAGACCGTGCTGATCCCTGAAGGCAACGTCAAGGACCTGGTGGATATGCCCGACAACATCAAGAACCACCTCGAAATCAAGCCGGTGAAATGGATCGAGCAAGTCCTCGAATATGCCCTTGAAAGCCGCCCCGAGCCCTTGGCCGAAGAAACACAGGAGGCCGTCGCCACGGTAAGCAAAGCCCAGGACAGCGCCGCCGTACTCAAGCATTGACCGAACTTGGGGCTTTTATTAGCGCTTGACATCAGGTTTTCACGATTGCTATAAAGCCCGAGCAGGTTTCCTGCCGCATCGTTATCCACAGAAAAGGGGATTTCCGTGAACAAATCAGAATTGATCGACGCTATCGCCACTTCCGCCGACATCTCCAAGGCCGCCGCTGGACGGGTCTTGGACGGTGCCATGGATGCCATCAAAAAAGCCATGAAAAAGGGCGATATGGTCACACTGGTTGGGTTTGGTACTTTCTATGTAGGCAAACGCGCCGCCCGCAGCGGCCGCAACCCCCGTACCGGAGCCGGCATCAAGATCAAGGCCGCCAAAGTGCCGAAGTTCCGCGCTGGCAAGGGTCTGAAGGATGCTGTAAACTGACCGGCTTTCCGGGTGCTTAGCTCAGTTGGTAGAGCGTCGCCCTTACAAGGCGAATGTCGGCGGTTCGAACCCGTCAGCACCCACCAGAAAGTATCCGGGAGTGGTAGTTCAGTCGGTTAGAATACCGGCCTGTCACGCCGGGGGTCGCGGGTTCGAGTCCCGTCCACTCCGCCAGCAACACCAAGGGCGAACCGTGAGTTCGCTTTTTTTTCGGTCACTATCGGAACTGAATGCCATGTTAGAAGCCATACGCGAACGCGCTCAGGGCTGGGTCGCAAAACTGATCCTGGCCCTTATCACCATTCCCTTCGCACTCTGGGGCATCGATTCTTATTTCAACGATGGCGGCAAGGAGCCGGTAGTCGCCAACGTAGGCAAGGACGAGATTGGCCAGAATGAGTTTTTCCAGGCGCTGCAAAGACAGCGCGATGCCGTGCAAGAGCGGACCAAGAACAAGGTCGATACCGAGAATAAGGACTTCCGCAAGGTGGTACTCGATCAGATGATCGATGGCCGGCTGATGGGCTATGCCGGCACCTCGAACGGTCTGGCTGTTCCAGTCGGCGATCTCGATGCGATGATCCAAAGTGCGCCGATCTTTCAAGACAATGGCAAATTTTCGGAAGTGCGTTTTCAGACCTGGTTGCAAAAACAGGGCCTGAACCGTAAAGCGCTACTCAGGATGATTCAGCAGGATTCCATGGCGCAACAATTCCTGGTCGGCTATGGCCAAGGCGCCATCATGCCGACCGCCAGCGTCGCCCAGATCGCCAGTCTATTGGTTCAGCAACGCGAGACTAACGAAGCGACGTTCAATGGCAGCGCCTATACCAAGGACATCGCTATCGACGACACGGCCGTGGCGGCGGAATACAACGCCCACAAGCAGGATTATGCGATTCCCGAACAGGTGCGGGTTCAGTACCTGGTGCTTTCCGCCGATACGATTCGTTCCAGTATCGTGATTGGCGATGTGGCCGCTCAACAGTTCTATGACACCAATAAGGCCAAATTCGGCGAGCCGGAACAGCGCCACGCCAGCCATATTCTGATCAAGGCCGACAGTGGCATGTCGGCCGCCGACAAGACAGCGGCAAAGGCCAAGGCAGAAAAAATATACCAGGAATTGCGCGCCAATCCGGCCAGGTTTGCCGAATTGGCCAAGCAGAACTCGCAGGATCCCGGCTCCGCAGATCAGGGTGGCAACCTGGGTAATTTCACTCAGGATACGATGGTAAAACCATTTGCCGATGCGGCCTTCAGTATGAAGGTCGGCGAATTGCGCGGCCCGGTCGAGAGCCAATTCGGTTATCACATCATCCGTCTGGACGGCATCACGCCAGGTAAAGCAACCGCTTTCGCTACGGTCAAGGCGAACATCGTGGCCCAGTTGGCGCAGCAGGAAGCCGAGCGGAAGTTTGTCGAGGCCGCCGAGAAATTCAGCAATATGGTCTATGAGCAGTCCGATAGCCTCGATCCGGCGGCCAAGCAATTCCATCTTAAAGTAGAAGAAAGCGGCTGGATCAGTCGCGATCATGCCGATCCCGTCTTCCTGGCCAGGGCCGATCTGATGGCCGCGCTGCTGGCCCCCGATTCTTTGGCTAAACACCAGAATACCGAGGCCGTCGAGGTGGCGCCGAATACCCTGGTGTCCGCTCGGGTCGTCGAACACAAGCCGGCTGGGACAAAACCCTTGACTGAGGTTGCCGGAGAGATTCGCACGAAGTTGACTGCTCAGGCCGCTCGCGCCAAGGCGATTGAGGCCGGCAAACAAGCGCTCAAACTGGCCCAGTCCGGACAGGTCGTCGCCGGCTTCGGCGCGCCAATGCTGGTTTCGCGTATCCAGCCGCTCAATCTGCCGCCGGAGAGTATCAAGGCGATATTCAAGGCCGATGTGAGCAAACTTCCGGCCACGGCCGGTGTTGAAACTCCAGATGGTTACCGGCTATATCGGATCAACAAGGTCGTCAAGGCGGCACCGGAAATGGATCGTCAGAAGCAACTTCAGCGCGATTTGTCGGGTATGGTAATGAAGGAAGAGGTCAAAGCCTATTTAGCCTTTATCAAGATCAAGGCAGGGGTCAAGATCAACAATGCGATCCTGGAAAAGAAGGCTCAGTAGTTGCTGCCCGGCAGCCCTTTTATGCCGGATCGGACTTGAGGCGGGCCTCCTGAACGGCCCGCCGATGCAAGCGAAACAAGCATTGATTCCAAGCCTCTAACTGTTCCTCGTCGGGAAAGATTGGTTGTGCGCGGACATGGCCGTCGGCTACCTGGAGTATGCGGGCGGCCAAGCGCAGCGGGCCGGGTAACGTGGGGTTGATGGTCAGATTCAAGATGCCGGTTTCAGGCAAGTCCGTAGTACTGTTTTTCTCCCATTCAATCCAATCGTATCCAAGCCAGAGGCGGGTAGCGGGTTGATCGCCGGCCTCGCCGAACAGTCGGTAACCCAACCAATGCAACATCAGATCGAGTTTGGCCTCCAGCCGCTCGCTCGATGTGCTTTGCTCCGGGTCGTGGGTGTCGAGCAGATTGGCGACCCGCATTAGCAGCCGGTTGCTCTGATGGAGGTTGGGGCTCAGTTCACCGGCAGTCCAGGAAAACGGCAGTTCGGTTTCGATGATGAGGCTGGCTTCGGTCATGACCGGCTCCCGGAGATAATCGTACTTAGCCCTGCTAAACCGTCGCGATCTTCTTTAGTCCGCCCATGTACGGGCGCAGGACTTCCGGAATAACGATACCGCCATCGGCATCCTGATAGTTTTCCAACACGGCGACCAATGTCCGGCCGACCGCGAGTCCTGAGCCATTCAGGGTATGAAGCAGTTCCGGCTTACCCTTGTCACTACGGTAGCGGGCCCGCATACGACGGGCCTGGAAGGCCTCGAAGTTAGAGCAGGAGGAGATTTCCCGGTAGGTATTCTGGCCCGGCAACCAGACCTCCAGATCGTAGGTTTTGGCCGCCGAAAAACCCAGATCGCCGGCACACAGCGCCACGACGCGGTAAGGCAAATCCAGTTTATTAAGTATGGCCTCGGCATGACCGGTGAGTTCATCCAGCGCGGCGTAAGAGTCTTCCGGCCGCACCAGTTGCACCATTTCCACCTTGTCGAACTGATGCTGACGGATCATGCCGCGGGTGTCTCTACCATACGAACCGGCTTCAGAACGGAAGCAGGGGGTATGGGCGACCATCTTGATCGGCAGGTTCTCATTGGCGATGATCTCGTCGCGGACGATATTGGTTACTGGCACTTCTGCGGTCGGTATCAGATACATGCCGTTGGTTAACTTGAACAGGTCCTCCTCGAATTTCGGCAACTGGCCGGTGCCGCGCATGGAATCGGCATTGACCAGGTAAGGCACATAGACCTCCTCATAGCCATGTTCCCGGGTATGAACGTCCAACATGAACTGGACCAGGGCCCGGTGCAATCGAGCCAGATCGCCGCGCATCAGGATGAAACGGCTGCTGGCAATCTTGGTTGCCGTGGCGAAATCCAGCAGGTCGAGCGACTCGCCGAGATCGACATGGTCCTTGACCGGGAAATCGAAGCTGCGCGGCTCACCCACTCGGCGCAACTCGACGTTGTCGGCCTCGCCCTTACCGTTTGGTACGCTTTCATGCGGCAGGTTGGGCAGGGTCATCAGTATCTGGTTCAGTTCGTCCTGGATACCCTCTAAGCGGTCTTCCAGATGCTTGAGCGCGTCACCCAGGCCGGTCACTTCGGCCATGATGGGGGCGGTATCTTCGCCTTTGCCTTTGGCGATGCCGATCTGTTTGGATAGACCGTTGCGCTTGGCCTGCATGTCCTGGGTTTGGGTCTGGATGTCCTTGCGCTCCGCTTCCAGTGCGGTGATACCGGCGGTATCGAGCGTCATGCCGCGGCTGGCAAGCCGATCGGCCACCGCCTGGATGTCTTTGCGCAAAAGCTGAATATCGAACATGGGTGTGTAGAGTGCTGGAGACGCGATATTTTAACCGGCTTGCCCAGCCAATATCGCATCGATTTCCTTGCCTACGGCGATAAATTCGCCCTCCAGTCCTTGTAACGCAGCATCAGTGGCGACCAGGTCGTCCAGTTTCACGGCATCCTCAATGGCCGATGTCAGTTGGACCATGCGTTGCGCCCCCATATAAGCGCAAGCGCCCTTGATTTGATGGGCCATACGGCCAGTCTGCCGAGCATCGCCTTTTTCTCGGGCTTCATGCAGTTTGTCGAGCAGTTCCTGGGTGCTGCCGATGAACAATTCGAGCATCTCCCGTATCTGTGCCGGGTTGTCGCGACAGGCACGGCGAACACGGTCCATATCGAGTCCATCCGACCTCGCCGGGCGCGCGGGCGGTGTGCTCGGGTCAGTGGCTTTCACCGGCAGCCACTTGCTCAGGCAGGTTGCCAACTGAACCTCATCCAGCGGCTTGACCAGATAGTCGTCCATCCCGGCCTCGGCACAGTCGTGCTCGAAGCCGTTCATGGCGTAGGCAGTGAGGGCGACGATGGGCAGCCGGCGCTGGCGGCCGGTTTCACGTTCCCAGTCGCGAATGGCGCGCGTGGCCATCAGGCCATCCCAGTCCGGCATCTGACAATCCATCAACACCAGGTCGACATTGGACTGGCGGATGGCCTCGTAAGCCTGTCGGCCATCCTCGGCGACAGACACGCTCAAACCAAGGTTTTCCAGCAGGTAGCGGGTCAGCTTCAGGTTGATTGGGTTGTCTTCTGCAATCAGGACACGGGCCGCATGAAAGTGCTGCGGCGCTTGCTGGGGCACCGCGTCGGCAGGGGCCGCTGGAGAGCGGCTGGCCGCGCTCAATGGCAGGCTCAACTCGAACTGGCTGCCTTGGCCGATCTGACTGTCGACGGTCAGCTTGCCGCCCATTAATTGACTCAATTGCCGGCAGATGGCCAGGCCCAGGCCAGTGCCGCCGTACTGTTGGCTGATGGCGCCATTGGCTTGTGAGAACGATTCGAATATATGTGACAGCGACTGGGGCGCGATGCCGATGCCGGTATCCTTGACGCGAAACCGGTATAGGCCGGGGTCGGTCGCCGAAGGGCAATCCACTGCCAGGCGGATTTCGCCCTTCTCGGTGAACTTGATTGCGTTGTCCAGCAGATTGAGCAGTATCTGGCGCAGCCGAAAGACATCGCCGCGCAGCCAGGTCGGCAGATTGCCATGGACTTCGAACTCAAGCGCGAGTCCTTTGCTCTCGGTTCGCGGCCGGTTGAGCGCCAGGACCTCACGCAGCATCTCGTTCAGGTCGAACGGACTTTCCTCCAGGGTAAGCCGGCCGGCCTCGATCTTGGAAAAATCCAGCAAGTCGTTGATGATCCGCATCAAAGATTGGCTGGAATACTCGACCGCCTCGGCGAACTCCCGCTGTTTCGGCGCCAGGTCCGTGCCTAGCAGCAGCCGGGTCATGCCGATGATCCCGTTCATTGGGGTGCGGATTTCATGACTGACGTTAGCGACGAATTGCGACTTCAGTTCGGTGGCGGCCAGGGCATCGGCATGGGCCGCCTTCAGACTATCCTCGACGGCCTTCTGGACGCTGATGTCGCGGATAACGCATTGGATGTGCTTGCGGGAATCCAGTTGCATCGCGTACATGTCGATATTGGCGGTGAAGCGGCTAGCGTCGGCCCGCTGGCAAAGCCACTCAAAGCTGTCGTGGCCTTGTTCGTAGGCCCGCAGGAAGTGATCCTGGATGGTGTCTTCCCGACGGGTATCGCCGTTTTCCTGCGGCCATGGATTGAATCTCTGAAGTTCGGCCAGCGAGCCGATACCGAACAGGTTCAGCATGGCCGGGTTGCACTGGGCAAAGTAGCTACCGTCCAATATCAAGATACCATCGGTATTGGTTTCGAACAGGGTCATGAAGCGGGTCCGTTCGCGCTCGGTCGCGCGGGATAAGCGCGCCGCCCGTTGCAGTACCAGAAGCGCGGTCAACAGGGCGGCGGCGACGGCAACCGCACCCAGTAGCATCATCAGCCGGCGGGTCCGGCTATAGGCTTGATCGCTCTGGCGCTGGGCAATGCCAATGGCAGCTTGCTGGACTGCAATCAGATGATCCAGTTCGGCCGCCAGATTGAGTTGTGCGGCGATGCCTTGGTTCTGGAGTACGTCAAAGGCCAGGAAGGTATAACCCTGGAAACCGAGATCGGCGACCTGTCTTTCCACCGGACAGATGTCGCGGATCAGGTGGTCGATATGGGTCAGTATGGCCGATTCCTCAGCGGAGATGGGTCGAGCGGCCAACTCCTGGCGGGTGAGTTGATAACCCTCGCCAAGTTTGTAGAAATGATTCAGCTCGTCGTTTTTGTCAAATGGGTCGGTTATCACGACGATGCTCAACAACGAGAATGCCCTGGCCCGCAGCAGGTCGCGCATCTTGTTGGACAGGTATTCCTTGGTGACGTTTTCGCTGACCACGCTCTTTAGTCTGGCGTCGGCCGCTGCCAGTTCACGCAGGCCGAACAGGCTGACCCCCGCCAGGAGCAACAGCGACAGGGCAAAGCCGGCGCCGATGGTCAGCAGTAACTTGCGGGTCGGGATCGGCTCCGGGGAGCGCATCTATCAATCCATGTGAAAACGGCTCACATGATACAGATTGTCGCTACCCACAGTGATAACCCTCGATCACAGTAAATGCCGGGCGACCTGATAGAAGGCGAAGCTGGTCAGCCAGGCCAGTGACAAGGGCCAGAGTACCGCGATGGCGGCTGTCTTCCGACTTTTCGATTCCTGCTTGATGACCGCGATAGTGGACAGGCAGGGGGTATAGATCAGGGTGAACAGCAGGAAGCTGTAGGCCTGGACCCAGTTGAGGCGTTGGGCCAATACGCCGGACAGGTCGTTTGGTCCGACGCTGAAAATAACCGCCAGGGCACCGATCACGATCTCCTTGGCGATGAAGCCGAACAACAATGCGGTGGATAGCATGTTATCGATGCCCAGCGGCTCGAAGATCGGCCCGAGGCCGCGAGCGATCCAGCCGGCCATGGTTTGCGGCCCGGCGACGGCAACATTGAACGGGAAGTGGGTCAGGAACCAAACCATCAACACCCCCAGTATGATGAAACCACCGGCCCCAGCGATGAATTGTCGAGTGGCGCGCCAGGCCTCAAAACCCAGGAAACGCCAGGTAGGCAGACGATATGACGGCAGTTCGAGGAGCAGCGGTTCATGGTTACGGTAGCGCTTGCGCCAGATGAATGCGGTCAGGAATGCCATGACAAAGCTGGCCAGATAGAGCGAGAACAGGGCGATTGGCGCGGCGCGGGCAGGGAAGGTCGCCGCCACTACGAACAGAATCACCTGCAAGCGGGCGGAGCAGAGTGAAAACGGAATAATCAGCATGGTCAAGGTGCGCAGGGCAGGCGAGCGCATGATCCGGGTGCCCATGATGGCCGGCACGTTGCAACCGAAGCCCAATAGTTGCATGACGAAGGCGCGGCCATCCAGACCAAGTCGGCTCATCAGTGCATCGGTCAGAAAGGCGGCACGCGACAGATAACCGCTGTCTTCGACGATGGCTATGAGCAGAAAAAACATGGCAATGATAGGCAGGAAGGTCAGCACCGTGCCGAGACCGTCGAACAGACCCTCCAGCACCAGACTCTTCAGTGGACCGGGCCAGGCCGCCACGGCGGGTTCAAGCCAGCGGGACTTGAGGTGATCGAACAGCCAGCCCATGCCATCCTGTAAGGGGATGCCCAGACCGTAGATGGCTTGGAACAACAAGAACATCATCAAGAAGAATATGGGTAGGCCCAGCCAGGGATGCAGCAGGACGCGATCCAGGCGGTCAGTGGCGGAGACGGGCAGGGTAATGGGATTGGTCACGACCCGATGCGCCAGATCGTCGAGTTCCAATTCGATCTGCATGTCCTGGTTGAATGCCGCGTCGTTGGCCTGAGTTAGCTTGGGGTGTTCGTACAGTAAACGGATCAGTTCGCTTCTGACCTTCTCGATCCCCGTGCCATATTTGGCGGCCAGCGGAATCGCCGGCGCCTGTAGCGCCGCCTCCAGCTTCGGGACATCGATCCGAATGCCGAGCTTGTTGGCCTCGTCCGACATATTGAGCAGCAGGCACATGGGGATGCCGAGTTCGCGCAATTGCAAGGGCAGGGCCAATTGCCGGTCGAGTTGGCTGGAATTAAGCACGATCAGCAGCAGGTTGACCGGTTGAGTCTCCAGAAAATGTCGAACCACCGCTTCGTCTTCGGAAAAGCCGTGCAGGTTGTAAAAGCCGGGCAGATCAATGACCTCCACCATGGCATCGCCAAGCAGAATCTTGGCGGCCAACAAATCGACCGTCACCCCCGGCCAGTTGCCGACATGGGCACCGGCGCCGGTCAGGCGGTTGAACAGGGTGGACTTGCCCGTATTGGGCATGCCCAATACAACGATGCGTTTCATGGCCCCGGACAGACCTCGATATGAGCGGCATCGGCGGCGCGCATGATCAGATCGGTATGGCCGACCCGAATCTGCATCGGACCATTGAGCGGCGACTGCCGAATGACCTGAACCCGAATGCCGGACCGCAGCCCCAGACCAGCCAGGCGGCGGCGTAGTTCCTGGCCGGCCTGGATGCTCTCGATGGTGCCCGATGCATCCGGTGCAAGTTGGTTGAGCGGTATCGACATGACCATTCCTAAACGAGAATGCTTCTCATCATAATCTGAACCGGAGTGGAATACCACTATCCAGGATATGGACGCAGCCAAAAAAATAATCAGACCAACTTGGTGTGGCGATCCAAAAGCTGCTCCCAGGCTCCCGGCCGGTCGGGATCGAGCCGATAGGTATGTTGCAATTCGGCGGCGTCGAGCGGTTCTGCGTTGTTCAGTTGCGCTTCCAATACCTCCAGCCCGGCCTCAGATGCGTCGTTCGCGCGTTGCCCCCGAGCGACGATGCGTTGCCGCATCAGATCGACCTCGACCGACATGGAGACGATACTGATCGGCCAGCCATGGCGGTGCGCCAATTCGAAAAATGGTCCACGCCAGGAATGCGCCAGAAAGGTGGCATCGACTATGACGTCGTAGCCCGACACAAGCAGGTTCTCGCTAAGTACCAGCAGTCGGTCCAATGTCCGCCGGCTGGCCTCCGGGCCATAGATGCCGCCTGGAATCGACCTGCTGTCGGCCAGTGCGTCCAGGCCGAACAAGCGTTTCCGTTCCACATCGGAGCGCAGCCGGATGGCGCCTTTGGCTTCGAGCAGGCGTTGCGCGACCCAGGTCTTGCCGCTGCCGGAATAGCCGTGCATCAGGGTCAATTGTGCGGCGCGTGGCTGACTGAGACTATCGGCTAGGTCCAGATAGCGGATGACCTCTGCAATCTGCGCCGGCTCGCCCTGGCCATAACGGATGGCGGCAACCTTGGCCCGCACCAGCGCCCGGTAGACCTGATAAAAAAGAAAGCCGGCCAGGCCGGGGTAATCCCCGGTCTGCTCCAGCCAACGATTGATAAAACGCCAGGCCAGATCGGTCTGGCCTCGAGCGCATAGGTCCATGAACAAGAAGGCCGCCTCATTGACGATGTCGATGTGGCGCAGCGCCGGATTGAATTCGAGGCAATCGAAGATCAGCGCTGCGCCATCGACCCAGGCGATGTTGCCAAGATGCAGGTCGCCATGGCATTCGCGGACCAAGCCATCGGCCTTGCGGCGTCGGAAATGGTCTTCGAGACGACCGCCTTCCGTCTCGCTCCACTGGGCCAGTGGAGCGATTTTAGCGAGCGCATCGTCCCGGCCCTGGAGTAGCTCGCGCAATTGCCTGAAGTTTTCCCGAACCGGATACATGACCGCCTCGGGCGAGCCGTATGGACTGGTCTTTGGCGTCGGGCCGATGGCGCTGTGGAAGCGCGCGATGCGATCGGCGATGGCGTCGATCTGCTCAGGCGCAATCGCGATGGCCAGGTCCAGGGTCGAGTCGGCTGGAAAGGCCCGCATATGCACGGCCCATTCCAGCACCGGGCCGTCTCCGGCTATTTTGGGCGCGTCCTCGCTGCCGGTTATAGCCACTACACCGAGATAGATGTCCGGCGCCAGGCGGCGGTTCAAACGCACCTCCTCGGCGCAGTAAAGGCGGCGTTGGTCCAGGTCACTGAAATCGAGAAAGCCCAGGTTGACTGGTTTCTTGATCTTGTAGGCGTGGTCGCCGGCCAGCAGCACCCAGGAGATATGGGTTTCGATCAGGCGCACAGCGGTTGCCGGATGCGGGTAGGCAGCGGCGGAAAGTAGTCCGGCGATCAAGGCAGGAAGCGGCATAAGGAGGTTATCGGTGGATTGCTTTAATGATAGCCGCATGACCTGCCGCCGGCCCACGGATTGCCGACGATATAGCAAAATGCGAGACCTTAATTTTTTCAAGGCCAAACCGAGGTGCTATCCGACCCGCAACGTTTCGAACGCGCCATCGCCCTTTTCGATGCTGCCAACGCCCAGGACCCGAACAAGGAAACTGCCGATGACCAGGAATTGCCGAAGGAACTGCTCTATGCCCAACGCATGACTGAAATGCTTGAGCGTTTCGCGCCAGATGCCTCCGATGCCGTGCGTCTCGCCTGCCGGGCACAACATATCCAGCGCTGAAAAAGCGCCCGTGCGGATTTTCCCGCCACGCCTGACGGCTACCAGCAATGGCGCACTGGGCTCTACAAGTTCCATGCCAACACGGCGGGCGAACTCATGAAACAAGCTGGCTATGACGACGAAATGATCGAACGGGTGAAAAAGATCGTCGGCAAGCGCGGCCTCAAGGTCAATCCGGAAACCCAGGCGATGGAAGACGTCGCCGATCTGGTTTTCATCGAGCACTATATGACCGCCTTCGCGGCCAAGAAGGCGGATTACAGCGAAGAAAAGTGGTTAGTCATCATCCGCAAGACCTGGAAGAAGATGTCCGACCAGGCGCATGACTTCGCGGTTTCCGGCAAGCTGAAACTACCGGAACACCTGGTGCCGCTGATACTGAAAGCGGTTCAGGGGGGCTGAAACCGCTCAGGTCAGCGCCGTGGCAATCCTGTCCAGCGCCTTGGCCAGGTTTTCCTTGGAGGTGGCGAACGACAGCCGGATGCAACCTTCCGCGCCGAAGGCCGAGCCTGGCACCACGGCCACGCCGTGTTCTAGCAGATAAGCCGTCAAGGCAAGGTCGTTGGCTTCCGTAATCTTGCCGGCGGCATAGAGATGGGCGATCGCCGCACTGGCATCCGGAAAGGCATAAAAGGCCCCGCCGCTGTCGACGCAGTCCAGGCCGGGAATGGCGTTGAGGCCATCAACCACGAAGCGGTGGCGTTCCTTGAAGGCGGCCAGCATGGGCTCGATACAGGCTTGATCGCCGTTTAGCGCGGCCTCGGCAGCGACCTGGGAGATCGAGGTCGGGTTGGAGGTGCTTTGCGACTGGATGTTATCCATGGCGCCGATGATCGCCTTGGGGCCGGCGGCATAGCCGATGCGCCAGCCGGTCATTGCGTAGGCCTTTGAAACACCGTTCAGGACCATGGTGCGGTCGTACAGGTCGGGGCAGGCGTTGAGAATATTGGCAAACGGCTGGCCGGATAGAAGGATGTGCTCGTACATGTCGTCTGAGGCGATCAGCACCTGCGGATGTCGGCGCAGAGCATCGCCCAGGGCGGCCAGTTCGGCCAGGGTGTAGACCGCGCCGGTAGGGTTGGACGGGCTGTTCAATACCAGCATTTTGGTGCGCGGGGTGATGGCCGCCGCCAATTGCGCCGGGGTGATCTTGAAGCCTTGGCTGATAGTCGCATCGACGATGACCGGTTTGCCATCGGCCAGGATGACGATGTCCGGGTAGGACACCCAATAGGGCGCCGGGATGATGACCTCGTCGCCGGCGCCGATGTAGGCCTGGCACAGGTTATAAATGCTCTGCTTGCCACCGCAGGAGACCAATATCTGGTTGGCCGCATAGTCGAGGCCGTTTTCTCGCTTGAACTTGTCGATCACCGCCTTTTTTAGACTGGGCATACCGCCCACGGCGGTGTACTTGGTGAAGCCCCGGTCAATGGCGGCAATGGCCGCTGCCTTGATATGTTGAGGGGTGTCGAAGTCCGGCTCGCCGGCGCCCAGGTTGACGATGTCCTTGCCTTCGGCCTTCAGTTGTCCGGCGCGAGCTGAGATGGCGAGGGTAGGGGATGGCTTGATGTTACGGACGCGTTGCGAGAGTTCCAATTGGTTTAACCTTGAGCGTAAATGCGCCGGTCGGTAGGGCGCGAAATGTTAGTATCCGACGGATTCGCGCGATTCTACCCATGGCCGTCACATTTCCCAATAGTCCTTATCTTCTGCATCAGCCATTTCAGCCCTCCGGCGACCAGCCGGAGGCGATCACCAAGCTGATAGAAGGGTTGAGCCGGGGGATGAAATGTCAGACCCTGCTCGGGGTGACCGGCTCGGGCAAGACCTACACCATGGCCAACGTCATCGCCCGGACCGGCCGGCCGGCCTTCGTCATGGCGCCCAACAAGACCCTGGCGGCGCAGCTTTATTCCGAGTTCCGCGAATTCTTCCCGGAAAACGCGGTCGAGTATTTCGTTTCCTATTACGACTATTACCAGCCCGAGGCCTATGTCCCGGCGCGCGATCTGTTCATCGAAAAAGACTCCAGCATCAACGAACACATCGAACAGATGCGGCTGTCGGCGACCAAGGCGATACTGGAACGCAAAGACTGCGTGATCGTGGCCACGGTATCGGCCATCTACGGTATCGGCGATCCAGCCGACTACCACGACATGATCCTGCACCTGAAGCAGGGCGAACGCTATGAACAGCGCGCCATCATCAAGCGGCTGACCGAGATGCAGTACGGCCGCAACGAGATGGAGTTCAAGCGCGGTTTATTCCGGGTCAAGGGCGACGTGATCGACATCTTTCCGGCCGAACATGCTGATCTGGCGGTACGGCTATCCCTGTTTGACGATGAACTGGAGACCATTGCCCTGTTCGACCCGCTCACCGGCCAGGTCCAGTCCAAGGTTGGCCGGTTCACCGTATTCCCGTCCAGTCATTACGTCACGCCGAGGGCCACCACGCTACGGGCCATCGAACAGATCAAGACGGAACTGCGCGAACGGCTGGATTTCTTTTACGGTAACCAGAAACTGGTCGAGGCCCAGCGTATTGAGCAGCGCACCCGTTTCGACCTGGAGATGATGGAACAACTGGGTTTCTGCAAGGGCATCGAGAACTATTCCCGCCATTTTTCCGGGCGCCGGCCGGGCGAGCCGCCGCCGACCCTGATCGACTACCTACCCGAAAACACCTTGATGTTTATCGACGAGTCGCACGTCACCGTGTCCCAGATCGGCGCCATGTACAAGGGCGACCGGGCGCGTAAGGAAAACTTGGTCAACTACGGGTTTCGGCTGCCTTCGGCACTGGACAACCGGCCGCTACGCTTCGACGAATTCGAGCGGATGATGCGCCAGACCGTATTCGTGTCCGCCACACCGAGCGCCTACGAAAAACTGCACCAGGAGCAGGTGGTCGAGCAACTGGTGCGGCCGACCGGCCTGGTCGATCCGACCATCATCATTCGCCCCGTCGGTACTCAGGTGGACGACCTGATGAGCGAGATCAGTCTACGCGCGGCCAAGGGCGAGCGGGTGATGGTCACCACCCTGACCAAACGCATGTCAGAACAGCTCACCGAGTACTACGCCGACCACGGCATCAAGGTCCGTTACCTGCACTCCGACATCGACACCGTCGAGCGGGTGGAAATCCTCCGCGACCTTCGGTTGGGTGTCTTTGATGCTCTAATCGGCATCAACTTGTTGCGTGAAGGCCTTGATATACCAGAGGTTTCCCTGGTTGCCATCCTCGATGCCGACAAGGAAGGCTTCCTGCGCTCCGAGCGTTCGTTGATCCAGACCATCGGCCGTGCTGCCCGCCACCTGAACGGTACCGCCATCCTCTATGCCGACCGCATCACCGACTCGATGCGCCGGGCCATCGACGAGACCGACCGGCGCCGCGCCAAACAACTGGCCTACAACGTCGAGCACGGTATCGTGCCCAAGGGTGTACAGAAACGAATCAAAGACATAATCGACGGTGTTTACAACCAGGAAGAAGCGCAACAAGCCCTCAAGGTGGCCCAGGGACATGCCCATTACGCGGCCCTCGACGATAAAGCGCTGACCCGCGAGATCAAACGATTGGAAAAAGACATGCTAGCGGCGGCGAAGAACCTGGAATTCGAGCGCGCCGCCCAATTGCGCGACGAATTGCATAACCTGAAAAAATTATTGTTTGGCGTGGACGAACCGGCCCCTTAGCGCCTGGCCATAGCCCAGCCGTATTCTGATTGATGCCGTACACAGGTAGAATCCCGGCGATGGCAACGCAGCCGACTTGAGACGGATGAAAAGCAAATGAGAACGGACCTGTTTTTTCGACTGTATTGCCAAAGCATGGCCAAGTTCTTGATGGCTTTTGCGGCCCTGTTCATGCCTCTTTCCGCTTACGCCGTGCTGGGCGGTGACGAGGCTGACCTGCCTGCCGAGGTGGCCGCCACCCGGATGGAGCTACGCCCGGTCGACGCCAGCCAGGTCCGTTTTCGGGTCCACGAACTGCGCGAAGGCGTCGATGGCCCGCGGATTCGCCAGTTCGCCGGCCGCACCGGCAAACTTTTCGGAGTCGCCTGGGATGGCCCGGTAAAGCCGGACCTCAGACAGGCACTGGGCCCCTACTATGACCGCTATCTTGCGACCGTTCGGGCCGCCGGCAAGGTACGCGGCTTGAGACAGGTCCGGAGCGACGATTTCGAATTGAGGCTGTCCGGCCACATGCGCCATTTCTCCGGGGCCGCCTGGGTGCCGAGTCTGGCGCCCAATGGCGTCACCTTGGGGGACGTGCGATGAAGCTCAAGCTACCGTTTCACACCCTGATGGGCATCGTCCTGGCCTTGGCGCTCTCCGCTTGCAGCGGTGGCGGATCGGGCAGCGACGCCGGCGGCTCGGGATCGCCAAACCAATCCGGCAATACGCCGGCCCCGGCGAGCAACCAGATCACCCTGACGGTCGATGATAGACCGGCCGGCACCACCACCATCAACGAGTTGTTCGCCTCGGTGACGATTTGCGCGCCCGGCACCCTGACCTGCCAGACGATCGACCACGTCCTGGTCGATACCGGTTCGACCGGCTTGCGGCTGATGGCCTCGGTATTGGACCCGACCCTGCTGGCGGCGCTGCCGTCCTCCTTGGATAGCGGCGGCGACAGCCTCGCCGAGTGCGCCCAATTCGTCGATGGC
>JAIMKU010000008.1:0-36299 GCA_020692235.1 Hydrogenophilus sp.
CTTGCGATCTCTTCGCGGATATGCCCGTACGCTTCGCGCTCGCGACTCTTGAAAAACATCATGGCTCGGAACTTAGCTCGGATTTGGATATAGAGGCAGGCGTTTTAGCCGGATTTCCCCCCCGATTCTAGCCACCAACCGATTGCAGGCGATGGCTAACCTGGTTTATTTGTCGGCGTTATCTGTTAGAATCGCCCATCTTTTAATAAGCAGGATCAGATGCCGCCAATGCAGAATATCCAGCCCTTACTCGCCTACCTGGCCCACCACAAACGGTGGTTGCTGTTAGGCGCACTGATTCCCCTCTTTGAAGTCGTGACCGCCTTCGGCGTGTCGCCCGACACCATCACCCGCGATATTCATCAAGAAACCGTCGTTACCGATGTCGCGCTGCCCGCGCTCACCGCCAGCGATAGCGGCGCCTTCGATTTCTGGCGCGAAGAACGCATCCAGTCTGGCGACACCCTGGCGTCATTGCTAAATCGCCTGGGCGTCAATTCGCAAGATGCAATCGGCATCGTTGCCGCCAGCCAAGGCCACGGCGCAGTGACCCATTTCATCGCTGGGCGCTCGATCATGGCGCGGGTTACATCGAATGGCCGTCTGGTCCTGTTACGTTATCTGGTCGGTGAACGGCAACTGCTGTCGATTGAACGGTCGGGCGACAAATTCCTGGTCCAGGAAGAAGTCATCAAGCCCGAGACTCGCCTGACCATGCGCTCTGGAATGGTCAGCCATTCGTTGTTCGGCGCCACCGACGCCGCCGACGTACCGGATTCCATTGCCTCGGAAATGGCCGACATATTCTCAGGTGAGATCGATTTTCACCGCGACCTGCGGCAAGGGGATCACTTCTCGGTGGTCTATGAAACGCTATACGATGGCGGCCGCGTTTTGAGCACCGGCCGCTTGCTGGCAGCGGAATTCGTCAACCGGGGCAATAGCCACCGAGCGGTGTATTTCGCCGACCCACAAGGGCGCGGGGGCTATTTCACGCCGGACGGCAAGAGCATGAAGCGCGCCTTCCTGAAATCACCGATCCCGTTCAGTCGTATTTCGTCGGGCTTCACCGGTGCGCGTTTCCATCCAGTACTCAAGGAATGGCGCGCCCACAAGGGCATCGATTACGCGGCGACCACCGGCACCCTGGTGCGCGCGGTTTCCGACGCCACGGTGACGTTCTCCGGTCGTCAGGGCGGCTATGGCAATCTCATCGTCCTGAAGCATCAGGGGCCATACAGCACCGCCTATGGTCACCTGTCCCGTTTCGCCAAAAGTCTCCGGCACGGCGCCCATATCAAGCAGGGCGAAATCATCGGCTACGTCGGTTCGACGGGCTTGGCTACCGGCCCGCACCTGCACTACGAATTCAGGGTCAATAACGTACAGCGGGATCCTCTAACGGTGCAGATGCCGGCCGCCTACCCCCTGGAAGCCCGTTATCGCCGCCAGTTCGCCGCCGTGGCCGCGCCACTCGCGACGCGATTGAATCAACTGAGCGGCCACAATCTGGCGGCCCTGGACTGAATCCTTCAGTGCCGGCCTGACTGGTCAGATACCGCTGGCCAACGAACATAAAACCAGCTCGAAGGGAATCTCTTGGTCGCAGATTCTCGCCTTCTGGCTGGTTCCGACCGTCATGAAACGAAGATTGACCGCATACTTGTTGGCGCTGACCTCCGGTACGCAGGGCATATCGGCAGCCACCACGACCTGAAGCAACTGGGCCACGCGGCCACCCAGCATCAACTGGAAAAGGCCACCCTCGGCCACATAGTGGCCGCTGGTTCCGCCCTCCCGCAGCAGCTTCAAAATAACCCTCACGCCACTCTTGATCGGCAGCATCGGGCCCAGCCATGCGTCCAAGTCTTCCCGCCGTCGCGGCGCGGATCGATTGAGCCAGAAGTGGTATCCGGGCAGATCGAAAGCGCAAGCCCCGCCCGGTATACCGGTGCGGCTCTTGATGCCGGCCAACCAGTTATTATCCCGGATATGCTGGCCCAGCTTGCCAACCTGGTCGTGCAACTCAGCCAGCGTGGCGGACAAACTCGCCAAAACGGCTTCCAGGCGCTCGCCATCAACCTCCGGATTACCCTTTAACGGTTCGAGCGATGCCTTCTTCCGTTCCAATTCCTGGATCAACTCGCTGCGCAGCTCGGACCGCGCCATCACGTCGGCCAGTTCAAAGATGGCTAGCAAGGCGGCATGATGGGAATGCTGCTCGTCGGACTCAATGAAGAAAGCCGCCTTGTCAAACAAATATTCCAGACGCAACCAGGTGCGTATACGTTCATTCAGGGGATATTCGTAAACGATCACCGATGGCGCCTATGCGATGGATGGCTTTCAACAATAAAAATCGGTCCTTGGATAGGCCAGAATTGCTGCTGGATCGCAACGCTGACACTGTCACTCTGTTGAACCTTGAATTTGCGGCGATTTTGCAGCAATCCAGTCTACTTTTGCAATGATCGGCCTTGCATTCTGCCCCGTTTCTCGGCCAGCTGCAGATAAACCTGGTGCAGACGTCGTACTTCGGCCTCGACATCGGCCTTGGCGCTGCGGTTATCTATAACATCGTCGGCCAGCGCCAGCCGTTGTTCCCGGCGCACCTGAGTCGCCAACATGGCCCGCGCCAGGGCCGCGTCGATACCATCGCGGCGCATGATGCGGTCGATTTGCCGGTCCGGGTCGCAGTCCACCACCAATATCCGATCCGTCAGTTCGTGATAGGCGCCGCTCTCAACCAGCAGCGGCACCACCAGCAGCACATAGGGTGCGGTCGAATCGCCCAGGCGCCGTGCCGCGTCAGCGCGAATCAATGGGTGCAAGATACCTTCCAGACGGGCGCGCATGTCGGGCTGGCTGAATATCGCAGCCCGCATCCGCCCTCGATCCAGGCCACCATCGGCCAGCCGGTATTCGGCCCCGAAGGCGCTCAGTATCGGTGTCATCGCCACGCCCCCCGGTGCGGTCAACTCGCGGGCGATGAGATCGGTGTCGATCACCTCCACCCCCAGGCCGGCGAAGGCCGCGGCTACCACACTCTTGCCGCTGCCAATGCCACCGGTCAGGGCCACGCAGTAGGGCCGCTTCATTGCCCCAGGTAAAGCGCGATCAGGGTCTTGCCCCAGAACAGTGCAACCAGACCAGCCAAGGCCAGGTAAGGGCCGAATGGAATAGGCTTGGCGCGATTATGTCCGGCGAACACGATCAGACCGATGCCGATCAGTGCCCCAATCAGACTGGACAACAGGATAATCAACGACAACATGGTCCAGCCCAGCCATGCGCCCAGGGCGGCAAGCAGTTTGAAATCACCGAACCCCATGCCCTCCTTTCCGGTAACCAGACGGAACAGGTGATACACCGCCCAAAGCACCAGATAGCCCGCCATCGCGCCGATCAACGCCGAATCCAGTGGGGTGAACAGGCCATTCAAGTTGCTTAGGAGGCCCAACCAGATCAGCGGCTGGGTAATGCTGTCCGGCAGGTAATAGGTATCCAGGTCGATGAAGGTCAAGGCCACCAAGGCCCAGATCAATATGAATGCCGCGCCCGCCTGCCAGGAGAAACCGAAGTGCCAGGCGGCGTAGGCGGTAAGGATACCGGTCAGCGCCTCCAGCATCGGGTAGCGGAGTGAAATAGCCGCCCCGCAGGCAGAACAGCGGCCACGCAGAAACAGCCAGCTCAGAATCGGGATGTTTTCATACCAGACAATGCCATGACCGCATCCTGGACAGGCCGAGCGCGGCGCCGCCAGGCTATAAGGTGTTTGCGCCGGCGGCTCCTCACCATGCAACTCAGCGCACTGGCGCTGCCATTCCCGTTGCATCATCACCGGCAGGCGATAGACCACCACATTGATAAAACTGCCCAGCATCAGGCCAAGTACGCCCGCCAAGACCACCCAGGGCATGGCGTGCTGGCCGAACAATTCGATCAAAACGCCGAACCCATCTTGAAGATAGGCAGGTACATGGCGATAACGATGGTGCCGATCAAGGTGCCTAGCACCACCATGATGATCGGCTCCATCAAACTGGAAATACCGGCTACCGCGTCATCGACTTCGCGTTCGTAGTAATCGGCCACCTTTTCCACCATGGAATCCAGGGAGCCGGACTCCTCGCCGATGGACACCATCTGGATCAACATGTTGGGGAATATCTTGGCGGCTTGCAGCGAGGCGGTCAAACTGGCGCCGGTCGCAATATCGGTGCGCAGTTTCATGGTCGCCGCTTCGAACACCGCATTGCCGGAGGCGCCGGCCACCGACTCCAGGGCATCCACCATCGGCACGCCGGCGGCGAACAGCGATGAGAAGGTCCGCGACCAGCGCGCCACGGTAGCCTTTTCGATCAGCGGGCCGAACACCGGAATCTTCAACGACAAGGCGTCAATACGGTCCCGCAGTATCTTGGAGCGTCTGAACGCCTGGCCGAACAGCAGCACGGCGGCGACCAACAACCCGACTACGGCCCACCACCATTTGACGAACAGGTCAGAGATATAGATCACCATGGCCGTCAGGGCCGGCAACTCGGCGCCACTGCCCTCATACAGTTGTTTGAAGGTCGGGATGACAAAAAGCATAATCCCTGCGGTGATGATGAAGGCGATAACGATCACGATGGCCGGATACATCAGGGCGGACTTGATCTTGCCCTTGATCGCCAGAATTTTTTCCTTATAGCTGGCGATCCGGTCCAGCACGGTCTCCAGGATACCGGCCTGTTCGCCCGCTTCCACCAGGTTGCAGTACAGTGCATCAAAATATTTCGGGTGCCGCCGGAAGGCCTGATTCAAGGCGCTGCCCGATTCCACATCGGCCTTGATGATGCCCAATAGTCGTTGCAGCGCCGGGTTGGAGTGGCTACGCGCCGTGATATCGAAGGCTTGCAGCAGCGGCACCCCGGCCTTGACCATGGTAGAGAGCTGGCGGGTGAACAGGGCAATATCCTTTTCCGATATCCGCTTGGCTTTGGCAAAGAAGCCCTGCTTGCGCACCTTGCTGGCGGTAATACCCTGACGCCGCAGCGACTGCCGCACCACGGCCTCGCCGGCGGCCAGCATCTCGCCCTTTGTCTTGCGCCCAAGTTTGTCGGTTCCCTCCCAGATAAAAGGGATCTCCGCCACTGCTTTCGCTGCCTTGGCTAGCGCCATTATTCAGCCCTCGCTGTCATTCGTTGGTTATCGCCAGGACTTCATCAAGCGAGGTCATCCCGGTCTTCACTTTCAGCAAACCGGCCCGCCGCAGGTCCAATACACCCTCGTTATGGGCTTGCGCGGCAATCTCGCCAACCCCGGCATTCTTTAATATCAGGCGATTGATCTCATCGCTGATCGGCATCACCTGATAGATGCCGACCCGCCCCTTATACCCGGTGTGGTTGCATAGATCGCAGCCGACCGCGCCGAATGCCTGCCAGGCGCCATCCAGATCGGCCTCGATAAACCCGGCATTCATAAGTGCCTCGGGCGGGATGTCGATCGGCTGTTTGCAATGGGGGCATAACCGACGTCCCAACCGCTGGGCGGTAATCAGCAACACCGAGGCGGCAACGCTGTAGTTCGGCACCCCCATATTGACCAGCCGCGACAGGGTGGAAGGGGCATCGTTAGTGTGTAGCGTGGACAAGACCATGTGACCTGTCTGCGCGGCCTTGATGGCGATATCCGCCGTCTCCAGGTCGCGCACCTCGCCCACCATCACGATGTCCGGATCCTGGCGCAGGAAGGAGCGCAGCGCGGTGGAAAAATTGAGCCCGGCCTTGTCGTTGACGTTGACCTGGTTGATGCCCGGCAACTGGATTTCCACCGGGTCTTCCACGGTTGAAATGTTGACGCCCGGCTGGTTGAGTAGATTCAGGCAGGAATACAGCGACACGGTCTTGCCGCTGCCGGTCGGCCCGGTTACCAGCACCATGCCATAGGGTCGCTGGATGGCTTCAAGCAGGTGCGCCTGTTGCTGCGGCTCATAACCCAGTTCCTCGATCTTCTTGTCCAGCGCCGTGCTGGAATCCAGGATACGCATGACGATCTTCTCGCCATACAGGGTGGGCAGGCTGCTGACCCGGAAATCGACCGCCCGCTTATGCGACACAACCAGCTTCATGCGGCCATCCTGAGGCACCCGCTTCTCGGAGATGTCCATCTTCGAGATCACCTTGATCCGAGAGGCGATCTTCTCCTTGATGGCCACCGGCGGCTGGGCGACTTCATATAGGATGCCATCCAGGCGATAGCGAATCCGGTAAAACTTCTCATAGGGTTCAAAATGGATGTCCGAGGCATTGCCGTTGATGGCATCCAGCATAATCTTCTGGAGATAACGCACCACCGGGGCATCGTCGATATCCTGGGCAGCGGCCGTTGCCGCCTCGGCTATGGCCTCGTCGTCGGTGAACTCCAGATTGAGGTCATCGGTCTCGATGCTCTTGAGGATGTCGTCTTCCCGGCTCTCGGTATGCTGATCGAGATAGCGGGCCAGCTTGTCCTCTTCCAGCACCACCAGATCAACCGCCAAGCCAGTCTGAAACTTGATCTCGTCCAGCACCTGCAGATTGCTGGGATCGGATACGCCGAGGAACAGTCGATTGCCGCGTTTCGCGAGGGGCAGCGCATGGTGCTTATCAATCAGCTTGGCATCGACGACGCCAACCGGCAGCATCTGGCCATCCAGCGCGTTCAGATCAAGGTAGGGTAAGCCAAAGGTGATCGAGGCGAAGGTTGCAATCTGCTTCGGCTCGAAACGTTTGGTCTTAATCAGGTGGACGACAAAATTCTCCCCTGCGGCCTTGGCCTGAGCCTGCTGCGTCTCACCCTCGTCCTGGGCGAGCAGCCCCTGCTGCACCAAGGCCCGGCATACGCCAGTGAGATTGCTAGCAACACTTGCTACCACGAATCCGTCCCCTAATAGCCGCTAAAAAAAACTCATCGATGAATGATGCTTGGAGTGAATAAGAATGTCAAAGAGCAGCCTTGACTTAATGTAGTGGCGTTGGATTTGGCTTGATACGCGCCGTTTTCACTTTCCGGCCGGCGATCTGAATGATTTCCACCGGGCGACCGGCAATCTTGATGGTCACTCCCACCTCCGGCATCGCCTCCAGACACTCCAGGATCAGGCCATTCAGGGTGCGCACCTTGTCGGCCGGGAAATCAAGACCTAGCTTGCGATTCAATTCCCGTAGGCTGGCCGCCCCATCGACGAGATAACTGCCGTCCGCTTCGACCTGCCAGGACCTGGCCGGCAAAGGGCTCACGTCGGCGAATTCGCCGACGATCTCCTCCAGCACATCCTCAACTGTCACCAGCCCCAACAGCTCGCCATACTCGTCGACCACCAGGCCCATGGACTGACGGTTATTCTGAAAATGGCCCAATTGGGTCAGTAACGGGGTGCCGGATGGCACGAAATAAGGCGCCTTAAGGGTTTCGACAAACGCATCCGGCTGCAACGCCTCCTCGCCCAACCTTGCCAATGCCCGGCGCACGTTGACGATGCCGAGCACCTCGTTGAGTTCGTCGCGATACACCGGCAGGTGGGCATGGTGGCTAGTCTGCAAGTGATGCACGATTTCCTCAAGGTCGGCATTCAGGTCGATCGCCTCGACCTCGCCGCGATGGCGCATGACGTCGTCCACGGTGAGGTTTTCCAGATCGAACAGGTTGACCAGCATGGTTCGATGGGCTGCGGGCAGGAGTGAACCGGACTCCGCCAGCAGACTATGCAGCTCCTCGACGCACATGGTGTTGCAGTGGCTGCCATCTGGCGGCGTTAGCCGGGTCAGTTTCAACAAGCCGTGAACGAACAGGTTGACGAACCAGACCACGGGGTAAAAGACCTTCAACAACGGCACCAGAACGAAGCTTGATGCCGACGCGATCCGATCCGGATAACTGGCGCCGATCACCTTGGGCGTCACCTCGGAAAACACCAGGATCAGGAAGGTAACCGACAAGGTTGCCAAGGTCATTGCCAGCTCGTTGGCGCCGAACAGTCTGAAGGTGACCACGGTCAGCAATGAGGCGGCGGCGGCATTGAGCAGATTGTTGCCCAAGAGCACCACGCCGAGCAGCTTGTCGGTACGCGCCAGCAACCACTCGGCCAGCTTGGCGCCGCGCTGACCCGATTGGGCCAGGTATTTTAGTCGATAGCGGCTGACCGCCATCATGCTGGTTTCCGCCGCCGAGAAAAAACCCGACAGGAACAGCAGAACGAACAGAGCGCCGAGTAGCGCCCCTATGGGAACTTGATCCAAACCGATTATAAGAACGAGAAGACCCGCCTAGTCTAAGCGGGGTTCACACACTGTCAAGCCCGGCCCAGAACGACTTCCAGGACGAACTTCACCCCGACATAAGCCAGAAGCAGGGTGACAAAGCCCGCCATGGTCCAGTAGATGGCGGTCCTGCCGCGCCAGCCATAGGCCCTGCGGCCGGTCAACAAGGCGGCATAAATCAACCAGGAAGCCATGCCAAACACGGTCATATGGGTAAACGGCAGAGCGCGTCCATAGATCTGTTGGGAGAAGAAGACGCCGGTAAACAGGGTCAATGACAAGATAACGAAGCCCGCCTCAACCATGCGGAACAATAGTTTTTCGAGCGTCAACAAGGGCGGCAGGGCCGCCACCATCTTGGGTGGCACCGGCTTGTGCAAGTGTTTCTCGGCCAAGGCGATGAGCACGGCGTGGAGGGCCGCAATGGTGAACAGTCCGTAGGCCATGAATGCCATCAAAAGATGGACGCGAAACAGAGACCCGCCGGCAATCGGCACCATGCCGGCGGCGGGCATGAGCCACTGCAACAGCAGACCGAATGCGGCAAACAACAGCACCAGGCTTTGCATACTGGTCAACGGATAGAACCAGACCGCCAGGCCGTAAAACAACACTGTCAAGGCGGCCATGGCGGACAGCGAGGAACCAAAGCCCAAGCTTATCCCGCCCTCGGGAAACACCGCCAGGCCCAACAAATAGGTGTGCAACAGCAATGGCGCGAACAGCAGCAACCGGCTCGGGCCGGTGGGGCGACAGCAAGCAGGCCCGCCCGGGCGGAAGTAGACCGCCAAACCAAGGTACGCGACCAGCGTCAGTAAATATAGGGAGACATTCGGCATTTTAGTGGGTCGTCGATTTGCTAGACTATGCAAGTTTAGCCGATTTGAAAGCATCAACCCTAGAGCATGTTCGACAATCTTACCGATCGCCTGTCCAAAGTCGTCAAAGGCCTGAGGGGCCAAGGCCGACTTAGCGAAACCAACATCCAGGACGCCCTGCGCGAGGTTCGCATTGCCCTGCTGGAGGCCGATGTCGCCCTCCCCGTAGTGCGTGATTTCATTGCCAAGGTCAAGGAAAAGGCCATGGGCCAGGAGGTGCTGCAAAGCCTCACCCCCGGCCAGATACTGATCGGCATCGTCCACAAGGAACTCACCGCGCTGATGGGCGAGCAGGCCGCGCCGCTCGACTTCGCCACCCAGCCGCCGGCAGTGTTCCTGATGGCCGGTCTGCAAGGTGCCGGCAAGACCACCACCTGCGGCAAGCTGGTCCGGCTGATCCGCGAGCGCGGCAAAAAAAAGGTGCTACTGGTCTCCACCGACGTCTACAGGCCCGCCGCCATCGACCAGTTACGGACCGTGGCCGGTCAGGCCGAGGCCGACTTCTTCCCCTCCTCGCCCGACCAGAGGCCGCTCGACATCGCCCTGGCCGCGCTCGATCACGCCAAGCGCCACTTTCATGACGTACTGATCGTCGACACCGCCGGCCGCCTGCACGTTGACGAAGCCATGATGCAGGAGATTCAGGCACTGCATAAAGCGCTCGACCCGGTCGAAACCCTGTTCGTGGTTGACGCCATGCAGGGCCAGGACGCGGTCAACACCGCCAAGGCCTTCAACGATGCCCTACCGCTCACTGGCGTCGCGCTGACCAAGCTGGACGGCGACTCGCGCGGCGGCGCCGCGCTGTCGGTGCGCCAGATCACCGGCAAGCCGATCAAGGTGGTCGGCGTCGGCGAGAAATTGAGCGGCATCGAGGTCTTCCACCCGGAACGTATGGCCAGCCGCATACTGGGTATGGGCGACGTGCTGTCGCTGATCGAAGAAGCGCACCGCAACGTCGATCACGCCGAGGCGCTGAAGACCGTCCAGAAGCTCAAGAGCGGCAAAGGCTTCGACCTGGAAGACTTCAAGGCCCAGATGCAGCAGATGAAGAAACTGGGTGGGCTATCCTCACTGGTGGACAAGCTGCCCAGCGCCAGCAAGGTCGGCGCCGACGACATCGCCCAAGGCGAGAAACAGATGCAGCGCATCGAAGGCATCATCAACTCCATGACCCCCAGAGAACGCCAGCGGCCGGAACTGCTCAAGGCCTCACGCAAGCGCCGCGTCGCCGCCGGCGCCGGCGTGACCGTACAGGAGGTAAACCGCCTCCTGAACCAGTTCGAACAGGCCCAGAAGATGATGAAATCGCTCGGCAAGGGCGGCCTGTCCAAGATGATGCGCGGCATGAAAGGCATGTTGCCGGGTATGTAGCGGCCGGCTGCCAAGCAAAACAATAACTTGCTTGATTCGGGCCGCCGCTTTCAATACAATTCGCGGTTTTCCGCGTGCGCTGATTGATACTTGCAACAAAGCATCAGCGGCGGCGCGCCCCGGAAACTGAACAGGACACAACAGAACATGGTCACCATTCGTCTTTCCCGTGGCGGATCCAAGAATCGCCCCTTCTACAACATCGTGGTGGCGGACTCCCGCAACCGTCGCGACGGCCGCTTCATCGAGCGGCTCGGCTTCTACAACCCGGTCGCATCCGGCAGCGACGAGGCCCTGCGCATCAACCAGGAGCGTCTGGCCTACTGGCAAGGCGTGGGCGCGCAAGTATCCGAGACCGTCACCAGGCTGACCCGTGCCGTCAAGCCGGTCGCGGCCTGAGGATAGCGCGGACGATCCGGTCGTCATGGGGCGGGCCGCCGCCCCTTATGCGATACATGGCTGGATCAAGGTCCAGACCTATACGGAATACCTGGACAACCTGCTGGACTATCCGGTCTGGCGTCTAGGCAAGGCCGGCCAGTGGCGGGCCTACACAGTCCTGGAGGCCAAGGCCCATGGCCAGAGTCTGGTCGCCCAACTGGAGGGGGTCGACGACCGCAGCGCAGCGGAGACCCTGACCGGGATGGACATCGCGGTCGCGCGGAAGGAACTGCCGCTGGCCGGCGAAAACGAGTTTTACTGGGACGACCTGATCGGTTTGACGGTCGTCAACACCGACGGCGAGACGCTGGGCAAGGTGACCGGGCTGCTGGAGACCGGCGCCCACAGCGTGCTCAAGGTAATGGGCGAGCGGGAACACCTGATCCCCTTCGTCGCGGCCATCGTCCGGGACGTGGTCACCGAATCGGGGCAGATCGTAGTGGACTGGGGCGCCGACTGGTGACACCGCAGTATCACGTAGTCACCCTGTTCCCGGCCCTGTTCACGGCCTTGACGGAATACGGCGTCAGCGGCCGGGCGATCAGGAACAAGCTGGTCGAGTTGAAATTCTGGGACCCACGGGATTTCACCTCGGACAGCTACCGGACGGTGGACGACCGGCCATTCGGCGGCGGCCCCGGCATGGTGCTGATGGCTGAACCGCTGGACCTGGCCCTGACCGCCGCGAAAACGGCCTTGCGCCGCGCTGGAATTACCCAGCCTCGCCTGGTTTATCTTTCGCCCCAGGGGCGGACGCTAAACCAGACACTGGTTGAGGAACTGGCCAGGGAACCGGCTTTGGTGTTGCTGGCCGGCCGTTACGAAGGCATCGACGAGCGCCTGTTCGCCCGTCACCCGATGGCTGAAGTCTCCATCGGAGACTATGTCCTGTCGGGCGGCGAGTTGCCGGCCATGGTGCTGATGGATGCGCTGATTCGCACCATCCCCGGCGCCTTGGGACACGCCGACTCGGCCAGCGAGGACTCCTTCGCCGACGGTCTGCTGGATTGTCCGCATTACACCCGGCCAGAGGTCTATCTGGGCGGTGAGGCGCCGCCGGTATTATTGTCCGGCAACCATGGCGACGTGGCCCGCTGGCGCCTCAAGCAGGGTCTGGGGCGAACCTGGCAACGGCGGCCAGACCTGTTGCAAGGCCGGCCATTGAGCCGCGAAGAACAGAATTTGCTCGACGAATTTCGTCGAGAAACGGGCGATACGGTCTAACCGTATCGCCATGGCAGACGGCCGACAGGCGCCGTCATTCCCGCCTGCGCGGGAGCGACGAAGCATCAAGGCCGATTTATAAACCGCGCCATGTCTCCACGGAGACCTCTAACGCGAATACCGAAGGAAATAGCGATGGACCTTATCGAACAACTCGAAAATGAAGAGATTGCCCGCCTGGGCAAGACCCTCCCCGAATTCGCCCCCGGCGACACCATCGTGGTCCAGGTAAAGATCAAGGAAGGCGACAAAGAACGTTTGCAGGCCTATGAAGGCGTAGTCATCGCCAAGCGCAATCGTGGCCTCAATTCCAACTTCATCGTCCGTAAAATATCCGCCGGCGAAGGCGTGGAACGGACCTTCCAGACCTACTCGCCCCTGGTGGCTGGCGTCGAAGTCAAGCGCCGCGGCGATGTCCGCCGGGCCAAGCTGTACTACCTGCGCGGCCGCACCGGCAAGTCGGCCCGGATCAAGGAAAAGCTAAGCGCCCGCAAGAAGGGCTGAGCGTTTTTCGCCCAACAAAAGGCCGCCCATGGGCGGCTTTTTGTTGGGCGTTCCATCCCACCTGATTCACTTTAACGGCGTGGGTTTCCTTGGTCCATACAATGCACTCTAACTAAACACCGGAATACGCAGCGTAACGCCCAGCCCTTTGCGGTCCAGTCCGGGGCCAAAATCGAGCTGGGCGCCGTGTAGTTCGGCGATACGCCGGACGATGGACAGGCCCAGACCGACTCCCTCTATCGACTGCGGTGCGAACCGCTGGAATCGAGTGCCTAGCTTTTCCAAATCCGCTGGTGCCACACCCGGCCCATCGTCGGCAACCCGCAGCACCGCTTTGCCGGCCTCCCGCGTCATTTGCACGTTGATTCGGCCATCGACCGCGCCATAACGTAGGGCGTTATCGAGCAGGTTGCGGATCAGTACGCCGAGCAGGTCGGGGTTACCCAAGACGGTCAGATCGGGCTCAATCCGGCATTCCAGGTGGCGGCCTTTTTCGGCCGCCGTCGGCGTCATTTCCCGAACGGCATCTTCCAGCAACGCGGACAGATCGAATTCCAGATGCTGGGCCGATTCTTGCGCGCCATCCAACCTGGCCAGCGCCAATAGCTGGCCCACCAGATGGCTCATGCGTTCGGCGCCGCGCAGGGCCTTGGCCACCGCCGCCTGCTTTTCGCTTTCGTCCTGGACTCGTTGCGCGACCTGCAATTGCACCAGTAATGCGGCCAGCGGGGTACGCAGTTCATGCGCCGCGTCGCTGGTAAAGCGACGCTCGTTGTCCAGGGTGCGGGCCACGCGGCCGAACAACCGGTTCATGGTAGCCACCAACGGGCTCAGTTCTAGCGGCAATTCGGCATCCGCCAGCGCGCCTAGCCGTTCCGGTGAACGCACGGCCAGATCGGCATCCAGCTTGCGCAAGGGGGCCAGGCCGCGATGGATGCCCCACGCCAGCAAGAAGGCCAGGATGGGAATACTGTACAGATAGGGTTTTAAATTGACCCAGGCGATATCTCGGCTCAATTCGTCCCGGACATGCATATCCAGCGCCGCCAGAACGTAGTGCTTGTTCTCGTCATCGGCCGCCGCCAGGCAGCGCCAGGTCGAATCGCCCAGGCGCAAGTTGGAATAGCCAGTCCTGGCCACGCCGGCAGGCCAGGATTGGGCCATATCCGGCGAGTGCAGCAACAACTTGTCGCCCTCGCGGCCATGCTCCCATATCTGGAAAAGCATGCGCCTGGCTGAGCGGCTGCCCTTGAAGAGGGGGAGTTCCACATTGCGGTCTTCATCGCCCGAGTGGGCCAGCGCCAGCATGATTCTGGCGTACTGGACCAGTTGGCCATCGACCAGCTCGTCCACTTCGTGCCCGGCCTCCCGGAAGGCCAGCCAACCGCCCGCCAGGACTACAATCAGGACGGACAGGATGGACAAACTCAGCAAGCGGGTTTGGATGGAGAGACGCATCAGTTCTTATCCAGTAGATAGCCCAGGCCACGCTGGGTACGAATCGTTGCCGCGCCCAGCTTGCGGCGCAGATGATGGATATGCACCTCGACCGCGTTGGACTCGACGCCCTCGTCCCAGCCATACAGAGCGGCTTCGAGCTGGCCGCGCGACACGATCCGACCGGCATTGCGCATCAGTATCTCCAGTACCGCGAACTCCTTGGCCGGCAGGTCAAGCGCCTGACCAGCCAGCCGGGCTCGGCGGGCGGCCGGATCCAATTCCAGGTCACCAACCTGCAAGAGTGGCGTCGCCTGGCCCGACGAACGCCGGATCAAGGCCCGCAAACGGGCATTCAGTTCGTCCAGATCGACCGGCTTGATCAGATAGTCGTCGGCGCCGCTATCCAAACCCTTTATCTTGTCCAGGGTCGTGTCCCGTGCGGTCAGCACCAGCACGGGGGTCACATTGCCGGCCGCGCGCATCTCACGGAGCAGGGAAATGCCATCTAGCCGAGGCAGACCTAGGTCCAACACTACGGCCGCATACTGCTCGCTGGTCAGTGCCGTCCTGGCCTGTACGCCATCCCGCAACCACTCGGCGTTGTAACCGGCATGGCGCAAGCCGGCCTGCAAACCATCGCCGAGCAAATCGTCGTCTTCCACCAATAATATCCGCATCGTTTGTTCCTCCGACTGGTGTCGCCCAGGTTCTCAATGGCAGCTTAGGCCATTCTTAAGATTCGCCAGACCTAGGAGCCTGAGCCACCCCGATTGCCGGGGTGACCGACAAGAGCATTGTGCCCTGGTCGCCGGCGGTCAACCGGAACGCTTCGGCGATCCGGCCCTAGGCGGTCTTCGGCGCCTGCCGATCAGTGTTTGTGGTGCGTGCTGTCGCAGGCCCCATCGCCGCAGTTGCCATTGCCACAGCAGCCGCAGCCGCCATGCTCGGAACGGAATGGCCCGAGTTCCGGGTGACGGCGAGCAAACAGCCGGTAGACCCGCTGCACGACCAACCAGCCAAGCATCAATATCAGTATCAGGCCGATAGTGGTCAGATAGGTCGTCATTCGCCGGCGCCCAGACCGGCGAAGCCCATGAATGCCAGGGACAAGGTTCCAGCCAGCATCAGCGATAGCGCGGTGCCCTGCACCACGTTTGGCACCTTCGCCAGATTCAGCCGTTCGCGCAGGCCGGCCATCAGTACCAGTGCCAGGGTGAAGCCGGTTCCAGCCCCGGCGGCAAAGGTCAGGGCCTGAATGAAGCTGTATTCGCGCGCAGTCTGGAATAGCGCGACGCCCAGCACGGCACAGTTTGTGGTAATCAGCGGCAGGTAGATACCCAGGGAACGGAACAGGGCCGGACTGTATTTCTTTAGCACCATCTCGACCAGTTGCACCGCCGAGGCGATGACCACAATGTAAGAGATCAAGCGCAGGAATTCGAGCTGGAAATGCACCACCAGCCAGTTCAGACCAAAGGCGCACAGGCTGGCCACCAACATGACGAAGGTCGTGGCGGCGCCCATTGGCGCGGCGGTATTGAGCTTGCCGGACACGCCCAGGAATGGACATAGGCCGAGGAACATGGCCAATACAAAGTTGTTGGCCAGAACAGCCGAGACAAAAATCTGGCCTACGGAAATATCATCCATGGACATGCCCCTCTACCGGTTCGACCCGTTCCAGGCCACCCTTGCGGCTACTCAGCCAGTTGAACAGCAATAGCCAGGCACCAAGCACGAAGAAACCGCCGGGCGGCAAGACCATCACCACCCAGGGCTGGAAGTCCGGACCGAATAACGGAATACCGAACAGCTTGCCAGCACCGAGTATCTCGCGCACCGAACCGAGCGCGAACAGGCCGATGGAGAAACCGATACCCATGCCCAAGGCATTGACTACTGTTCTGAAGGGCGGATTCTTCGAGGCATGGGCCTCGGCCCGGCCGAGGATGATGCAGTTCACCACGATCAACTGGATGAATGCGCCAAGCGCCTCGTACAACGCCAGGCTGATGGCCTGGATCAGATAGTCGACCACCGTTACGAAGGTGGCGATGATGACGATGTAGGTGGCGATGCGAACCTCCTTCGGTACCAGTTTCCGGATCAGCGACACCAGCAGGGTCGAGCAAACCAGTACGAAAGCGGTGGCCAGGCCCATCGACAATGAATTGACCGCCGAGACCGACACGGCCAGGGTCGGGCACATACCCAGGACCATAACGAAGACCGGGTTCTGTTTCCAGATACCCTCCATGAATTCTTCCAGGTAGGTTAGTTCCTTTTGTCCGGGAATGGCCATCACGCGCCTTTCAATTTTTCGAGCTTAGGCGCCAGCAGCGGCAACAGTCGCCGGGCGCTATCGTTGATACCCTTACCCACGGCCTTGGAGGTCACCGTGGCGCCAGAAATGGCGTCGATCTCCCATGGATGCTGCTTGGTGCCGTGCTTGACCGTTTTCACCGCATTGGCCAGCGCCTTCATATCCGGGGTCAGGCTAACGTCCAAGGCCACGAAGTTTTTCAGGAATGCGGCGTCGGTCAGTATCTTGTCGCCGATGCCCGGCGTCTCGCGCATGGCAATCACACCGATGCCGGTGATGATCTGCCTGGCCGGATCATAGGCGTAGAGCACCCGCACCACGTCGGCATAACCGGTGGCTGCCGCTTCGGCGGCGATACCCTTTAGCGTACCCGACTGGTCATAGGCGGCGTAGACCTTTACTCCGCCCCGAGGCAGGGTGCCGGCTGCGGGAACAATACCGCCGGTCGTGGCAATAAATTCCTTCATGCCGGTCGCGCCGGGGATTACTTTGAACACGGCGCGTTCCAGGGCGATGCGCTTGTTGGCGGTGACCGCCGCCAGCGTGCCCTGGTAGGCCGACACAATCAGGATGCCGCACAGGGTGGCGACCAGGCCCAAGGTCAGAATCATCGCCTTGCTGGAGGTGAAGGTAGGCGCGGGCGTCGCGTTCATGTCTTTCTCCCGGCCGAGCCGAACACCTTTGGCTGCATATACTGGTCGATCAGCGGCGCCAGGGCGTTGCCGAGCAGAATGGCGTACATCACGCCCTCGGTCAGACCGCCGAAATAGCGAATGACCACGGTGACGATGCCGATCAGTGCGCCGTAGACCCAGACCCCCCTGGGAGTCACCGGCGAGGTGGCCATGTCGGTGGCCATGAACACCGCACCCAACATCAGGCCGCCCGACAGCAGGACGAAACCGGGATCGGGAAAACGGGCTGGATTCCATAACTGGAACAGGAAGGCGACCAGCGCCGCGGAGCCCAGCACCGCCACCGGGATGCGCCAGTCCATGAACCGGCGCGCGGCCAGATAGGCGCCGCACAACAGGATCAAGATGGCCGAGGTCTCGCCGGACGAGGCGGTGGCCGCGCCGGTCAACAGGTCATAGGGCGCGGTCGCCACATGCTCGAACTTCCAGCGCGCCAATGGTGTCGCGCCGGTGAAACCGTCCAGCGCCTGTTTGGCCCAGGGTCCGATGTTGGGCGGGGTCATCAAGGGCCAGGTCAGAGTGGTCGGGATGAACTCGGTGAAACGATGGCTCGCATAGGCCGGCGCCCAGGTCGAGATGGAGACCGGGAAGGCGGCCTGAACAAAGGCACGGCCTACCAGCGCCGGGTTGAATACGTTGTGGCCGATGCCGCCGAACATCACCTTGCCCAGGGCGATGGCGACGAAGCCGGCCACGACCGTCATCCAGAGCGGAAATGAGGGCGGCAAGGTGAGCGCCAGCAATAGGCCGGTGATGGTGGCGCTCCAGTCGGACAGTGTGTTTGGCTCGCCCGACCAGTAGTTGAACAGACGCTCGGTGAGCAGGCAGGTCACGGTCGCGGTCAACAACAAGACCAAGGCCGACAAGCCATATTGCCAGATCGAGAACGCCGCGATGGGCAGCAGCGCCAGCACCACGTTGAACATGATGTCCTCGACGCTCAAACCCTTCACGACATGGGGTGAGGTACGCAGTTCGATGCGGGTGGTATGGAGGTTCATGCCGCCTTTTCTCTCAGGATGCCCTTGGCTACACGAAACTGCTGCACCAGGGGGATATGTGACGGGCAAATGTAGGTGCAGCAACCGCACTCAAAACAGTCGCCCAGGTGGTAAGTGGCGGCCATCGAATCGTACTCGCGGCTGGCGGCCAACATGCCCAGCATGGATGGATTCAGGCCCATCGGGCAGGCATTGACGCACTCGCCACACTTGATGCAGGGGTAAACCTTCCGATTGCTTTCCGCCACGATGTCGCGGCGGTCGAAGACCAGGATGCCGGACACGCCCTTGGTCACCGGCACGTCAAGCGAGGCGACGGCCTGACCCATCATCGGACCGCCCAGTATGATCTCGCGCTCGGTCACGTCCTTGGCCCCGGCCCACTCCAGTACATGGCGCATCGGCGTGCCGATCGGTACCCAGTAATCGCCGGGCCGTTCGATGCCGGGACCAGTAACGGTGACCACCCGCTCGGTCAAACCCTGTCCGGCCGGGAGCAGCCGGCCCAGCATGGCCAGGGTGCCGACGTTGTTGACCACCACACCGATATGGGAGGGCAGGCCGCCGGCCAGGACTTCCAGGCCCAGGGCCGATTTAATCAGCATCTTCTCCGCGCCCTGGGGATACTTGGTCTCTACCGCCACCACGGCGATGCTGCCATCGGCCGGTAATTTGGCGCGGATGGCCGCCACGGCGTCCAGCTTGTTGTCCTCGATGCCGATCACCGCATGCGCCGCGCCGACGGCGCGCATGGCATAGCGGATGCCGGTCAGCATGGCGTCGGTCATCTCCATCATCATGCGGTGGTCGCAGGTCAGATACGGTTCGCATTCGCAACCGTTCACCACCAGGGTGTGGATCGCGCGATCCTTGGGCACGGTCAGTTTGACATGACTGGGAAAGGCGGCGCCGCCCAGACCCACCATACCGGTCTCCTGCACGGCGCGGATGATCTCCTCCGGCGACAGGGCATCCATGTCACGCGGCTCGCCCCAGCGCACCGCCTGGGTCGAGGCTTCATAGGTGCGGATGACGATGCTCTCGGCCCACGGTCCGCGCGCCGAGGGCCTTAGTTCGAGGGCCTCCACCACCCCGTCGACCGGGGCATGAAGGGGGACCGACATAAAACCGTCGGCCCGGGCGATGAGCTGTCCGCGAACGACCTCCTGGCCCGCCGAAACGGTGGGCACCGCCGGCTTGCCGATGTGCTGCGCGAGGGGGAGGATCATGCGCGGCGCAAACGGCATCCGACGAATCGGCATGCCAGCAGTGCCCTTGTTGCCCGCCGGGTGAACCCCGCGGGCGAAAGTCTTGCGCCTTAAAAATGGAAAAATGGTCATTGTCGGCATCCCGTAGGAGCGGCGGGAGCCGCGTTCACCGTCGATTCGCGGCTCCCGCCGCTCCTACAAGACATGTCCAGACCTCAGTTGAACTTCGCCGCACGGGCGATCAATTTTTCAACCCCCGGTTCGGCCATGTTCCAGGGCATGCCAGGATGGATACAACTGGCGGTGCACTTCTCCGCCGCCTTGACCAAGTTGGCGTAGGTGGTGCCCTGGGCATTAATCACCGTGGCCAGCTTCTGGTCGTTGTAGGCGAAGGCCTTGGGCGCCAGCTTGGTGCACTCGTCGCAGGCGGTGCATTCCGGCGTATCGATCCAGGCCGCTTCGTAACCGTCAGTTGAGGCAGCGGGTCTGACGGCGGTTGACGAAGCCGGGGCCACGCTATCGACCGCCACGCCGCCGCCGAAACTGGCCAGGCTGGCGCTGAGTTTTTGTACCAGTTCGGCCCGTGCCTTATCAGCAATGGCCTGCCCGTCCACCGCCCGGCGGTTGAGACCGGCCACGTCCTTCAACTGGGTCCAGAAGCGCTGCCGTTCCTGACAGGACTTGACCAGTTCCTGGGACACCAGCACCCGCGTCAGTCGATTCTTACGGTCCACCGCCCAGATGAACGGGAACTTGTCGTCGCGGTCGTCCTTGGCCAGTTTCAGGAAGTCGGCCAACAGGACCATGTCGTCGTTCCAGGTTTCGGCCGGCGCCTTCTTGAACTGCTTGCCAAAACGGCCTTCGGTCAGGGCGAAGTCGGCGAAGGTGAAGGGCAGGACCATCTTCTGGTCATTACCCTCGGAGTCCTGGTAGGTCAGGGTGTATTCGGGCCACTCGTCGTCCAGGGCCGGGTTGCCTTCCAGGCTGACGCATTCGGAGAAGGCCACGCCCTGATCGGGGTCGTAGCGGAATAGCGGATAGGCGCGCGACTCGACCGCCATCTTGGACTGTTCAGTCGCGCGATCGTCGCCGACGCCGTGTTCGACCGGGCAAACGGCATAGATATTGAACAACGCCGGACGCCGGCTGTTGATGCCATCGACATAGCCCTCGATCAGGTGGGTCGGGTTGGAGATCGCGCCTTGCAGTACGAAGGCGGTTCGGTGCGCCATGCCGATCAGCGACATCTCCTTGCGTATCTCCTGCTTGCCCTTCTTCGCCTTGCCATAGGGTGACATGTCCGCCACCTGGCCCATGAAGCCTGAGGTGCAGGCCTGGCCGCCGGTGTTGGAATAGACCTGAGTATCGACCACCAGCACCTTGATCGGCTTGCCGGTCATCAGGGCGCGGGACAGGTTCTGGAAGCCGATGTCGTACATCGCACCGTCGCCGCCGATGGCGGTCACCGGCGGGCACAGATGCCATTCTTCGTCGCTGAACGACTCCCAGTTGAAGTAGGTGAACTGGCCATCGTGCTCGACCGGGTTGTAACCACCGGCCAGTTCGATCTCGGCCATGCGCACGGCCCTGAAACCCTCGGCCATCTTGGCCATGTGGCCTTCGAACACGCCCAGCGACACGGACGGCGAATCCTGGAACAGGTGCGTGGTCCAGGGGAACGGATAGGGATTGAACGGGTAGGTGGCAGCCCAGACCGAGGTGCAGCCGGTGGAGTTGACGATGCCCATCTCGGCGCGGCCGCGTTTAGTCGGACCCTCGACATAACGCCAGCGCAGGTCCTTGAGTTTGTCCAGCAACTGGCTGGCCCACTTCAGCCATTGCGGGTCGATTGGCTGGCCGGACTTTTGTTCCATCAGGCTCTCGGACAGGTTGGCCAGGGTCAGGTCTTCGCCACGATGCAACTCCACCGCTTCCATCACCGCGCGGGTATCGGTGAAGTCGACGCTCTCCGTCAGCTTCATGCGCAGGTGTTTTTCCAGACCGGTTATGAGGTCGTCCAGCTTCGCCACGAACGCCTTCACGCGCGGCTGCATCAGTGCCGTCACGGTACTGGTGAACAGGTGTATGGCGGTCTTCTCGCCGCACCCCAGACAGGCGCCGTCGCCGCAGGCCATGGAGCTGTAGTTGTGCTTGTCGAGCAACAATGTTTCCAGTGGCCCAATCTTCTCGTCCAGGCTGTCGATGCGGCTGAATTTTTGCGGCGTGGTCGGCAGGTCGAGCCAGAACCGCCAGTCGCGGCGTAACGCCTCGATCGATTCCGGGGTCTGGGTCACCATCTTCAAGGCGTCGTCCTCGCAGACATCGACGCACAGGGCGCAGCCCTTGCAGGTGTAGGGGTTGATGGTGATCGAGAACAGGCCGCCGGAGCCCTTGGCCTTCTTCTCGCGGTTCGACCAGTACGGTTTGGTGATGGCGAACTTGAAGCCGCCGATGGCGCCGGTCAATAGCTCGATCTCGGTCGCCAGTTTTTCCCGATCGTCACCCTGGGTCGGGTCTTCGGCAAAGGTCTCGGCGATGGCCGCGACCAACAGCGCGTGCACGTTGGCGCCATCCTGATCCAGCTTGCCCTTGAGTTTTTTCTCGATGGTCCGCGCGGCCTTGCGCAGGAAACGGGTCGGCCGGCCGGCCATCTCGATGTTGGTGATGGCGGTATTGAGCACGTCGGCGGTATCGGAGACGAGGCCGGGGATGGCGGAGTCCGGGCACTCGGTGTAGCAGTTGCCGCAGGCGGTACAGTTCTCGGCAATCCACTCCGGGTGCTCGAAGCGGGTCTGGGTCATGTCCCGGAACACGCCGCTGACGGCCGGGATAATGGCCATACCGATGAACGGATCGACCAGATTGTCGGAACCCTTGCCGCTGATATAGAAGTTGCCGGTCTGTTCCCAGAAACGATGAATGTCGCTGGCGCCGCCGTTGCCATCGGGTTGTTGCTTGAGCATCACCGGCAGGGCGACATCGCCCTTCGCCACCGTTTGGCGGCTGCCGATCAACATGACCTCGGTCGGTATCTGCTTGAGTTCCTCATAACCGCGTCGGACCACGCGCAGGTTGTCTTCCACCACCCGTTTGCCCTTCTTGCCGAATTTCGCATCGAGCTGATTCTCGATCGCCTTGAACAGGTTTTCTTCGCTCAGGCCGGCGCGCTCCTTGACGTCGGAGGCGTGGAAGAAGGCGCCCTGGAAGGCGTTGCCCTGCATCCTGAGTTGCAGGTCGGCATTGGAGGCCTCATCACGGGCGATCTGGAATGCGTCCAGGTAGTACACCCGGAGGCCCTGCTCGACGATGGTCTTCTGGGTGGCCAGCGGGAAGGTGGCCCAAACCGCTGCGGCCGAATCCAGGTTGCTCTGGATCACGAACACCCCACCCTTGGCCAGACCGGCCAGGGCATTGGTGTGCAGGAACACCTGCGGGTCAGGCGACAGCACCACGTCCACCTGGCTGTATTCGCAGCTGACCCGGATCGGTTCCGGCGCGGCTGACAGATAATAAGTAGTCGGCTGGCCCTTCTTCTCCGAGCCGTACTTGGGATTGGCCTTGATGTCCCAGCCGAGCAGTTCGAACAAGGTCATGGCCAGGTTCTTGCCGGTGGTCACCGCGCCCCAGCCGCCGATCGAGTGGATGCGCACAGCGATGGCGTCCTTAGGCATCAGGTTGGGGTTTTCCGAGCCGCGCAGGGCCAGCTCCTTGATGTGTGGATAGGCCTCGCGCAGCGCCTGCATCTGGATTTCCTGCTTGGGATTGGCCGCCTGGTCGCGAACAAAATCGACCGACAGATAATAGAACTTGCGCTTGTCGCCGGTCGGCAACATGTTTTCGATGGCGGCGACCAGCGCCTCCGGTTGCAGGTCGCGGGAACCGAGACCGTAGCAACCCGAATACAGTCTGGGCATCTCTTTGGCGCTATCGTAGGCCGCATAACCGGGGTAGGCCACGCGGTCGGCGCCGTTCTCCAGGCACTTGGTCACCGTGGCCCGCACCTCGCGCATCAGCGGCAGGTCTTCGGCCAGCGGCTGGTCGGTGCGCTCCAGCACCGCCACCCCCTTCTTGCCTTTCAGTACATGGCCGAGCAGGTCGCCCGGGAAGGGCCGGAACAGGGTGATGTCAACCACGCCAACCTTGATCTTGCGGTGCTCGCGCAGCCAGTCGGCCACGGCTTCAGCCTGCACGGTCATGGAACCCATGCCGACGATGACATAGTCGGCGTCCTCGCAACGGTAGGTCAGAACCCGGTCGTAACGGCGGCCGGTCAACTGGGCAAATTCCGCCATGCAGCCGTCGACGAGGTCCGGAATGTGCTGGCAAAAATAGGGCCGCTGGGCGGCCACGGACTGCATATAGGCATCCTGATTGGTCACCGATCCGGAGGCCATGGGCGTATCGACATCCCAGATGGCCGGCACGCGGCGCCGCTTCGGACCGTAGATCAGGCGCTGGGCCGGGGTCGGAGTGTCGATGATGTCGTCCGACTTGCCCAGGTATTCGGCCACCAGTTCCCGTTCCGGGATCAACACCGGCTCGATCAGATGGGTGGTGAGGAAGCCGTCCATGGCGACGATAGCGGGGGTCAGGGACAGCTCGGCGGTCTTGCGGACGATCATGTTCAGGTCGGCGGCCGCCTGGGCATTCCTGGCGAAGGCCTGGATGAAACCAGTGTCGTCCACGCAGTGAAAGTCGTCATGGGCGCAATGCACGTTGAGGGTGGACTTGGTGATCGCCCGGCAACCCATATTGAGCACATAGGGAAGGCGTTTGCCCACCGCGCTGTACAGCGATTCGTGCATGAAGGCCACGCCCTGGGACGAGCTGAAATTCACCGCCCGCAGGCCGGTCATGGCCATGCCGGCGGTTACCCCGGCGGCGGCGTGTTCGGATTCCGGTTCGACAAAGATCAGCGGCCGGCCGGCCGTGTTCAGGTGCCCCGCAGCGACCGCATCGGCCCAGTATTCGCCCATCTGGGTAGACGGCGTGATGGGGTAAGCGCCGGCGGCATCGCTGGCCTCGCGCTCAACCAGAATCACGGCGGTATTGCCGTCCAGGCAATTGCGCACGCCCGGATATTTCACCGCTTGGCCGGTTACGCTGGCGGCAACGCCAGCCTCGATCAAGTTATTCTTCAGGTTGAAAAGCTTCTTGAACATGGTCATTCCCCCTCAGGACGTTAACCGTTGTTTCAAACTTCGCTCGCCACCGGCAGCGGCGCGATGCGGACTATCTTCTTGGCGGCCCGGCCCTTTTCGGCATGGTCGTCTTCAAACCAGACGACGGCCCCGGTCGGGCAGCGTTCGATGGCCTTGCGCGCGGCCAGGCCGTTGAGGCCATAATCGATCACCGCCAGTTCATGATCCAGCTTGACGACACCCTCAGCCGAGTCGGCCACGCAGCGACCGCAGGCGGTGCAGGCAACTTCGCACTGACGCTCGGCGGTATCGCCATCGGCCCGATTTTTGCACGCCACCCACAGCTTGTGGGTAATGGACTGAAGCGAAAACAGGTCCTTGGGACAGACCTCGACACAATCGCCGCAGGCCGTGCACTTGGCCGCATCCACCACCGGCAGGCCGAATGAGTTCATGGCAATGGCGTCAAAATCACACACCGATTCGCAATCGCCCAGGCCCAGGCAGCCCCAGGCGCAGGCCTTGCCACCGCCCGCCACGGTCGCGGCGGCGCGGCAGGTTTCCAGGCCATCGTAATGGGCGCGCAGGCAGGCGACGTGACGACCACCGGCACAGGCCAGACGCGCGACGCGCTTATCCGCAGCGCCCAACTCGACGCCCAGGAAACCGGCAATGTAGGTATTCATGTCGGGCATATTGACGGTGCAGCCAGATGGTTGCAGCTTACCCGCCACTAAATTCTCGGCGAAATTGCGGCACCCGGCCGTACCGCAGGCGCCGCAGTTGGACTGCGGCAGCAGCTCGGCAACCTGATCGATGCGCGGGTCTTCATAGACGTACAGACGCTTGTTCGCGGCCGCCAGCATCCAGGCCAGACCACCGCCCAGCACGGCCATGAAGCCGCCTGCAAGCATCACCCCGGTAATCGTGTCCAACTCCGCTCCTTTGCCATCCGAACAACATGCTCACACATTAAAGACCTACAACACCTAATTATCACTTGGCAAAGTCTATGGATTTTTTAATACTTCGGCGCGGTAATTATTTCAATCTCTAGTATTGTTATCTTTAATATAAAGAATAAAGGCCATGGCTGAAGATTCCCGCCTGTATTACAAGAACAACCGGCTCAAGCAGTTACGCGCGTTCCATCAGGTGGTGCGCTGCGGCAGCATCTCCAAAGCGGCGGAAAAATTATTTCTGTCGCAGCCATCGGTGTCCCTGCAAATCCAGGCACTGGAACGGGAACTGGCGGTTGTTCTGTTCGAGCGCCGCGGCCCGCACCTCAAACTGACCCCAGAGGGCGACGTGCTATATCACCTGGCCGAGCCGCTGGTCGACGGCATCGACAAGCTGCAGGAAAACTTCACCGCCCACTTCGGCAAGCTGGAATCGGGCGAGCTGAATATCGGCGCCGGCGAATCGACCATCCTGTACATCCTGCCCGAGCCGGTACGCCGCTTCGTCGAAGCCTATCCCAAGGTGCAACTCAAGATGCATAACGTCACTGGCCGGGATGGTCTGAAGATGCTCAAGGCGGATGAAATCGACTTCGCGGTGGGCTCGATGCTGGATGTGCCGGAGGATATTGAATACCGCCCGGTGGTCACCTTCGACCCGATGCTGATTACCCCCATCGACCACCCACTGGCCGACAAGGTGCGCTCCGGCAAGGAAGTCACACTGGAGGACGTCAGCCACTACGGCCTGATCCTGCCGCCCAGCCACCTGTCCACCTGGCGCATCGTCAAATATGTCTTTCAGCAGCACAACTTGACCTTCACCGTTACCTTGGAGGCCGGCGGCTGGGAAGTCATCAAGAAATACGTGGAACTGGGTATGGGCGTGTCGATCGTCACCGACATCTGTCTGACCGGGTCGGAAAAACTGATGCGCATCCCGCTGACCCAATACTTCCCACAGCGGGGCTATGGCTTGGTGCTACGCAAGGGCCGCTTCCTGTCGCCTCAGGCCAGGCGCTTCATCGAGATCATGGAGGAGGTCTACGCCAGCGGCGCATCGGGGATCACCCAGGATCACTCCCAGGTCAGCCTGAGCGAAAGCGCAAAGGCGGCAACAGAGAAAAAGACGCGGCGAAGAAAGGCCGCATAGGAATAATAAACAGGCCACCGTTCAGGCAGCACAAAACAGTATCCGCTTACAACCAAGCGGGCGCCGGTCAGTACCGTCGGCGTTGTGGCGGCGGCGAGATCGGTCCGCGGGTTTCAATATGACGGAAAGTAATGCGCCCCTTGCTCAAATCGTAGGGCGACATCTCCAGCGACACCTTATCGCCGGCCAGGATGCGGATATGGTGCTTGCGCATCTTGCCCGCGCTGTATGCCACCAGGCTGTGGCCATTTTCGAGCGTGACGCGATAACGCGAATCGGGTAGGACCTCGATCACCACGCCTTGCATTTCAAGGAGTTCTTCCTTGGCCATAACTTTGCCTCCAGAGGAAAGTCAAAAATAAAAGGCCCGGCTTCCGCCGGGCCTATCCAGTCACAACGCAAGCCTGGACTACCCACCTGGCACCACTACCGGGCACCGCCTCGCGGCCCGTGCCCATTGCACCAGACGGCAGCTTACTCAGCCGCGCGTATGTTAGACGCCTGCTGACCCTTGGGGCCGGTGGTCACGTCGAAACTGACCCGTTGGCCCTCTTGAAGGGTCTTGAAACCCTGCCCTTGAATCGCGGAAAAATGGGCAAATAAATCATCGCCGCCAGCTTCGGGGGTAATAAAGCCGAAGCCCTTGGAATCGTTAAACCATTTCACAGTACCTGTTGCCATGTCTTGAATATCCTAAAAATTAACTAAAAATAGGGGCGAACCCCTGGGTTGCATCGAAGGTCAAGACGGCGGGGAAGTGAAGGAGGAATACCGCCGAGCGGCGGGTACCAAACCAGACAACAACTACACTACTTGAAAATCGTGTGGCCGCATTGTGCCCTAGATCGCGCTGGATTGCAAATGTTATTTAAACCTAGAAACCGCCGACGCTCATGCCCGCCAGGCCAGATCAAGCTCCCGAGCCGCCTTGACGTCATCCAGTCGTTTGACCTGCAAGGTATAAGGCGCGCCCTTGACCCGGTCCGGCTCAAGCTCGGCCTCCGCCTTCACCTTCACCATGGCGGCGACAAAGACATCCAGGGTTTCCTTGCTCTCGGTCTCGGTCGGCTCGATCAGCAGGCACTCCGGCACCAGCATCGGAAAATAGGTGGTCGGGGCGTGGCAGCCGTAATCCAGAAGTCGCTTGGCGAAGTCCATCGCGCTAACCCCGGTGGCGGCCTTCAATCTTTTCAGGGTCACAATGAACTCGTGACTGGCCCGACGCCACGGGAAGGCCAGATCGAAACCGGCCTTGTTCAATTCCGCTGCCAGGTAATTGGCGTTTAGGGTGGCGAAGTCGGCCACCCGGCGCAGGCCGTCGCGGCCGAGCATTCGGGCATAGACCCAGGCCCGCAACAGCACCCCCATGTTGCCGCCGAAGGCGCTCAGGCGACCGATGCGGCTCGGACAGTCGGCCTACTCTGCCCAGCGGTAGAAGCCGCGCTCTTCGACTACATAAGGGATCGGCAGGAAGGCTTTGAGCCGCTCCGAGACGCCGACCGGACCGGCGCCCGGACCGCCGCCACCGTGCGGGGTAGCGAAGGTCTTGTGCAGGTTCACATGGATGGCGTCGAAACCCATATCACCCGGCCGCACCCGACCCAGGATGGCGTTCAGGTTGGCACCGTCGTAATAGGTCAGGCCGCCGGCTGCGTGGACGATCCGCTGAATTTCGCCGATAAACGGTTCGAACACGCCCAGGGTGGACGGGTTGGTCAGCATCAGGCCGGCGGTTTGCGGCCCGACAGCAGCTTTCAGTGCATCAAGGTCGACATTACCCGCACGGTCGGTCGCTATCTCGCGCACCGTATAGCCGCACAGTGTGGCGCTGGCCGGGCGGCTCAATCCGCAACAGTTCAGCCGGCAGATCATCGGTCGCTACCAACGCCGCAGATGCTTGCGCCCTGGCCTGTCGGCCGGGGCGGGAGTGTTCGAATATCAGCATCGTCAGAGCGGCTGACCCCGGACGGCGGCCAACGCAGCCTCATAGTCAGGCTCCTGGCCAATCTCAGGCACCAATTGCGAGTAGACCACGCGGTCATTCTCGTCCAGCACCACTACGGCGCGCGCGGTCAGTCCGGACAACGGCGTGTCCAAAATCATGACGCCGTATTGCTTATGGAAATCGCGCCCGCGCAGGGTCGATAGGGTAATCACGTTATTGAGCCCCTCGGCGCCACAATAACGCACCTGGGCGAATGGCAGTTCGGCCGAGATCACCAGCACCACGGTGTTCGGCAGGCTGGCTGGCCTCGGCCTGGTAGGGCGTGTAGGCGGTGTAATACTCGCCCCTGCCGGCGATCTGCCAGACTGCGGCGGGGATGTGATGTTCGTAAGCCCCGGCGCCGATGAAATTGAGATATAAGCCGTCCTGGGCGGCGCGTTCCTGTGCCAAACGGGTGACCGCCATCTCCGACAGACCCTCGGGAATACCCGGCAAGCCCTCGCAACGCAGGTCAGCAGGAATCTCGTCGAATAGCGCGGCAATATCGGCCACACCGATGCTGGCCAGCATCTCGGCGACATCCTGCTCAGTGTGGGGAATGAATGGCATGTTTTTTTCAGATACAAGATGCAAGGTTCAAGGTTCAGGGTTCAGGGTTCAGGGTTCAGGGTTCAGGGTTCAATAAAGAGTAGAAACCATGCCTTTCCTTGCCTCTTGCATCTTGCATCTTGTCGCTCCATTAATGGGCTTCCGAATCCACGTGGACCTGGTAGGCGGCGGCGTCCATCAGGCCGCCGAGGTCGCCGGCATCGGCCGGTTTGACCTTGAACAGCCAAGCGCCATAAGGCGCCTTGTTGAGCAGGTCGGGATTGGCCTCAAGGTCACCGTTGGCGGCGACCACCTCGCCGGCGATCGGCGCATAGACGTCGGAGGCGGCCTTGACCGACTCGACTACGGCGCATTCCTCACCGGCCTTCAATTGCCGGCCCAGGACCGGGTTCTCAACGAAGACCATGTCGCCGAGCAGTTCCTGGGCATGGTCGGTGATGCCCACCGTGACGGTGCCGTCCGCTTCGAGGTGGGCCCACTCGTGGGATAGGGTGTACTTCAGATCGCTGGGAATGTTCATGGTTTTCTCCTGGAAAAAGGGTAGAAGCGCCTTGGGCCGCGCATCGCGGGCAAGCCCACTCCTACAGGTCGATCAATGCCTTGCCATTGCGCACAAACGGGTATTCCACCACCCGCGCCATTACTTTCTTGTCGCGGATCGCCACTTCGACCGGGTCGCCAACCTTGACCCCGACCGGCACGCGGGCCAGGGCGATGGCGACGTTGAGGGTCGGCGAAAAGGTGCCGCTGGTCACCTCGCCCGCGCCCTGGGCGGTGAATACCTGCTGATGGCCGCGCAAAACGCCACGTTCGAGCAGCAGCAAACCAACCAGTTGCTTGTCGCGCGGCAATCTGAGCAGCGCGTCCTTGCCGATGAAATCGCGTTCGGCCTTCAGGTCCACGGTCCAGGCCAGGCCGGCCTCCAGCGGCGTGATCTTTTCATCCATGTCCTGGCCGAACAGGTTCATGCCGGCCTCCAGGCGCAGGGTGTCGCAGGCGCCCAGGCCGCAGGGTTTGACGCCGGCCTCGGTGAGGGCCTGCCACATATACGGCGCGGCCCTGGCCGGCAGCATGACCTCAAAGCCGTCCTCACCGGTGTAGCCGGTGCGGGCGACGAACATGGTGCCGATGACGATCGCGGTGAACGGCTTCATCGCTCGGGTCACGCCCTCGCTGCCGGGCAATGCCTGCCATAGCTTCGCCGCCGCATTGGGGCCCTGGATGGCGATCATGGCCAGATCGCGGCAGGGCAGGATTTGCAAGCCAGGGGCGTAGCGGTCGCGTTGCGCCTCTAGCCAGGCCAGGTCCTTGTCGACGCAGCCGGCATTGACCACGAGACGGAACCAGGTATCGGTCATGAAATAGACGATGAGGTCGTCCACCACGCCGCCGTCCTCATTCAACATGCAGGAATACAGCGCCTTGCCGGTGGTGGTGAGCCTGTCGACATTATTGGCCAGCAATTGCCGCAGAAAGGCGCGCGCGCCCTCGCCCTTGATATCGACCGGCAGCATGTGGGAGACATCGAACATGCCGGCGTCGCGCCGCACGGCGTGGTGTTCGGCGATCTGGGAGCCGTAATGGATCGGCATCTCCCAACCGGAGAAATCGACCAGTTTGGCATTGGCCTCGCGGTGTTTGGCGTTAAGCGGGGTTTGTTTGAGCATCCTGAATCTCTTCGGCGTAATAGGAGCTACGCACCAGCGGGCCGGCCTTGACCCAGGTGTAACCCATGGCGCGGGCATCAACTTCGTATTGGGCAAACTCGTCCGGATGAACATAACGGGCCACCGGCAAGTTGTCCGGCGACGGCCGCAGGTACTGCCCGAGTGACAAACGGGTCACCCCGGCGTCACGCAGGTCGGCCAACACCTCCAGGATCTCCTCCCGCGTTTCACCCAAACCCAGCATCAGCGAGGACTTGGCCTCGATGCCGGGCAGGCCGGCGGCCAGTTTGAGCAGATCGAGCGAGCGCTCATATTGGGCGCCCTTGCGGGCCTCACGATACAGACGCGGCACGGTCTCGACGTTGTGGCCCCAGACCAGGTCGCGCCGGGCGCTTGCCGGTAGGCGGTTCAGCGTCATGACGATGAGGTCGGCGGCCTCGCGCTGGCAGTTGCGGAAATCTGGGGTCAGGAACTCGACCCCCATATCCGGCCGGGCCAGACGCAGTTGTTCAAGGGTCTCGGCAAAACCGCCGGCGCCGCCGTCCGGCAGATCGTCGCGATTAACCGAGGTCAGCACCACAAAGCTTAGGCCCATCCGCAGCGCCGCCTCGGCCACCCGGCGCGGCTCGCCGGGGTCGTTCCACTGCGGCCGGCCGGTCTTCACCGCGCAGAAACCACAGGCGCGGGTGCAGGTATCGCCCAGCAACATGAAGGTCGCGGTGCCCCGGCTCCAGCACTCGCCCTTGTTCGGGCAGCGCGCCTCGTCGCAAACCGTGTTGAGACCGGCGACGGCCTGCGCGGTATTCGGGAAATGCCCCCCGCCGCCCAGCTTCTGGCGGATCCAGGGCGGCATACGAATCGGGCTGGCGGGCGGCGGTGACTGCAAGCAAGGATCCATATACGATGATAAAAAATAAGGTGCAAATATGCCGCTACTCTATCCGGTAACCGGAAAGAGTAGCGAGTGGATAGGCCATCGGCGAAGTCTTGCGGCTCGCCCTCCTACGGCAACGACAGCGTGGGCACTATACCTAAGCACTCCTGTACTGAACAAGCGCGGGCGCGACTCATCCAATAACCGGTGGGGCTCGGGCAAGAGCACGAGCTCACTCATGACGCCGCCTGCCCGGCTGAGCTATCATTCCAGTCTCGGACTTTAACCACCGTCATGAGCAAAATCGCCAAACCCGCCTCGCCCAAGAGTTTCGAAGCCGCCATCACCGAGCTGGAAGGCTTGGTCGCGGCCATGGAGGCGGGCAATCTGTCGCTGGAGGATTCGCTGGCGGCCTACAAGCGCGGCATGGAACTGACTGGCTATTGCCAGAAGGCCCTGGCCGACGCCGAGCAACAAGTAAAGATATTGGGGAACGGGCTGCTCAAGGATTTCAACCCGGACATCGGGACCGGCGAATAATGGCCGATTTCGCCCTCTGGACGCGCACCGTCCAGGCCGGCACCGAGGCCGCCCTGGCGCGCGCGCTGCCGGCCGCCAGCCTGGAACCGAAACGCCTGCATGAAGCGATGCGTTATGTCGCCCTGGGCGGCGGCAAGCGGGTACGGCCGATGCTGGTCTTCGCCGCCGCCGAGGCGGTCGGCGCCGACAACGCGCTGACTGAGGCGGCCGCCGCTGCGGTCGAACTGATCCACGTCTATTCCCTGACCCACGACGACCTGCCCTGCATGGACAACGACGACCTGCGCCGGGGCAAGCCGACCTGCCACGTCCAGTATGATGAGACGACTGCGCTGTTGGTCGGCGACGCCCTGCAAAGCGCCGCCTTCGAGATGCTGGCCGAGGCCGGCGCCGGCGCCAAGCTGATCGCCCTGCTGGCCCGTGCCGCCGGTTCGCGCGGTATGTGTGGCGGCCAGGCGGTGGACATTGCCAGCACCGGCCGGCAGCTCAATCTGGCCGAACTGGAGTTCATGCACATCCACAAGACCGGCGCCCTGATCCGCGCCGCCGTGCTGCTCGGCGCACTGTCCGGCGGTGCGCTGGAGGATGGCCGACGAGCGGCGCTGGAACATTTCGCCAGGTGCGTCGGTCTGGCCTTCCAGGTCATGGATGACGTGCTCGACGCCGAGGCCGACACCGCCACCCTGGGCAAGACCGCCGGCAAGGATGCGGCCCAAGGCAAGGCCACCTATTTGACCTTGATGAGCATCAAGGAGGCGCGCGCTTATGCCCGCGAGCTGGTCGCCGATGCCCTGACCGCCATCGCGCCGTTCGGCGAGCTGGGCCGCCGGCTGGGCGAAATCTCCCGCTTCATTGTCGAGAGACAGTTTTGACCCTACTTGAACACGTTGACTATCCGGCCGACCTGAAACAACTTTCCCGGCCCGAGCTGAAACAACTGGCCGACGAACTGCGCGCCTTCATCATCGAGACCGTGTCGAAGACCGGCGGTCACCTGGCCTCCAACCTGGGCGTGGTGGAACTGACCGTGGCCCTGCATACGGTATTCGACACGCCGCGCGACAAGCTAGTCTGGGACGTGGGCCACCAGACCTACGCCCACAAGATTCTCACCGGCCGCAAGGCGCGCATGGCCACGCTGCGCCAGACCGACGGCCTATCCGGGTTTCCCAAGCGCGAGGAGAGCGAATACGATGCCTTCGGCACCGGCCATTCCAGCACCTCGATCTCCGCCGCATTGGGCATGGCCACCGCCGCCAAGCTGAAGGGCGAGGACTTCCGCACCGTGGCGGTGATCGGCGACGGCGCGATGACCGCCGGCATGGCCTTCGAGGCGCTCAATAACGCCGGCGCCATGGACGCCAACCTGCTGGTGATCCTGAACGACAACGGGATGTCGATCTCGCACAACGTTGGTGCCCTCAACACCTACCTGACCAAACTGATGTCGGGTCGCTTCTACAACGCCATGCGCCGGGGCGGCGAGAAGGTGCTCTCGCACCTGCCGCCCTTCCTGGAACTGGCCAAGAAGGCAGAAGAACACATGAAGGGCATGGTGACGCCGGGCACCTTGTTCGAAGAGTTTGGCTTCAACTACCTCGGCCCCATCGACGGCCACGACATCGACACCCTGATCGACACCCTGGACAACATCAAGAAACTATCCGGGCCGCAATTCCTGCACATCGTCACAAAAAAAGGCAAGGGCTATGCACCGGCTGAGGCGAACCCCTGCGGCTACCACGGCGTCGGCAAGTTCAACCCGGAGACTGGCCTGTCCGCCAAGGCCGGTGGCAAGCCGACCTACACCGAGGTGTTCGGGCAATGGCTGACCGACACGGCCGCCCTCGACGCCCGACTGATGGGCATCACCCCGGCCATGGGCAAGGGTTCCGGCCTGGTCGCCTTCGCGGAAAAATTCCCGGAACGCTATTTCGACGTCGGCATCGCCGAGCAACACGCCCTGACCTTCGCCGCCGGCCTGGCCTGCGAGGGTCTGAAACCGGTGGTGGCGATCTATTCCACCTTCCTGCAACGGGCCTACGACCAGTTGATCCACGACATCGCCCTGCAAGACCTGCCGGTCATGCTGGCCATCGACCGGGGCGGGCTGGTCGGCGCCGATGGCCCGACCCATGCCGGGGCTTACGACATTAGCTTCCTGCGCTGCCTGCCCAATATCCTGATCGCCGTGCCATCGGACGAGAACGAGTGCCGGCGCCTGCTGACCACGGCCTACCGTCACAACGGCCCCAGCGCGGTGCGCTACCCGCGCGGCGTCGGGCCCGGCGCGGTCATCGAGCCCGGTTTGGAAACGCTGCCCATTGGCCAGGGCAGGGTCCGCCGGCAAGGCCGCAAGTTGGCCATCCTGGCCTTTGGCAGCCTAGTGACGGCGGCCCTGGTCGTGGCCGAAAAGCTCGATGCCACGGTGGCCGATATGCGCTTCGTCAAACCGCTGGATGAGGCGCTGATCCGGCAACTTGCCGAGACTCACGACTACCTGGTGAGCGTCGAGGAAAACGCGATCATGGGCGGCGCCGGCACCGCTGTGGCCGAGGCCCTGGCGGCCATGGGCCTGGTCAAACCACTGCTCCACCTGGGTCTGCCCGACCGTTTCGTTGAAGCGGGCGACCCGGCGCTGTTGCTGGCCCGTTGCGGCCTGGACGCCAGCGGAATGGAGTCCGCTATCGGCAAGTTTATTTCCGAGTAGTTTACTCGGCTATTATCGGTGGCTTATACTTCGGTCATCGAACACACAGGAAGTTAATCATGAACTCATGCGACAGCGTCTGCGACAGCGTGGCGCCTTGCCCTAGCGACGCCTCGGCGGCGGCCAAGGCGATGCCCGATGTCCAGAGCTACCACGACGCCCGCCAGATCGCCATCGACAAGGTCGGCATCAAAGCCATCCGCCATCCCATCCGAGTGGCGGACAAGAACGGCGGCGCCCAGCACACCATTGCCACGTTCAACATGTACGTCTACCTGCCCCATCACTTCAAGGGCACCCACATGTCTCGCTTCGTCGAGATACTGAATAGCTACGAACGGGAATTCTCGGTCGCATCCTTCGAGGCCATGATGCGCCAGATAGTGGAACGGCTGGAGGCCCAATCCGGCCACGTGGAGATGAGTTTCCCCTATTTCATCACCAAGAAGGCGCCGGTGTCGGGCGTCGAAAGCATGATCGACTACGACATCACCTTCATCGGCGAGATCAAAAACGGCGAATACATCCAGACCATCCGCGCCGTGGTGCCGGTCACCAGCCTGTGCCCCTGCTCCAAGCAAATCTCCGAATACGGCGCCCACAACCAGCGCTCCCACGTCACCCTGACCGTGCGCACCAACAGCTTCATCTGGATCGAGGACCTGGTCCGCTTTGCTGAGGACAATGGCTCCTGCGAACTGTATGGCTTGTTGAAGCGCCCGGATGAGAAATACGTTACCGAACGCGCCTATGACAACCCCAAGTTCGTCGAGGATATGGTGCGGGACGTCGCCGCGGCACTGAATAAAGACCAGCGGATCGACGCCTACACCGTCGAAGCCGAGAATTTCGAATCGATCCACAACCACTCGGCCTACGCACTGATCGAACGGGATAAAAAAACCGGCCAATGAAGCCAGTCGCCATCTTCCGTCATATCGGCCACGAAGGCCCGGCGTATCTGGGCGAGTTCCTGGCCGTCCGGGGGATACCCTGGACACTGATCGCCGTGGACCGGGATGAGCCGATCCCCGACGCGCCAGACGCCTTTTCCGGTTTGGTGTTTATGGGCGGACCGATGAGCGTCAACGACGACTTGCCCTGGATACCGCGCTCGCTGGCGTTGATCCGGCAAGCCGTGACCGCGCACATCCCGGTGCTCGGTCACTGTCTGGGTGGCCAGTTGATCGCCAGGGCGCTGGGCGGCGTCATCACCGGCAATCTGATCAAGGAGATAGGCTGGGGCATGGCGCGGGTCACGACTGCACCCGAGGCCAGGGCCTGGTTTGGTGAGACCGCCGAATTCCCCGCCTTCCACTGGCACG